>CAYXOO010000009.1:0-29054 GCA_964466845.1 uncultured Desulfurococcaceae archaeon
AAACTGTAGTAGCAAGAGATCTATGGTATAGGTATCCAAGGAGTAGAGAGTATGTATTGAAGTCTATAAGTCTAGAGCTAGAGGATAACAATGTATATGTATTCTATGGGCCAAACGGGTCTGGTAAGACAACTCTATTAAAGACGTTGTCCGGGATATATTCTTCATCACATGGAGTAGCTAAAGTATATGGTTCTCCCATTTATATACCAGTTGATCCACGTCAGTTCTATACGTATGAGACAATATATAGAGAGATTAGTGTTAGGAAGAAGGAATTATCTAGTAGAGATTCTAAGTTACTAGAGAGACTAGGGTTGATAGAGTATTTGTCAAAACCTGTTATGAGCCTTAGCTATGGTTGTTTAAAGAAAGCTGCTATAGCTATTGCGTTGATAACAGGTTATAACCCATTGTTTATAGATGAGCCATCAGCTGGTCTAGATAATAGATCAGTAGAGGCTCTAGCTAGTATACTTAGGAGTAGTGGTAGGTGTATAGTAGTTGCTAGCCATGACGAGTACTTTATTGATCTACTGAGTCCATGTAGAGTCTATATTATTGAGAATGGGTGTATCACTGGCTATGCTTAAGTTTATGTATAGAGAACTCTATGTATCAAGTCTAGTGTCTAGGGATTCTATTGATAATGTAAATGTTTTTATCAAGACAATATACACCATTGCTGCTATAGTGGTTGCACTAGCTATAAACAATGTCTATGTAGAAGCACTTCTACTACTTTATCCCCTATCATCAATACTTATTATAAGGAGCTATAGAGTCTATTACCACTCAGTAAGAGCTGCTTTGGCACCGGCATTTATTGTGTCTATGATAATACTTGTCTTTTCTAGACTAGACTATAGTAGTGTCCTATACTCTCTAACAGTCTTCCTAAGAATAGTTGTTATAGCCTCAACTGTACTAATTTATATGTCTACAACAAACCCGTTTCATCTAGCATATCTTGTTGAGAAAATAGGGTTTCCTAGGTGGATAGTCATCTCAATCATACTGGTGTGGAGGCTTATACCATCCTCTATAGAGATTGCTAGTGAGTCATATAGTGTTGCTTTATTGAAGAAGGATAGCTTATGGAGAATGCTTGTATCATCAACAATAACATTGTTTGGTAGAGCAGAAGGTTTTCTACAGACACTATACATGGTACTTGGTGGTTCTAGAGAATATAGTCTAAAACCACTTGTTTCTAGATGGAGTAGGGGGAACACGCTATTCTATACACTGTACTCTACAACAGTCTTGGCGATAGCGTTTATCCTAGCCAGCTTCTAGTTCACCTAATAGCTTCTGTTTAGCAATAGCCTTTGCTTCTTCTAGTAAACGAGCAGCTTCTTCACCAGATACTGTTACTGGAGCTATACTCGTATACCCTATGTCATAGCCTGCATTCTCTATAGCTTCTCTATTGCTAGATTCTATC
Organism: uncultured Desulfurococcaceae archaeon; assembly: GCA_964466845.1. Taxonomy (GTDB): domain Archaea; phylum Thermoproteota; class Thermoprotei_A; order Sulfolobales; family Desulfurococcaceae; genus CAYZRH01. The sequence continues at coordinate 1,448 of CAYXOO010000009.1, forward strand.
TCATGTATAGTCAAGCTAAACTCTGGTATAGTTGATTCTGGTAGCTTCTTAAGCATCTCGACAACTTCTAGAACACCAGATAGGTCTTCATTAAATCTCCTAAGCTCTATATGTAACTCTATAGTCATAGAGAGCTTCTCTAATACAAGCTTTATATAGCTTAGACGAGTAGCTATGTTTTCTAAACGCTTAGCCTCCTCAATATACTTTTTAGCAAGGTAATCCCTACCCATATCCTCTAGCTTAATAGCTGTTTGTAACAAGTATTCTCTCCTACTAGAAACTCTTGCTTCAATAGCATTCAGCCTATTAATGGCTGTCTTTGATGCAATAAGTGCTCTCATTAAAGCCTTTAAAGGATCCTTTTTCCTCCTACGAAATATCAATCCCCTATACACCATATACTATACTATAAATATGGTATTGGGATATAAAAGAGGTTACCCATACACAGCCACATGTTATGGAGAGGCTGATCCGGAAAAGTCTACCTTGTATATAAATATCACTACTCTAAGTTCAGCTTTACCATCAGTACTCACTATAGCTGGTATATACGGTGCTGTAATGATCTTGTATGGTTTGAAGTGTACCATAGAAGTCCTAGACCTATCACCACTAGTGAATATAGCCATTTGGGATGCTGAAGACACTTTTACTTCTTTGTCAATACCTAGGTTCTCCTCAATAATCTTGTATCTAGGCTCAATACTCATCTCTGTTCCCGAGTACCAGCGGAACATATAGGTGTTGTTCCTGTCTTGCTCATTGAGATATAGTATCCCATCAACCATCATCCTATATATGAGCCCTAGAGCCTCTGGTTTATCGAATCTTGGTGCTATAGAGATCCTCCTATCACCTATAACGTATAGGTATAGGTAGTCGCTAATGTCTCTACGCCCAATCCTTATCATCCAGATACTCTTTGGTATATCTATACGTCCAGCCATAGTGTATTGATCGAATGGTTGTACAACATACTGGTTCTCACCAACCTTGATAAACCAGAATACATCAAATACTAGAACGTATGTCTCATCCTCTGGTGTATGGAATACATTCTGTAGTATCCATAGTGCTTCACTCTCATTCTTAGCTGTAAGGAATCTACCAAGCCACTTGATCTGTGTACCATTAAGTGTTGCACCATCAGCTACGCTTCTACGTCCAGTACATACTGTTATCCAGTACCCATAGTCCCACCATGAGATGATTACTGCATCCTCCCCAGTATTGTTCTTTATAAACTCTATAGCCTCATACCATGCAGGGTTCTTTCCAAAGCCAGAGCCACTAGACATTATAGATGGTATCATGTAGTAGTGTTTCTCAACACTATCAGCTACTGTTGTAGCAGTTGGTATTGCTATGAGTACTAGTAGTACTAGTGCAAGTGTTCTACCAATACCGAATTTCTCATGTATAGTTACCCTACCCTTCTTCCTCCTCTCAATCTCGTGTCTAGTGGGTACAATGTGTTTTAATAGGAACCCTATGAATACAGCTGTTGTTATCACACCAAATGCTGCAGCTACAGCTTCTAGGTATGTAGCGTTCATGTATGCATAGAATGCTATGAAGAACAGTGATGCTACGAATAAGTGGTCTGCACGTCCCTTGTATAGCAGGTATAGTGCACCAATTATTGATAGTATGAAAGGCGGTCCACCCCATGTATTCAATACACCTACTAATCCATGTGCTTGTAGTGCTGGCTGGTGTTCCTCGATGCTATAGACTAGTGGGTCCTTGACAAGGAATCTAAGTCCTAGTGCGTAAGCTATACGTCCACCAGCTTGTATATAGCCTAGTGATATAAGGTATACACCAACTACTCCAACAGCAACTAGTAGCCCCAGATACCTCCATGGATTAAGTATCTTCTTCCTATACCCTATGTAGTATATTATTGGGAATATATAGAGTGCTAGAGCTATTAACCCTATTCTAGGCTTTATATCAGGGTATAGTCCTAGTGCTTTATAGTTTGTTGGAGCAAGTGCTACGAATAACAGGCTTGATAGTGATACCTCTAGGTTGTATAGGATAAACTCAAGTGATGGCTCTCCTCTAGAGATTAGCGGGTATAACACCATGAACAACGAGAATGCCGCGAATAAGTACTGGTATCCACCCCAGAACCATCCAACCATAGCCATTGATAGCCCAGATAGTATAGCGTATAATAGCTTCTTCTTAGCCATAGTCTTATGTGGTGTCTTAACCATTTTTGAGTAGAAGTATATGAAGAGGAATATGAATGCTGTACCAGCACCTTCTTTCTCTACAAAGCCTATCATAGTCCTGTCTGCAGCAGCTGGTATTACTGCATAGAGTAGAGCAGCTGATAAACCAGCTAGTTCACTACCGTCCATAAGCTCTCTAACAGCTAGGTATATGAATATAGTTGATAATACAGCGTATACTAGAGGCTGTAGTGCAACCCAGTCCTTAAGACTAATATGGAATGGCTGTACAATAGGGTATGTTAGTGCAGACAGTACTGCTATACCAGGGTATGTTGATAAGGTAAAGTCTCTACCCCATGGATACCAGAATGAGTGTGTAACTGGGTTCTCTTGTGTAAGACTCCACCATGCAGCTAGCCCGTGTGTATAGGTATAGTTTGCAGCCCAATACTCTATCCATGGATCGTTACCCTGTAGCTCTAGACCATAGGTTAGTGCAGGTATAGCTCTAATGTATACACCAAGTATTATGAAGCCAATGAGTACAGCAAGCCTAATAGCTTTTGATGCATCAGGGTGTTTCTCTAGCCACACATAGGCCTTGTATAGGTAGTTGTATAGAGAGTTCATACTACCCCAGCACCCTAGTCAATAGCTAGTCTAGAGTACTATCTCTACTAGATTAGCTAGGGTAGTTTATATAGGGTTTGCTTAGACTATTAGATGGGCAAGCACTGCTTTCTGGCTATGAAGCCTATTCTCTGCTTGATCCCACACAACACTCCACCTACCATCGATCACCTCGTCAGTAACTTCTTCTCCACGATGAGCTGGTAGACAATGCATGAATATAGCATCCCATTTAGCGTGCTCCATGAGCTCCTTGTTAACCTGGTAAGGCCTTAGTTCCCTTAATCTCCTCTCACGTTCACTCTCTTGCCCCATACTAACCCATACATCAGTGTATACTACATCAGCTCCTTCAACAGCCTTATATGGTTCCCTCTCAATATCTAGTTCTGCACCAGTCCTCCCCGAGATCTCGTTAAACCATTCCATAACCCTCTTGTCTGGGTCATAGCCTTTTGGTGAAGACAATACTATCCTACATCCAAAATGTGCTAGTCCTAGGAGTAGACTATGGAATACATTGTCTCCTCCATCGCCGATGAATACTATTTTAAGCCTTGATGGACAGCCTTTCTTCTCGATAATAGTATATATATCAGCTAGTGCTTGGCATGGGTGTAGGAGGTTGCTAAGCCCGTTAATAACTGGTTTATCAGAGTATTTCGCTAGCTCTTCTAGTTTCTCATGCTCATATACACGAGCCATTATAGCGTCTACGTATCTTGATAGAACCCTAGCTGTATCAGCTATTGTCTCTCCACGTCCAAGCTGTAGCTCCCTCCACCCTAGATACATAGCGTAGCCTCCAAGCTGCTTCATAGCTACTTCAAAGCTTACACGTGTCCTAGTGCTTGGTTTCTCAAAGATCATTGCTAATACACGTCCTTGTAGAACAGGTATTATCCTCTCACCACTATAGTATCTAATCTTAAACTCTCTAGTAGTATCTATCAATAACTTGATCTCCTCTAGTGTATAGTCTGCTAGTGATAGGAAGTCTCTGCCCTTAAGACTAGCCACCATCGCCTACACCAATATAGGCTATACTCGCGTTGGCTGGAAATAAGCATTGCTTTTCCACAAAACTATACTTTATGAAACTATATCCTCTATACTCTAGAGTGGCTATGACATAGAATGGCTTCTTATAGATACCATTAATGACAAATACAGTATCATTCCCTATGCTATAGCCTAGTGTATAGGTCTTGTTACCTACTCTAAGCCTTAATAGGTATATAGTGTCATTCCATTCTCCATGTATGTACACGTATACTGTGTTGTTACAGTAGAATGCATCCATTTCTATAGATGGATAAACTACTCTAAACCCTTGGGTAGATACACTACCATACCCTACTATAAACCTCTGGATCAAGAGTGATGAGATAAGTAGTAGAGCCATTAATGGTAATGCAACATATGCTTTACCAAGTTTAGTACTAGAACCACCGCTCTCTACCGACTCCAAGGTATGCACACCCTATTCTAGAGAGACACCTTATTTAAAACGCTTCTAGCCTAAGATATTCATTGGGAGAAACGCTTTGATGCAACAAAGCATACCCCTAGACCTATGTAGTGCTGTTAAAGAGTTAAAGGAAGTAGCTACTATGAAAGGCTATGTAAAACCAGTATACCATGAAGGACACGTGATAAAGGCTCTTATAAGCCTCTATAGAGAGGGGCCTTTGGGGAGAAAATTGTTGTCTAAGAAACTAGGTATTGGTGAAACAAGTGTTAGGAACCTTATAAACAGACTCGTGGATAGGGATCTTGTACGTGTAGATAAGACAGCTGGATCTATACTAACTAGTCGTGGAGAATACATTGCAAGACTTGTTGAGGAGAAAATACATGTTCTAGTAAATACTAGGCTCTATGACTGGCCAAACCCTGTTGTTGTAAGAATAACTACTAGTCTTGCAGAAGAAATAGATGCTATGGAGTTAAGGGATCTACTGGTAGGTATTGGTGTTAAGAAAGCTGTAATAGCTCTAAACAGGTATGGAGAAATAATAATCCCTGGGCTACCGAGAGAACACGAGTCTTATAGAGAGGTAACTGGTTTTCTAAGAGAATTATTCAGGGATCTAGAGGATAGTGTCGGTGTGATAGTATATGCTAGTCTTAGTAGTAGTGAGAACATAAGTGTTGATGCATACCGGGTTGGTGTTGTAGTCCTTGAATACCTATGTAATATCAAGTAGACATGATTAACACTAACTATTAGTAGTTTGTATCCTTAAAACTCTCTTCTACACAATCACCATTAGTATAATTGATGTAATAAATAGTGTTACCCAGGTAAGTGGTTTCCAAGCAATTATCTTACTACCATCAAGTGGTGGTATTGGTAGTAGGTTTAGGAATGATATGATAGCATTTACTAGTACTAGGTAGTATAGGAATATAGCTACTAGTAGTGGGAGGCTATCAGCTAGAGACAAGAGTATAGCTAGTGAAACAACAGCTATAACAATATTCGTTAGGGGGCCTACAACAGCTGATAAACCCTCAACCCTCTTACGTACAACAGGGTCGTAGTAATGAGAGGCAATCAATACAAACCCTGGCATTATGAACTTTATTGGTAGCAATGCTGTTGCCAGCGTGAGAAGTAGTCCTAGTGGATAGAGTACGAAGCGGCTGTAGCAGCCTAGTTTCCTAGCCATATACCTGTGCATTAGCTCGTGTGGTAAGAAGGCTATAGATACAGCACCAGTAACAACTAGGAAGCTATATATGTCGCCGTGTAGTAGATACTCTGATCCAACACATACTGCTATAGCTAGTAATGCTATAGCGAAAGAAGCTTTCTCGTCAAGACCTACTAGAGTAGTAAACAACTCTAGACACACTCCATATAGACTCCTAGTATCCAGCTATCCTGGGTAGAGATATTTAAATTACGGAGGAAATAGATATTGGTTATCCTAGTGGTATCACTGGTAAAGCTAGAGCCATAGAAGGGATTGATCGCATTGGCTAAAGCATTGGATGTGAAACGGTGTCTAATGATTGCTCGTTTCCAGCCACTACACTATGGACACTATCATGTGCTTAAATGGTGTGTTAGTAGGTGTGAAGAAGTAGTTGTTGTTATCGGTATGGCCAGCCAGAGCCATACACCAGAGAACCCGTTTACAGCTGGTGAGAGAATACTTATGGTACGTGAGACACTGAAGTGGGCTAAACTACCACTTGACAAGGTTATAACAATAACACTGCCTACTCTAGAGGTTAGCCGTGCATCTATCCATTACGTAAAACTGTATTCCCCGCCATTCAATGCAGTTGTTACGCTAAACCCTATCATAGCAAGGATTTTTATAGAAGAAGGCTATGAAGTCCTAGAACCACCAGCCTATAATAGAGAGAAGTGCCGTGGAAGCTTTATTAGGAGACTAATAGCTTCTGGAGACGAGTCCTGGAAAAACTATGTCCCACCACCAGTTGCAGAGATCATTGAAGCCATAGACGGTGTATCACGTATACGTATGCTGTATAGAGAGAAACTACCAGGCTACTACCAGGTGTAGACTATGAAGAAGTTTAGGTGTATAAGAGACGGTTTATGCTGTAGACTATCACCTATAACTATACAGTCTTTCGAGGAAGTCATACTTGAGGAGATAGCTAGTCTACTAGGTATCAAGATAGTTGTTAAACCAGGGTATAGAGTATATGATCGAGTGCATGGGATTGAACTAGCACTCTCCTACATACTAGAGATCAATAAGAATGGATGCCCCTTTCTACGTGGAAACAAGTGTATAGTACACAACATCTATAAACCATTGATATGCCGTAGCTTCCCCTATGCACCAAAACAAGTAAAGTACCTATACAACGATGACTACCGGTTTGTAGTTGCTAGCGTAGAGTATGGATTGTCAACTAAGTGCCCAGTTATAAAGAACGATATGGATTACATTAATAAGCAGATGAGAAAGAATCCATTGTTTATAGCAGAGTATATGCCCAACGAATACCATAGCGGGTTGGAGTCTGAGAAGAAGAGAAACCTTATATTAACACTACTTAGTAGGCTATGGAGAAACAAAGTAGTTGATCTAAAGCCTGCTGGTAAAAAGCCTAGCAACCGTGTTGTAAACGCTTACTTGTTCCTCCAGTCATACTATCCTAGCCTACCCTACATACTTGGCATAAACAACGTTATTTCCCGAATAAGAGCTCTAGCTAGTATCTAACCCACTATTATAGCCCTAAGGATTTATAGACTAGATAAACCGGTTATACTAAAGTAGCAAGAGCGTTACTGGGGCTAGTAAGAGCCTTGTATAGAGACGATGTCTTAGAGAAACTAGTGGTACTAGAGTGTCTAATGAGGAGGAGTGAATGGGGTATTAGAGAACTAGCTTGGGAGACTGGGTTTAGTGTTGAAAAGACACGTTCTATACTAGAGGACTTGTCTAGAAACTATTTACTAGAACTAACTAGTTCTAAAGCTATCTGGAGACCAGCTGACAATCCCTCCAAGCTAAGGCCTTGGGGATGGAGACTAGTGCATAGACTAGTTGTTGGGAGTACACAAGAAGCCGCTAAAGGCTATGGCCCATGGAGTATTGTTGTAGCTGAATACCAGATACTAGGAAGAGGGAGGCATGGTAGGAGATGGTATAGTAGCCTAGGTGGTCTATGGACAACAATTGTATTGTCTCTAACACCAGAGTATGCATCACTAGTACCAGTTGCTTCCCCCGTACTACTATCACGTATACTGCGTAGTCAATTCAGTATTGATGCTAGGATTAAGTGGCCTAACGACATAATAGTTGATGGTATGAAGCTTGCTGGTATACTTGTTGAAGCAGAAGCTTTCCCAGATAGATTCATAGTGTATATTGGGATAGGCGTTAATGTAAATAATGATCCACCTACTAGAGAAGCTATATCTATTAAGAATATAAAGAAGGAACTAGTTGCTAGAAACAAGTTGCTTGCACAGGTAATTGGATGGTTTTCTAGGTATAACAAGATAGTACGTGATAGAGAGAGTATTATGAAGGAGTATATAGGCCTCCTAGATACTCTTGGTAAAAGGGTTGTACTAGAGACTAGAGATGGCGTTATAGAGGGTGTTGTAGAGGATGTAGAAGATGACGGATCAATTGTAATAACAACAAGTAGTGGAAAGAAAGTGTTTAAACCAAGCAGTGTATACAAGGTATGGTATGTAGGAGAGACACAGACTATATAGTTAGCGTCATAGAGATATTTACATAGAGGTGCTAAGTGCCATGGCTGAGAGGAAGTGTAGTGTAGAAGGTTGTGATAGAGAAGCTGTCCATGAGATAAGCTATCTGAACGCAAAGCCTTTGGAGGAGAAGGGGTTTAAGCTAAAAGTATACCATGCACACCCACCTAGGAAACCAGGTGTTGTATATTTGTGTGAAGAACACTATAAGCTGTGGAAAAAGCTTACACGTAAGGAACACATGGTTGAGAGAATGGTTATGAAGGGTGGCTAGTATAGTCTATGGAGCTAGAACTAGATAGTACACTAGAGGTTTTTAGGGGTAGACTAGATGATCTATTCCATGGAGTGGCTAGGATCGTTTATTCACGTAGAGAAGAGACTGTTGAGCCAGAGAAAGGCCCTTCTATAGAGGAGGCTGGTCTCCCTAAACCACTAGTTGATGCACTACATAGGAGGGGTATTAAGAGACTATATAGGTTTCAATGGGAGGCTATAAAGAGTATACTTGATGGATACAATACAGTCATAGTATCTGGTACCGGTACTGGTAAGACAGAAGCATTCCTAATACCAGTTATAGCCCAGTGTCTAGAGAAACCAGATGTTAGGCCACGAGCACTAGTATTGTATCCAACAAAGGCTCTTGCTAGAGACCAGTTTCAGAGGATACAAGAGCTACTAGGCTATAGTGGTGCATACGCTACTGTATACGATGGTGATACACCTGCTAGAGATAGGAGGAGGATAGGTCTTAACCCACCACAAATACTAGTTACAAACCCGGATATGCTCCACATAGGACTTGTGTTCAGCCCATATATTAGGAGGATGGCTAGAAGGGTTGACTATGTAGTAGTTGATGAGATGCATGTGTACGAGGGTGTTTTTGGAGCACATGTACGTGCTGTTGTTGAGAGACTAAAGGTTTTTACAAAGAAGAAACTGTTATTCATAGGCTCTAGTGCTACAGTTGGTAACCCAGAGAGACATGGAGAGACATTGTTTGGTGAGAAAGTAAGAGTTGTACGCGGCCCACCTATGAGGAGGGGTGTAGCATACCATGTAATGGTGTCTAGTGGCTACTTGTCTAGATGGACAGTTGCAGCTGGTGTAGCCAGTATACTGGCTAGTATGGGGTTGCGTGTACTTGTCTTCACTGATTCACAGCAGATGGCCGAGGTTCTAGCTAGGATTATCAGGAGGAGCTATGGTAGAGAGTTCCTTGTACACCGTGCAGGCTTGTCTCCCCTAGAGAGACGTGTTGTTGAGACAAAGCTTAGCCGTGGAGAAGTTGATGGTGTAGTAGCTACTCCTACTCTAGAACTAGGTATTGATATAGGGTACTTAGATGCTGTTGTAATGGCTTCTCCACCACCTAGTTATGCTAAGTATCTACAACGGGCTGGACGTGCTGGTAGGCGTGGACGGACTGGCTATGTATTCCTAGTCCTTGGAGACGATCCTATTGATTCCTATTTTGAGTCTAACCCGGTTGAGTACTATAGACAAGAAGTACCACCAGTCTATCTAGAGCCTGGTAACGAGGAGGTTTTGAGGATACATGCACTAGCATTGCTTGTACAACAAGGCTATGTCTATAGGAGGCTAGGGATTAGTAGTGAGTGGTTTAGAGCACTAGATAAACTAGTTAGTGAAGGACTGGCTGTTAAGACTGGTTATCTCTACCACCCAGTACCAAGGGTTAGCCGTAGAGAGCTTCTTAAGTACAAGACTATACGTGGTTGTGGGCCACAAGTATCTATAGTAGACTATAGTAGTAGGGAGGCTATAGGCTATAGAGAACTACCAATGGCTCTCCTTGATCTACACCCGAATGCTATCTATCTACATAGTGGTAGGGTCTACCGTAGTCTAGGGATAGATATTGGTAGGAGGATAGCTTTTGTTGAGAGAATAAGTGATGACACCCCGTACTATACGAGACCACTGTATACAACTGATCTGCTTGAATACAGTATTGTTATGGAGCGTATATCTCGTAGCGGGGTACCACTAGCTTATGCTGACACAGTTATCTCTATAACACTAGTTGGATACACAGTCTATAGTATATACAGTACAAGCAAGCCTACAAGGATAGAGTATCTAGAGAAACCAATAACCTACAGTTATAAGACTAAAGCACTCCTACTCAAATACCCTGTAAACCCTGAATGGAGTATGATGGAGAATGCTGAAGCATTCCATGCAATAGAACATGTGTTAATAACAGCTGCTAGACCAGTATGTGGTGCAAGCCTTGGTGAAATGGGTGGTATAAGTTATCCAAGTGGAGACATAGTAGTATATGATGGAGCACATGGTGGCAGTGGTTTAGCAAGACTACTCTATGAGAGATTCGAGAAAGCAGAAGAACTAGCATATAAGATAGTTAGTAACTGTAAATGCATAGATGGATGCCCAAGATGTGTCTATAGCCCATACTGTGGTAACAACAACAAGGTATTGTCTAGAAGAAAAGCAGAATACATACTATACAAGGTACTGTATGGGAGAGAAGAGATACAAGAGAAACCATGTAGTAAGAGATATGGAGAACCAATAGCATAGCAAGAGAGGAGACAAGGCTGTATCAAACATAGGCTCTAGAGACCCTAAGAAATATATCCATAATAACCTAGAAACTATAGTATCGAGGGATGACCGAGGCCCACCTAATAGACCGTTAGAAAGGGATGAAATATTCACGGACCGAGGGACCTCGTTTTTATAAAGTCTAAGCTACTACTTCTTCCTCTTAAACAGGAATATTATTACCAGTATTGCTAGTACGGCTATTGCGGGTATAGTGATTAGGATTGTTTCTAATGGTATACCTGGTTGTGGTTGATTGACTACTAGTGTTGTTCCAGGTTGTATTGCTGGTGTTGTTTTTCCTGGTTTTACAGTTATTTTTTCTTTCTCGACAAGTATATTTACTGTATTATTGTATCTCCTTAGATTACTTAACTCCTTGTATATACTGTCTGCTATAGTCTTGTTGTTTGTCTCTACCACGTACAGTTTCTCAACAGTTATTTCTGGTTTAAAGCTATTGTCTAGTGAAGCAACTATAGTATTTACTCCATCATATTCCTTTATAGTTACGTTCTCTATTGTCTTTGATACATTACAGTATCTACACTTGACTATATGTAGAGACCTATCTATAACCATTGACAACTCTACCTCTCTATCTATAGACTTTGTATCAACTAGTTTATACCATCTATTCTGACTGCCAGCTATACAGTATATTGATAACCCATTTATGTCTGGGTCTTTCTCTATATAGAAGCCATAAGCATATATACCCTTTGGAGAAGTCTCTTGTGCATCAAGTATTATGAATACATAGCTATAATCATGTATCTTGACTGGTTTGAATAATGTATAGAGGACTGTGTAGTTCATAGAACGTTTAAACGGGTATCTCAACCCAGTATATCCTAGGTGCTCGTTATACATAGTGTTTACTAGAGGAGTTAGTGTAATAACTAGAACTAAAGGTAGTAATAGGTATACTATACATTGCTTATCCAAGACTGTATACACCTAGTCTATAATCCTATGCTATACTATCTTTAAAAACTATTGTAGAGAGGAGAAAAAGATGCTACCTATAGCTTCTCAAAAGCTGCTGCAAAACCACCTTCTATGAAGACCTTGTCTCTAACAAATAACTCGTTGGACAGTGTCTCTAGAGCTGTTGATACAATGTTTTCAACAAGCTTCTCATCAACACGGAGTTCTACACCATTAACAGCAATACTTAGTCTAGCACCTGGTGTATAGACCTGCATTATAACTGGCTCTATACGTAGCTTCCTGAGTTTTGAAGCAGCTATGTATACAGCGTTTAGTACATGTGCATCATCTACTCTACCATAGGATACTGTTATGAATACTCTATCACTAGTCACCTCATCCACCAAGAGAATTCATAGCCATACACACTGGTTAAAAACAATGTTTTACAAGGTATAAGCTAATCCATAGACTCTATATACAGTATTACTACCTAGATAATACAATCCTCTACCCCTTAAAACCAGTCAACAAAACAAGCTTCTCCATAGGGGTGCATGTAGTTGAAACACATCTATAGCCGTGCATCATCTATACTCTGGGATATGGAGAGGAAATACCTTGAGATGCTAGAAGAACTTAGAGCTAGAGAAGAAGAGCTATTGTCTAAGAAGGAGCTATCACTACTAGAGACTATAGAGCTCATAGGAGTAAGAGCATCAATAAAAGTGATTGCTGAAGAACTAGGTATACCAGATACAGCTACCACTAGGTACAGCATCCTAGGAGACATACATGGACTAGGCCTACCCAAGACAGCTAGGGAAGAAGGAGAAGCTATTACCTAGAGAGGTCTGTGCCCGCCTATAGTTTTTATCCAGTCATACCCCTTGTCTATACAGGGTTCTTTCTCCCGGGTTCTTCTTCATCCCTCTCTAAACTATTGTTTCTAAGACAAACCTATTTATCCTTTTAACTTGAATGGTTGTGGAAATAGTTCTCTTAGTGAAAGCCTCTTTGTCTCTCCTGATACAATGCTGTGCATTATAACCTCTAGATCTGGGTTGAATTCAGCTAGTACTTGTCTACATGCACCACATGGTGGTATGGGTTCTGGGAGGTCTGTTACAATAGCTATTGCTACTGGTTTCCTCTCACCAGCTGTAACCATAGCTGCTACTGCTGATCTCTCTGCACAGATTGTTAGTCCATAGCTCGAGTTCTCCACATTGACGCCGGTGTATATGTTTCCCTTATCAGTAAGTATTGCTGCTGCTACATGGACTCCACTATATGGTGCATAACTGTTACCTAGTACCTTCTTGGCTTCATCAACTAGTCTAGAGTAGCCCATAATCTACACCACATGTTTATAAAAATGTAGAGGGCTGTGCTAAAAATAGCTTTGTTTAAAAATTATCTCTTAGCTTTAAGTCCTTCCTCATAGCCTCTATGTAGAGCCTTCTTGTTAAGCTCTAGTGCTTTACCCTTGAATACTCTTTCAATACCCTTCTCTATATCCTCTATACTAAACAGTTTTGATAGCGAGTCAACAACTGCTACTGCATACCCTAGAGCAACAGTATTAGCTGTTACAATAAGCCCTGTCTCTTCAATAGCTATACGGTTAGCATCAACAATGTATAGGTTCTCTACCCGCTTCTTTATCTCACCAACTAGTTGTTCAAGACTAGGTGTCTCAGCTAATGGTGGCGGCCATATAAACTTGTTCATAACAATAGCTGTCTCTCTACTACAGTATGGTATATAGCGTGCAGTCTCAATAGCCTCCATACCGATCAATAGATTGGTTGCACCATGCGGTATTAGTGGTGATTCACCTTCTCCAATCCTTATGTGTACAACAAGACTTCCTCCACGCTGGCTCATACCATGTGTTTCAGCTATTGTTATGTTGTAGCCACGAACTATAGCTGCATTACCTATTATAGAGCCTAGTGTCAATAGTCCTTGTCCACCAACTCCTGCTAAGAGCAAATTATACCTCTTACCCATGGTCTTCACCCCCATAGCTTCTCCCACTCTGGATCACCTGGTTTCTCCAACACTATAGCATTGAATGGACATACTTGTGCACATAGGCTACATCCTATACATAGCTCCTTGAGTATACGTGGCTTCCCATCACTATCAATAACTATTGATGGACAAGCTAGCTGGTTCACACACACCATACATGCTCTACACTTCTCCTTATCAACAGTATAGACTGGGTGTTTAACTCCTCTCCTACGAGCTTCTCTAACAACCTGCAATGCACACTTAAGCCTTGATACAACTGCTACACTCCTGCCACTCTTATACTCCTCGAAAGCTTTTACAAGCTCCTCAATACTCTCATTAACCCTTATGGGGTTGATAACGTATACACTATAGCCTAGAGACTTAAGTATATCCTCAGCTGGTATACGCTTTGTCAACTCACCAGTAGCTGTAACACCAGTACCTGGGTCTGGCTGATGCCCTGTCATGGATGTATAGTAGTTGTCTAGCACAGTTATCACTGCATGCCCCTTGTTATACACTATGTTTATTGAAGCAGGTATGCCGGCGTGGTAGAATGTTGAGTCACCAATAACAGCTATTACTGGATCATCTATAACCTTGCTGAAGCCGTGAGCAACACCAATACTTCCTCCCATTTCAAAGCTTGTCTGTTGTGTCTCAAAAGGCTTTAACATACCAAGTGTATAACAGCCTATATCACCAGTGTATAATGGGTTCTTTAATCCAGCTTTACGAGCAGCTGTCTTTAATACATAGAATGTTGCACGATGTGGGCATCCAGGGCATAGTATTGGTGGTCTAGACGGTATTGGTGGCTCAGTCTTTACTTCATCAAGTGGTTTCCATGGACTAGTTGTTTCTAGTCCACTAAACTCTGCTATAGCCTTATACACTATCTCTAGGTTAAGCTCATAGTTTATAGGTACAACGTCCTTACCATGTACTTCTACATCTAACCCGTTCTCATATAGTATCTTCTTAACCTGCATCTCAACGATCGGGTCTAGTTCTTCAACAACAAGTATCTTCTTAGCATCTCTAGCAACCTCTAGTACTGGCTTATATGGTAGTGGTACTGGTAGTGATACACGTAGTACAGTGTATTCTCTACCAGTATACCCTATAGCCTCCATTACATGAGCATAGCTTATACCAGATGCTATAACTACTTCTCTACAACCAGGGTTTATAACCTCTATAAACGGCTCTCTACCCTCTTCCTCCATAACCCGAGACCATTTCTCCATAAGCTTCTTCTTAAGCTTCCTCCCAAACATTGGTACCAGCACATACCTGCTGATATCTCTCTTGAAAACACCCTTTGTCTTAGGGTTAGAGGGTATATCATCCTCGTATAACACTGGTTGTCTAGTGTGGCTAATCCTTGTTGTAGAACGTAGTATTACTGGGTGCATATACTTCTCACTAAGCTGGAAAGCAGCTTTTACAAGCCTATAAGCACTAGCCGGGCTCCATGGCTCAACAACTGGTATGTGTGATATGAATCCATACCACCTGTTATCCTGTTCATTCTGGCTACTATGCTGGTATGGGTCGTCGGCTGATACAACTACAAAGCCAGCGTTTACACCAGAGTATGCACTACTCATTAGTATATCAGCTGCTACGTTAAGCCCTACATGCTTCATAGCAGTAAGTGCTTTAACCCCGGATAAAGCTGCTGCATAAGCTGACTCAAAAGCTACCTTCTCATTAGTACTCCACTCAACATGTATACCTACATCCCTTGCTACATCAGCTAGTGTCTCCATAATCTCAGTACTAGGTGTACCAGGGTATGCTGCTGCAAACCCTATACCAGCTTCTAGTGCACCACGTGCTATAGCCTCGTTACCAAGTAGTAGTACACGTGAACCCTTTGGCTCGAGTATATACCATAGCTTAGCCATAGCCAGACCACCCTAGAATAACCGTAACCTATCTATAGCCTCTCTCCATTATAAACTCTTATAAAGTAGAGAGACAGTATTCAATACCATAGAGGGAGAGTGTTGGGAATAAACTATATAGGTGTATCTATACCAGAGAACTATAAACCATTCATTGAGAGATATGATACAATACTAGATTTTATAAGGGATGCTATAGAGCTTTCACACGACTTCCTCATATACTCTAGGATAAAGACGGATGATATCGATGGAGAAGTGGTACTGTATAAAGGCTGTCTATTAGATGCTAGAATAGTTGTTAATGGAGAAGAACTACGTGGTATACGTGCATGGGCTGTTCTAGAGGATCTTGGGGAGAAGGGTAGTGTTGAAGCAGTTATTTATAGGCTTAAACCAGTTTCTATAGACTAACTTCTCTTAAAACCCATATCCTAACTCTATTCAGTTTATCAAGGTTATCAATTGTTATCTTAATAGCGTATTCACCAGTAAACCATAGTCCTTCAACAAGTGTTGCAATACCCTTGATAACATTATCTGACACTAAAAACCTTGTCTTCAGAGACAAGTCTTTGTCCATACAGACTATATAGTATGTAGAACCAGCTAACTCACCCCTCCTAATAGCATCTAGTACACGGCTACATGGGTAGTTGTTAGAGTATTTAACCAACACTATATCTGATAAACGCGCTTTTTCAAACAAACTATTCCTTAGCCTCTCAGAGTATATGGGTAACGAGTTCTTATCCATTATCTTAGACAACGTGTATTCTGACCAGAAAGCCTTTGAAGCCTCTATAGCCCTTTTTTCTTCAGCAAACTTACGTGCTTCACTAACGATTTGTCTAGCTAGATAATCAGCTATCTTATCGAGTAGTGTACGTGCAGCACCTTCTCCTTGTCCATCATATATTATCTTTATAGAAGCTACTGGTGTACCCTCTTTAGAGCCAATAATTGTTGTTAACAAGAACTTGCATTTATCACCAACACCTTCTATCATAAACCCATTACTTGTGAGTTTCTTAACAGCTTCTAGTCTACAGTCGATACTTTGGAAGCCGTGTTTATAGACTATGTGTATAAAGTACTTACCCTTACTAAGTACTCTATACTCTGTAACACTAGGCATTTTAACAAGTATGTCGTCTATAACCTTGTCATTGATAACTCTTAACGCAGCATCTAGTTCTACATGGAGTTCTTTAACAACATACTTTATCTTCAATAACGCTTCACTCCACACTAGTGGTTAGCTTAATACGTATATGTACCTAGTGGATATAATACCTTTTTACATAAACCCGGTTAGTGGGAGTAGAGTATAGAGAGAATAGCTATAACCATATATATTTGTGGTACACTGGGTTCTCTTTAGAACAGTTTATATACCTTATCCTACTAATATATAAAGTGAGAGAGTGTAGAGAGGTGAAAACTGTATGGTAAGACCTAGGAAGATAGTTTATGAGGACAACGACGTCATAGTAGCTATAGCACCAAGAGACGAGGAGCTAGGTAGTGTTATAGTGGATACTATACGTGAGAAAGGAAGGCCGATGACTTGGGAAGAGCTTAGAGAAGAGTTTAGCGGTATAGCTGGTGAAGATAGGCTTAGGAAGGCTTTGAATAGACTAGTGGATACTAATGTACTAGTAGAGTTCCCTGATGGAAGCTATGGATTACCAGGTATGGAGTTGCCTCCAGAGAGACGTGGTATACGTAAGAGGAGACGTAGGAGGACACGTATCTACAGAGATACACCAGTCCCACGTGTATACTATATACCACCTAGACACTAGACTAACAGTAATAGCAGTGTAGTGGTGTCTAAACTGGCCCCTAGTATCTCAGCCAGCATCCCCGTAGACAATGTATGTAGGGACAAGGGATTGATTGTGTTCTAAGCTGGTATTACCGCTTCTTCTTAATAGGCTCTATAGATACACGGTATCCACGACAGTCATAGTTCTTAAGCAATACACCATACCTCATGTGTAGTTCACATAGGAAGTCAGTTGGTATAAGTGCTAGTGCTCCACGATTAGTCTGTACCTTGTATGCTGTAGGGAGTACCTTGGATACAATAGCCTCCTCTACAATCCAGTCAAGAAATACTGGGAGACGTGTGGTTCTTATAAAGCCTCTTTGTCTACGGAATCCATACTTGTCTACAAAAACCTCTGAAATCCTCCTACCATCACTACACTCCCCCTCATTACTGCATGTAATCCCTCTCTCTGGCCCTACAGGTAGCTTCAGTAGTTCTTCAAGTACTTTACCACTAGGTAATTTAATCTCTGGTAGTGATTCTAGAGTAATCTCTTGTATAGCTTCCCGTCTTTTCTGTTCTCTAACGACTTCCTTCCCTAGAGAAACACTCTTACTAGCTTTTTTACTCTCAATAGCTTCTCTAACAGTACCAGTCTCAGCTTCCTCTATAGCCTTAGCCGTAGCCTGGATAGGTTTCTCTACTTTAGTAGCAATAGCTTCTCTAGATCGCGTCTTTTCTACGGGTTTACTCTCTCTTACTGGCTTTAGAGGGGATTCTCTAGTAGCACTAATGCTTCCAAGTAACTCCTCTATATAGCTATCAATTTCTTTAACAACTTCTTCTACATCACCCTCTACTTCTCCCATAGAAGCACTAGTTTCCCCACTAGACACGATAGTAGATGTAATAGTATGTTTAACTTTCTCCTCTTTTCTTGAAGCACTTGTCTTCTCTAGAGACTCTTTCTCTATAGATGCACTAGTTTCTCTACTGATAGCCTTAGTTCTAGTTGATACCTCTATACCCTCTTCTCTCCCTCTATACTCTGGCTTAGAGCCCATGCTAAGGAATTCATCTAGTCTCCTATACCGTGTTACTCTCTTCTTCTTAACCAATACCTAGTCCTCCCTACAAACTATAGTGTCTCTAGACCATTATTAAGGGATAGGTTGTATGGATTGTAAAGGGATTGTTTTATAACTAGTTTCTCCTAAACTATGGTTTATGTAGAGGGATGCTTGGGTTATGGATGAGAAATGGCATGCAGTGGATTATAGAGTAGTTATTGATCGTTTAGAGACTAGTATTGATAATGGATTATCTAGTGCTGAGGCTAGGAGGAGGCTTGAAAAATATGGTTTAAACACTATAGAGGCTGGAAGGGGTAAGAGATTATATGAGATGGTTATAGAACAGGTTAAGAACTTGTTTATGCTTCTCCTAATAGCTGCTATAATTATAGCTGTTGTTGTTGGAGAGTATGGCGATGCATTAAGTATAGCTATAATACTATGTATAATGGTTGCAGCTGGTGTTGTACAAGAGTATAGAGCTGAGAAAGCTCTAGAGAAACTAAGGAGCCTTGTGGTACCAAAAGCACGTGTTTTGAGAGACGGTAGACTAGTAGAGATCGACACTAGATACATTGTACCAGGAGACATAATTGTGTTGCAGGAAGGGGATCTAGTGCCCGCTGATGCAAGGCTCATCGAGTCTAACAACCTATATGTTGACGAGTCAATGCTTACTGGTGAGAGTACTCCAGTACCAAAGAATGCAGATAAGGTGCTAGACCCGGATACACCAGTAGCTGATCACGTGAACATGGTTTATTCTGGGACATACATTGTACGGGGTTCTGGTAAAGCAGTTGTTGTAGCAACTGGTATGGATACACAGCTTGGACGTATAGCTAGAATGGTTGTTGAGACACATGAGGAGAAGACTCATTTACATAGAGAACTTGATCGGCTTGCTAGACAACTAGGTATCGTGATAATTGGTATAGCAGTTATTGTCTTAGTACTAGCTATTACACTTGGTATTACAGACCCTGTTGACGCTTTATTGACTAGTATAGCACTTGCTGTAGCAGCTGTACCTGAAGGCTTACCAGCTGTACTTACAATGATCCTAGCACTAAGTGTACTACGTATGGCTCGTAGGAAGGCTCTTGTCAGGAAACTAGGTGCTGTAGAAGCACTTGGCCGAGTAACAGTTATAGCTACTGATAAGACTGGTACAATAACACGTAATGAGATGACTGTCAAGAAGCTATGGCTACCAGGTATAGGCTACTTAGATGTAACTGGTAGTGGTTATCTACGTGAAGGCTCTATAGTATTTAATGGGGACAAGTATGTCTACGGGCATGTAAAAGCTATTGACTTACTCGTAGAGGATGCAGTGTTATGCAACAATGCTAGTATAGACTATAGTGTTAACCCTCCAAAACCAATAGGTGATCCCTTGGAAGCAGCACTTATAGTCCTAGGCTATAAGGCTGGACTAGACCCTAATATGGCTAAGACTAGGTATAAGCGTTTAAGAGAGATACCATTCTCTAGTGAAAGGAAGATGATGAGTGTTATAGTTAGAAGTGATAATGGTTTAATATTGTACTCAAAAGGTGCTCCAGAAGTCATACTATCTAAGTCAACCCATGTACTTGAAGACGGTGTTGTCAAGGAGCTGTCTAGTGAGAAGAAGAGAGAGATAATGGCTAGAGCAGAAGAAATGGCTTCTAAGGGGTTACGTGTACTAGCCTATGCGTATAGAGTTGTCGATGAGAGAGAAGTTGAGAGAGAGGATGTAGAGAATAAGCTAGTATTTATTGGTTTAACAGGACTGATCGATCCGCCGAGACCAGAGGTACCAGGTGCTATAAAGAAGGCTATAGGAGCTGGTATAAATGTTGTAATGGTTACTGGTGATCACGCTATAACAGCTAAGGCTATAGCAGAGATGATTGGTCTTCCAATAGAGGGTAAGAAGATAGTTACTGGGTATGAACTAGAGAAGATGAGTGATGAAGAACTAGCTAGTATTATAGATGATGTAGCTATCTTTGCACGTGTAACTCCTGAGCATAAGCTTAGAATTGTAAAGGCTTTTAAGAAAAGGGGACACGTGATAGCCATGACCGGTGATGGAGTAAATGATGCTCCAGCACTAAAGCTTGCTGACGTAGGTGTTGCAATGGGTCTACGGGGTACTGATGTAGCACGTGAAGCAGCTGACTTGGTTCTTGAAGACGATAATTTTGCTACTATTGTAGCAGCTATTGAGGAAGGCCGGACCAGCTACTCTAATATACGTAAAGCTACACTCTATCTACTGTCAGCTAATATGGCTGAAGTACTCCTTGTACTATCCTCTATACTATTCCTTGAAGAAATAATTCTCACACCAGCTATGATCCTATGGATAAACCTTGTAACAGACTCTATACCGGCTATAACACTTGGTCTCGAGCCTCCAGAACCAGGTATTATGAGGATCAAGCCTTGGGAGTTTAAACCATTACTTGGTAAGACGGGCCTTGTATACCTAGGCTATATAGGTGTTGTACTAGCACTGTTATCGTGGTTTACAGGGCATCTACTAGGCTCTGAATACACAGCTGTAATGACAGCTACTTATCTAGGCTTATCAATTGCTGAACTAGCCCATAGTTTTAACATGAGAAGCCCGGATAAGAGCATATTGAGCATAGGAGTGTTTAAGAATAAGTACCATGTACTAGGCTATATAGCTGGTGTTACGGCATCCATTATACCACTCTATACAGTACCATGGCTGTTAGAAGCAACTAGTCTACCAATAAACAAACTATTAATCGTATACATTATAGCTCATACAATAGTAGTTGTTGAAGAGGTTAGAAAGAGAATTACAACCGCTATACCCTAGAGAGCTATGGTACAAGACGTGTACGGTCTCTAACAAACACTATAGCTTCACGTATGTTCTCTAGCCTAAGCATACACATAAGGAGCCTCTCAACACCAAGTCCGAAACCACCATGTGGAGGCATACCATACTTGAATGCTTCTAGATAGAAACTAAAGGATTCTGGGTTAAGCCCTTTCTCTTTTAGAGCTTCTACTAGTCTTTCATACCTATGTTCACGTTGTCCACCACTACTAATCTCTAGTCCACGATAGTCTAGATCAAACTTTCTAGTATATACTCCATCTTCTTCTCTCATATAGTAGAAACCTGTTGAGCTCCATGGGAACTTCTTTATAAAGTATATTTCATAGCCTTTCTCAGCCATTATCTCTCCAAGTTTCTTCTCTGCAGACTCTGTTAAATCCTCACCCTCCGATACATCTATACCCTCACTAGACAGTATATCTACTGCTTCACGATACGTTATCCTCTTAAACGGTGTGGCCAAGGGTTTCAACTCTATACCAAGAGCTTCTAGTTCTTCAACACATTCTCTCCTAACACTATCAACTATGTATGCTACTAGTTCCTCAAGTGTCTTCATAACATCTTCTTCACTACCTATGAATCCTTGTTCTACATCAATACCCCATGACTCATTAAGGTGTCTACGTGTATTGAATTTCTCTGCACGGAAATAAGGTGTTATCTCATATACCTTCTCTAGACTAGCCATTAGCATTTGTTTATACAGCTGAGGACTCTGGCTCAAATATGCTTTGTGCTCGAAATACTTTATCTCAAAGAGTGTGGCACCACCTTCTGCTCCAGCAGCTACTATCTTTGGTGTATGTATCTCTATAAATCCTCTCTCTTCAAGGAACCTCCTTGCAGCCTTCAACAATGCATGTCTTATCTTGAATACAGCTCTTTCTACCGGGTTCCTTATCAATAGATACCTATACCTTATCCTTGTGTCTAGTAGTGTAGGCACTTTACCGATCGTGTCAACTGGTAGTGGCTCAACTGGTCTGGAATAAACCTCTAGCTTACCAACACGATACTCTATCCCACGCTTACTCCTCTGCTCTTCAGCTATTTCTCCATAGAAACAAAGAGCTGTACCTATGGGTAGCTGTTTAGCTTTCTCATATAGCTCTGGCTCACGATCCCTTTTAAACACTATCACTGCTGGTTTTAAATGCTTACTAGTACTAACCTCTACAATAACTACTTTACCAACAACTTTACTCCTTATAATCCAGCCACATATCCTCTCCAAGGCTCCCACAATCCAGTTACACCCCATCTATACCACTAGCTATCCAGTTCTCTAGCATTAAGGCTTTTCTATCCCAGCAAACTATTTTTCTAAAGGGAGGGCTATAGAGTTGAGGATAGTATTACTCGGCCCACCGGGTGCTGGTAAGGGTACTTTTGCTAGATATTTTTCTCGTAAATACTGTATACCACATATTAGTACAGGAGATATATTCCGTAGTGAGATAAGCCGTGGGACTAGGCTTGGTTTAATGGTTAAAGAGTATATTGATAATGGATTGCTTGTACCAGATGAGATAGTTATAGAGGTTGTAAGGAAGAGGCTTAGTGAACCAGATACTAGGAGAGGCTTTATACTAGATGGTTTCCCGAGGACGATTGTACAAGCTAGAGCATTAGAGGAGTTTACAGTTATTGATGCAGCTATCTATATCTATGTGCCAATGGAGGTTGCTATAGAGAGGCTTAGCCAGAGATACACTTGTCCAAAGTGTGGACGTGTATACAACCTAAGCTTTAACCCACCAAAGAATGATCTTAGATGTGATGATGATGGTGAAAAACTTGTTAGACGTAGTGATGATGAACCAAGTGTTATACGTAGGAGGTACATGGTGTACTACGAGACATTTACACCAATCATAGACTACTATCGTAGCAAGGGGTTATTGATAGAGATAGACAATACAATTGGTAGCGATAAAGCTATTCCAATGCTAGAGAAGATCCTTATAGAGAAGAAAATCTTAAAGCTAGAGCCATGCAGAGTAAATGTATCTATAAAATAGGTTATAGATAGGTGTAATAGTAGATTGTATGATGATAGAGGTAGGACTGGATTCTATATACCAAGACTATTCTACATAGAGACTAGATTCTATAGTAGGAGAACACTTGCATCAACAGGTCTTGATGCGTTCCTAGGGCTAAGTAGTGGTCTTGAAGAAGTTATTGAAGAGTATAAGACGGTATTCCATGGAGTGATTGTCCAAGACCCAGTTAGTGAAGAACTAGAGCTTATAAAACCTGGAGAAAAGATCGTGTTTAAGAAGTGTTTCTACGACTACTGTAGATGGCATAATGGCTCGTTGATTGAGAGAGATAATCCATTACTTAGAACATACTGTCTTAAGAAACCATATAGTGGGCTAGGCTATTGTAGAGAACACCACAACAGCATTAGAGCTATCTACAGCCAGTGTTTTACATCTAGTGGTCTTAAATCACTTAACTCATGCCGTATACTAGATAATCGGCTTGGAGACATAGTATCCTACTCAATATACATACTAGACTATGGCCATGGACTAAAAGTTGGTAGTACAAGGTCTTGGAGACTATACGATCGTGTTGCTGAACAACCACACGTGGTTGCTATAGAGTTTGTTAGGTATAAGAGTGCTTTCCAGACAAGGGATCTAGAGTTAAGGATTGGTGGAGAAGAAGGATTTACTGAAAGACCCAAGAAAAGGAGTCTTAGAGATATAGTAGCTTGTCCACCACGTGCATCGTATAAGAGGCTATATGATGCTGTAAAGAAGCTTTCTAGGAGGCTAGGT
The DNA here is from genome assembly GCA_964466845.1 of uncultured Desulfurococcaceae archaeon. Lineage (GTDB taxonomy): Archaea > Thermoproteota > Thermoprotei_A > Sulfolobales > Desulfurococcaceae > CAYZRH01. The sequence goes on from CAYXOO010000009.1 coordinate 25,474, forward strand.
ATAGAGCTTAGTGAGCCAAGATTCTTCCGTATACTACCAGGTACTGATATAGCATGGTATGCTAGAGCTAGAGAAGTTGATGCCAGTAGTATCTATGGTAAGAGGCTAGAGCTTATAGATTACTGGGCTGGATACCTACTACTTAGTGAAGGAGATACTGGATACATTATTGTGAAGACTAGAGAGTTGCTCCATTGTGACTCACTTGGTGTTGTAAAGTGAGGTTTGGTAGAGATGTAGAGGCTTTGCTGAGGAAGCTATTGCTTGGGTATAACAAGTACTTCCATAACGATGTATTGAATAGTGATGGGCGTAGACTATTTATGGAGATACTACGTATGCTCCTCTATGAACACCCAGAGTATAGGAGACTAGTATATCGTGTTAGGAGGAGGCTTGATCTAGACTCTGTTCTTAGAGTAGCAGAGCTAGTACTTGGTAGAGAAGAGGCTATGGAGCTGCTAGAGATAGGAGTCTATGGGGTAGAAGAGTATTCTACATAGACGAGGAGACTAGTCTATCAAGTGTCTGTCTAATAAGTAGTCTTATCCTCTCCGGAACCCTGTCTAATCCATGCTCTAGGAAACCCCGTACAATAATCGAGACTGCTTCATCCTCTCTAAATCCATGGCTCATAAGATACTCTAGTTCTTCTTCAGAAATCCTACCTATACTAGCCTCATGTGTGAGCCTTGTATTCTCTACATGGCTCTCAAGTATAGGTGTTGTAGACAATACTGAGTTACTGCTAAGCTGTAGTCCTTGACACTCTATATGGCCTCTAGTATAATCTGCACGAGCAATTATTGCTGATCTAGAGTATATACGGCTATTGTCTTCACCAAGCATTCTAGATAATAGTTCTACACTAGATTCTTCTCCATCTAGATAAGCTATTGTCTCATACGATAACCTGCTATTGTCTCTACCAACTAGTATGGTGTTTGATAGAGCTGTTGAACCTCTCCCTTTCAAGTACAGCTCGATCTTGAAGCCCATGTTATGTGGTGGTGTAATGTTTATGTAGTAGTCATGGTAGAAGCTATTATCCATTAGGTAGGCTTTCTTTAGAGAACCAATCCTTATACCTGGTAGCCAGTTGTGTATCATTACCTTGTATAGTCTAGCGTTTCTATCTAGGAATGTATCTGTATTACTAGAGTGTACACCTTCTGGTACTAGAGACATACAACCAGTAATAGCTACTGCTTCAGCATTCTCTCTAAGCACTATAAGGTTATAGACTCTCTGTACAACACCCTTTCTAGCTATTGTATAACATGTATAGACCGGGTCAACTATACGTGTATCTCTTGGTACATAGAGTAGTACTCCATTATCAACTTTGTCTAGGTCTATACCTGTAATCATATACTTCTCAACAATATCCGGGTAACGCTCTACCGCATCCCTTATACTAGTATATACTACTCCATACACCTCCAATGCTCTAGATAGCTTATGAAAAACCATTGATTCATCAAGTATCAGTGAACCTTGTTTACCGAGTTCTAATCCAGACTCATAAGCTTTCTTTAAAGCCTTGTCTAGAACCTCTGTTATACTAACCTCTATAACCATCCTACTTACAACCCCCTAGTTACTTCTTTAACAAGCTTACTGTATCCATATAAGAGTACCTTCTTAGATACATTGAACACTGTGTCACTATATATTATCCTCCCATTATACATTACATAGCCTCTGCCAAGATCATCTAGGTATTTGAGTATATACCCTTGGTGTGTAACAAGTAATACACCAGCACCATTATCTGTAAGCATGTTTATATGATGTGCTATCTCCCTAATACTATCAATATCAACACCACTATCTGGCTCGTCAAGAAGTGCCAGACGAGGCTTCTTAATCACTAATAGGTAGAGTTCAGTCCTCTTAATCTCGCCTCCACTAAATCCATGGAATAGGTTACGGTTCATAAGCCTATCGATCTTTAGTGAAGAAGCATATTCACTAACAACACCTTTGACACCATGTTTTTCAGCAATCTTCTTAGCAATATATTCTAGCCTAACAGGTATTCTAGGCGGGTTCTGGAAAGCAAGTGCTATTCCACGTAGAGCTCTTGTCCATGGAGGCTCGTTTGTAATATCTACTCCATTAAATAGTATGCTTCCTTTCAATACACGGTATCTCCTTAGACCCATTATAGTGTATAATAGAGTTGATTTACCACTACCATTAGGGCCCATTAAGACAGTTATTTCTCCAGGGTAGACTTCTATGTTTATACCATCTAGTATGGTGTGTCCATCAACTTCTACACTAAGGTCTTTAACAACAAGTATTGGCTTGCCCATAGTCCATCAACTCTAGCTCTACTTTTTAATACGTAGTACTGGTAAACACCCGTTGCAACCATATGTTTCTCTAGCTCTACACTCACTACATACTGGCTCAGGGTTTCTAAGTGGTATGAGGAATCCTTGTGGTACTTTACCATATTCTACAATATACTCCTCTATACGTGCTCTTGATTTACGGATTACACTATCTATCATAAGCATTGCTTCTGTTTGTGAAAATGTAACAAATATTGCTATTACACCATCTCTTATAGTCATTAACGCTAATACTCTATTACATCTACGGAGGATACCTACTATACGGTTTACATCCCTAGTCTTAAACCTTACAAGTACACTACACTCACCAAATAGTCTAGGGCTTACAAGAGGCTTTATATCAAGTAGCTTCCTCTTCCTAAGCCTATTTAGTCTCTCACGTATAGTAGTGTACGCTAGCCCTGTCCTCTTTGATAACCTATTAATACTTACTCTACCATCTCTAGCAAGTTCTCTAATCAATATCTGGTCAGCATCTCTGTTGTACACTAAGGCATACACCTTATAAAAGTCTATCCCACTAAACCATTTATATTTTTAACGTGTAACCACTATAGTGGGACTGCTAGTCTCTAGGTTTCAAGCTAATGTATAACCTGGTATGTTGTTTCCCACTTCTTGTACCAGTTTCTTCAAAAGACTCTATAATCCTAGCATTGAGCCTACTAGCTAGTCTACGTGCAAGTTTTCTAGCAGAGCTCTTGCTATAAAAGAATATGTCGTATCCATTATCATGCTCTATAGCATCTATATAGTCTCTAGCAATAGCCTTGTTACTCATAAACTCTTTCTCAACAACCTTCTTAACTCTAGACTTACTGAAACCACGTATCTGTATAACAGCTTCAAAGTCACGGCTATCATACATTATACATCTGGGGCACTTGACCGGGTTAAAGAATATAATGTACTTGTCTCTAACAGTAAACTCTTTGGCTCCATAAAAACCAGTTATCTCTAGCTCTACAACAGTTCTCCAAGAAGCAGTAGTTACTAATCTATAGCCTTTGATATGCAATCCATAGACGCTGTCAATAGGCTTTATAATCCCTGGCAACAGTTCTTCAACAACAACTCTTATAGCATCCTCAAAACCAAGTGTATCAACCCATTTAAACCCGATCCTTACAGCATAGCATATACGACACATATCAACACGTACACTATCTTCTTTAAACAAGTATAGTTCTCTACGCTTAATCCTACACTTTAGAC
>CAYXOO010000010.1:0-1242 GCA_964466845.1 uncultured Desulfurococcaceae archaeon
TCTATAGTGTTTTCTAGAAAGGGGCTAGAGGGTAATGGTTAATAGAAGCGGCTTTGTACTTGCTAGTTGGAGTGATCTTAGGCGTGTAGTGTCTAGAGCTGATGTTGTTCTCGAGGTTCTTGATGCTCGTAATCCAGAGGCTACTCGTAGTAGACGGTTGGAGAGAATGGTTGAGTCTATGGGTCGTGTATTAGTGCTTGTATTGAATAAATCTGATCTTGTTCCCCGGAGCATTGTTGAGGAATGGACTAGACTGTATAGGGGTAGGGGCTATCATGCAGTATACATGGCTGCACGTGATCATAAGGGTACAAGGGTTCTACGTAGGAAGATCAAGGAGGTTGCTCCAGCATTCCCTGTTGTAGTAGCTGTAACTGGTTATCCAAAGACTGGTAAGTCAACGATAATAAATGCTCTCAAGGGAAGACACTCTGCGACAACAAGTCCTATACCAGGTAGCCCGGGTTATACAAGACATGTCCAGTTGTACCGTATAGACTCTAAGATACTAATGATTGATACACCAGGTGTAGTACCAGTTGAGGGTGGCCCATTAGAGAGGATTATACGTGGCTACCCACCAGAACAACTAGATGATCCCGTTAAACCAGCTATAATGCTTATACAGGAAATACTAAAACACAACCCCTATGCATTCCAATCAGCCTATGGTATAGGCTCTAGAGAACCCATGGAGATACTAGAGAAACTAGCAGTTAAACGTGGGTGGTACTATAAGAAGACACACGAGCCACTAATAGAGGAAGCAGCTAGAACAATAATAAGGGATTACCATAAGGGTAAGATACCATACTATGTAAAACCACTAGTATGTTGACCAAGAAGTAAAAAACCTTGGGAAATAGTGTTTAGACTATTACCAAGATATGGCCAAGAAGTTCACTATATTAGAGGTACTGTTAGATTTTATGAACTAGGAATGTTAGAGCATTTTCATGGGAGACAAGTTGAATAATCAGTGAACTTGAAACTAGTCAAGTTAAGCTAAAGAGTTAGCTAGACTCTACATAATTACGGCTTAAACACCTTAATATCTTCTTAGAGATATGGAGAGATATTTTCTTAGCTAATTGTTTCAGTGAAGAAACCAATAAAGCTATTGTAGGTGATTTTAGATCTATTTTCACCTATTGAATTGTAGAGTTCAAAAGATCCCAGAGTTTTATCTATCTAGGTATAGAAAAAGTATTTTAGTCAACGAGATCTTGTATGCCTATATAC
>CAYXOO010000010.1:1252-26958 GCA_964466845.1 uncultured Desulfurococcaceae archaeon
TATATACTATGTAAGTAGATAATAAAGTTAGAGCTATTATAGACACCGCTATTATATAGTGTTTATAGATCGTGTCCTTCTCTTCTATCAGATAGTTAGATACTTCTTCAGAATTTATTTTAAGCCCTAGACTTTGTTCTTTACTATCTAGTCCTATGGCTGTTGAACTACTTACTGTGCCTATTATGTATTCTCCATTACTATCAACTATTACATTAATTCTCCATACATTACTGTCCCTGATATAATATATATGTGTTGGAACGAGCATGAGCTGTTCTAGTGAAGAACTATATAGCCTAGTATATGATGTGCCGTTGTAATATATTGTCTTACTTTTATCGTTTAGAGCATTTACTACTATATCACGGGTTACACCATCTGGTGTATTCTTTACAGCACTAGCTAGTATAGCTTCAGGGTTATTAGGAGTACAATGTATTGTCTCTATATCTACAACTCTAATAAAGGGTATGGCAAAACCTACTACAACCCCACTATTAGATACCGTTACATGATAGGTGTTGACAAGTATACCACTAATGTAGAGTCTATACAACACTATTTTAGATAAAGTAATCCATGTTCCATTAACGTATTCCTTAGAAGCATCTATAACACCTACAAATTCTAGGTTAACATCATCCATTGAAACACCCTCTATTACCAGCAAGTCATCTAGAACAAGATCAGCTATATATTTGGCCTTTTCATCACTTAAGCCCTTATCCAGATTTATAGAGCCTCTGCTCTCTATTAACGTAAACTTTATTGTATCCACATCTATATAGAATAGATAAGTTCTCTCTACAGATAATGTTTCATTAAACCTATAGGTCTCAGTATATGATAGCTTATATCCAATACACATACTCTCTAACTTCATTTTATCGATGTCAAAGACTTTTACTACTAACTCCTCTACACTAAACTTGCTAGTACTAATATTGTATCCATACTCTCTATTAAGGTATTGAACGACATTATTAATAGTACTAAGAGCGTCGTCTTTAACAAGACTTTTAATAACAAGTATTTTAGCATCATCATTAGGTGTAGGTGTAGCATATGCTAATCCAGAGATGCTCACTATCAAGTATATTATAAGTATTGATGACAGTATATAATGTATAAGGGATCCCTTCATTGTATAACCTCCTCTACAATCTTTATTTCTCCAGAATACGATATTATCACCACCCTATAGGCCTCAAACAGTTCTTTAATATATCTAGCTATATCTGTTATACTTCCTGGGGTTGGATAGAACTTGTCGTTAGGAGATAAAGGTATTTTCTCTTCAGAGTAATCAATTACAACTGGTATATATATTGGAGGAGAGTATCTATCGCCGTAAATAAGAGCTTCAACAACCACGTAAGCATATCCATACTTTATTTTAAAATATTGTATCTTGTTGTCATACTGTTTTAGCGTATATAGAGCATTTTGTGCAGCAGCTTTCCACGAGTCAATAGGATTCTGTGTATACAGTAGTGTTGCTGAAAGAATTAGAGCAAAATCCTTATCCATGTTCCATGGATAGCTACATCCAAATGGGTCACAGACTTTGTAGTTGTCGTAAAAGACCGATTTAAAACCTATTATACCATGCAGTACTGTAGCAGGTGTTAAATGTCCTTGCTGTTCAGCTTCAAATAAGTCTCTAAAAACATCTATACCACAGTTTGTTGAACTACAGCTTACTAGGAATATCCATTTAAGCCTTCTCTTAGGTTCAAGAAGGTTTATTGATATAGAGCTTGGGTTGTTGTTATTACTGTAATCATATGTGATAATAAAACATGAGGCTCCATGACCAGCATAGAACACTAAGTCGTAGTTAGATATGATATTATTTCCTCCACTAGATTCTCCTACAAAATAGTCTCTCCAAGCTGGGCCAGTCACAGTATCATAACTGCCATAATCGTGTAAAGTATCAGCGATAGTATTCACAGCATCATCGGTAAAGTATACATCCTTAAAGCCTGTTGGATAATAGTCGTCACTAGCAAAACCTCCATATACCCTATAGTCAGCTAATACTATTCCATGTATACTAGCCAGCATTATCAGTACAGATACAACAGACACAATCCTTAAACTCGATGTAGACAATGCTTCTCCCCAGTACCGTGTGTTATTTGTATCTTTTTATTTTTTTGCATAAGAACTACTATATGTAAATGGGAAAGATTTAAATTCTAGTTAATAATTGTTGTCAGCATGTCTCTAATAAGTTTTATTCCTAAATATCCTAACAATACAGACCTCTTACTCTTACTGAGTACATACACTTTATATCACTACTACAGTGTCTCTATGCTAACTAGTATGGGGTGTAGCTTATCAATATATTCTAAAACTTCTATCAGTAACTTCTCTAGTAATAGACTTAGCTTCTTCAACACTCGAGCTGATCTCTATAGATAGCACCTATATAGGCTAGTCTCCTATGTTTAGTACTAGTGGGTAGAAAATGGTGTTTAGAAGTGTATGTAGGGTTATAGGTCTTGCCTGCTAGTGTCAATGGCTATGGGGACATTGGTGTTGGTGAGTATAGTATTGGAGACAATATGGTCTCTATAGTTAGTGTTAGTGGTAAGAAGTTTTTGTATAAGAGAGTGTCTGGTGGTGTAGTTGTTTGTGAGAAGATTATAGCTGGTTTTACAGAGCTTAGGCTTGTCCCACTGTATCCCCTACTTTATCCAAAGTATATTACTGACTATATACTGGTTGAGTTGGAGAAGACTATTGATATAGCACCTGGTATTGAGATAGACTTCTATATAGAGGTACCAGTTGATATAGCGTTGTACGCATACCATGGTAGGGAGTTTAGAGTTATAGACTCGATACCATTGTCTAAGCCAAAGTATACATTGTATGGGAAGCCTAGTGAGGGTGTTATAGCCCGATATACTAGATCCCCAATACATGCTAACAAGCCTAGCCCAGCTATGGGTAAAGCACTGGGTTGTGTAAAAGCTAGGAATAAGACTAGAGAATGGGTTACATTGTCTAAGATACTATTGAGTGCTGATAACCTACGTCTACACTATAGAGAAGGCTCTTGGATGGCCTGTATACAGGATATTGAGGTAAACATTGATTCTCCCCAGACAGCTACTGTAACATACAGTAAGCCCTCATGGGAAGATGTTAAACCAATCGATGAACCACCTATATTTAGACAACCTAGGATACAGACTAGGCTTATACTACGTACAGATATGTTGTGGGGGATATAGGGGCTTGAATGAATTAAACCTAACCTCGGTATTCGGCTGGCTTACAGGTGTTGACTGGCTTAAGATAACTGCTTCTATACTGCTCCTAGGTATTGGTGTATTCATAGGCTATCTAGCTAGAAGACTTGTCTATCGTGTATCTATAAGGTTTATTCCACAACAGATAGCTTCAGCGATCTCGAGGATAACATACTATGTACTAGTGATAATATTTGCTATATCAGCGCTTGGTACACTAGGTATCGACTTAACAGGGTTAGTGATAGCTGGCGGAATGCTTGGCATAGTACTAGGCTTTGCACTACAGAGTGTGACAGCTAATCTTGTATCTGGGTTATTCCTATACTGGGAGAGGCCTTTGAAGCCCGGAGACATTGTTGATGTTGATGGTAATATAGGGGTTGTAGAGGATATATCGATCATGTCTACAAGGATCAGAGGGTTTAATGGAGTATTGATTAGAGTTCCTAATGAGAAAGTGTTTAGTTCTGTAATAAAGAATATAGCATCTAATGTAGCACGTAGGCTTGACTTAACAGTAAGTATCGCTTATAAGGAAGATGCTGAGAAGGCTATAGAGGTTATAGAGAGGGTTGTAGAGGAACATCCATTCATACTAGTTAATCCAAAACCAATGATATTCGTTGATAATCTTGGAGAAAGCAGTGTTGATATAAAGGTTTTCCTATGGACACCAACTAGTGAGTGGTTTCCAGTAAAAATGGAGATACTATGGAAGATAAAGAAGGCTTTAGAAGAAGCTGGTATAGAGATACCGTTTCCACAGAGAGATGTATGGCTACGTAGCCCACTAGAAGTACGTATTAAGAGAGAGTAACTAGGTTTACAGATACTGTTTCTCCATTAAACTATAGTAGCTACAACTATAACACCATAACGTCGCTAGTTATATGGCTTTTGACTCTCTCTGTCAAACCTGGTTCTTATATATCTTCTTTGTAGAGAGGGTTGCCTGGAAGAGGTGGAACGTGTATGAAGGCTTCAGCTATAATAGTCTCTATCCTTATAATCTCTAGTACACTAGGTGGTATACTAGTTGCTGATATATATTCTATAAGCACGTTTAATAGGAGGAATAGTCTTGTCAAAGAGGTTCTCTATAACCCTGTTGTTGTTGAAGCATATAGGTATAAGAGGATAATACCTAGGGAAACCTATTTTAGATACCCTGTTGAGAAGACTGTTGGGGAGTATAGTACTAGTCCTTGTGAACTAGTTGGTACTGACTACAGGTTTAGTGGTATACAAGAGGAGCTTTATTGTTGGGTTGAAAGCACCTTTATACCTGCTACAAATAGTCTTGCTATAGCTAATAACAGTATTATAGATATTCCTAAGGGTGATTCATACCTTATAGTGCTTGCACCTACACTAATTGTTGAATCATTAACTGGTGCATCAAGTATTGATGAGCTTAAGCCTCCATATTCTCTCTATAGGTGGCAGCTTAAGAGATGGAGTGTTGTATATCCTGTTAAAAAGGATGGCTTTATAACATTTAGGCGTATAGGCTATGGTATACGTGCTCCACCAGATATACTCCATGCATACTATGTCTACTACTATAGAGACTATATAAGTAGAGAACAAGGGTTTTTAGATAAGCTTGGTTTATCTGAGTTCCCATTGAATTACTATGCACTATTATCTGATCTAAATAGTTTTATTAGAGAAAACGAGTTGTATGAGTATCTAAAGTATACACAACTACTTGTTGAATGGGAGATAGATGATCCAAGTATGGCTTCTATAAACCCAGTTATAATGACTACTAGAATACCGGGTGATTTGATTGGTGATGGTGTTGGAGATAGGGTTGTCTATGCTCCCTCACATCAGTATTTCCCTGAAAACACGTTATTCCCCATACCACTACCAATCTACAGTACATCATACTATGCATCAACAATAGACTTGAGCAACCCTATTGAAACACTTGTTTCAAACATGGTCTTTATAACAATAAACCCTGGTGTCTACCAGGGATCGTTTAATCTAGTTATAAGAGTTAGAACATTAGATGGTAAAGTAGTAGCTGTTCTAAAGTATAGGTTTGAGATAAGTGGTGAGCTATGGAAGTTTATAGAGACTAATCTAGCATTTAACCCTGGGTATCCAAGTACTAGTATTAGAGACATTGTTGAAACAAACTATGGGATAGAAGACTACTATGAACCACCAGCTTCAGGATGGGATCTTAGTTCAGATACTCCATTAATATCGGCTGGTAAGAAAATAAGTGCAACAATATATGATCTTGGAGGTAGGTGGAAGAAGAGTGATGTTAGCCGTATAATTATGCCGAATTATGTGTACATGTGGGCAGAAACAGACATCCCTGTAAGCTCTGCTTCACTCTATAGTAGTGTTAGTGCTAGTGTTAGGATAGAGGGTTATGGGAGCTATGGTGAAGCAATAGTTGGTATAAGCTACCACTATGTAACATACTATTATGGTAGGCAGGAGGTAGAGCTATTTGACATCAACTACCAAATGCTTGAGAAAACAAGGTTTGAAGCAGAATCAAAAGCTATTGTTAGAGGAGGTGGTACACTACCATATCCATCACAACTAAAACTAGGTTTAGAGAGTCAAGAGGGTTATAAGAATATAGAAAAACTAGCAATACCAGCTCCATACATAGGCACAGGCTTCATAGGAACAGGATACAGAAGCACTAGTGCATCATACTATCTAGAAAGACCTACAATATTCAAACCAATCCATGACTGTGACACTTGGATTGGTGTTTCTGAATGCAGTCCTGCTGGTATGGTTTGTTGTGAAAAGGATCCATCAGGTATAGAACGGTGTCATGGGAACGCCTATATTCCACCAAGTGAGCCCTGTTCGTGCCCAGCTCCTGAGGAATTAACTACTGTGATAGATCTTACTGAAAGCAGATCAGGCAATGCTTATGTTGAAGGACCTGCTGTATTCTATTATGCATCCTATATATATTTCTTGTTTAAAGACCCTAACTCTCCTATCACTCTGCCTTCATTCGACTATAATGGGACTGGTAAAGCAAATTTCATAACATATGGAGCTCTAATTATACTGCCTACAAGTAGTACTAAAGGATACTCACACTATAGCTTCTATAAAGACTATATAGAAAGTGAGCTTATAATAGTCTGTAGTTGCCCTACCTACACTAGTTATGCTGAACCAGTAGTTACATATACTGATATGATGTGTCTACAGTTCTATGTATGCCCAGCAGTAATTCACACAGACTGCTTTTTTGAGACTCTAAAAACTGCTACACATACTTTCTCCACAGATGACCACTCATTGTCTGGATCTTATCCGCTCACACCAGTTAGGCTAAGAGGGTCTATGTCCTACGGCTTTCTCCCAGGACAGAATGTAGGGTATTATAGTGGTGTTTCTAATAATATAACGTATCTAAGTGTACTACCTAACTATGTAGAGACTCTACCAGGGTCTAGGATAGAATATTATGTTGAAGCATTGTATAGAGGTGAAGCACTAGCTGGTGAGACTCTCAATGTCTATATCAAGTATGAAGACACTATTGTTTCTAACAAGTCTGTAGTATTAGATAGTGATGGTAAGGCTATAGTGTCTCTAAATGCTCCATCACTTGATGTGTTAAGAGAGATTATTGGGAATGAAACACTTTTTGAACTACTATACAATAGCTCATCCTATCAAATGTATTTCCAAGTAGAGTTTATAGTTCCCTCCAAGGGGTTGTATGAGACATCTATACTATCTGTTAGACTAGGTACTGGTGTTACTGGTAAGATAGCTGTTGTAGACTTTAAACTAGACTACGGTACTACTACAGAGCTATTGTTTGGAGCAAAAGTTACTAAGTCATGGCTTGATACAGGGATCCTAGACCCAACTATGGAGGAAGTACCTGCATCTGCAGTAACAATGGTTGATACTAGTGAAGAGGATATACAAAGCTATTTATATAGAGAATTTGGTGCAAACACCACCATAACACTATATGTTGTAAACGCTAGTAGCAACAAAGTTGTAGAAAAGACTAGGATAGATGGTATAAACTATAAAGTACTATTACCACCTGGTGTATACATCCTATACCTAGAGATTGATGTAAGACTAGATAGTGGGGAAGAATATAGGTTTAGAACAATCAACAAGACTGTAGAAGTTAGAGAAGATGAGCCTGCAGAACAAGACTTCTACATACCAATACCACCTATTCTAAGGATTCTCAAGATACTAGATGATGTTGAGGAATGGAGTATACTAGATGCAGATCTAGCATACCTTATTGAAAACTTTATGACTGTAGTACAAGGCCCTACAGAGAAGATTGGCCCACTAGTAACTCTACTTACAAACACGTATCAGCTACTAGCTAATTATGCTCGTACATCATGTAAGTTTACTGAACGACCACTTGCACTAGTATGGTTTGAATCTAAAGAACTACCCTCTATCTGTGATTACCTACTCAACTTCTCCATAAAGCTTAGTGAACTTGTAGAATACATAGCTAGTGGTGGAAAAGACCCAAGTGTTATAAGAAGGTATGCAGTAGAACTAGCTACTGTAAAGACAAGGCTAGGGATCATAAGTGATATAAGGAGGTATGTTATAGCTAAATACATTGAATCACCACTCCCACCATACGATTCATGGAAGTTTATAAACCTAGGCAGTGATCCATGGAACCAGTTGTATAGGCTATCACTAGGGCTAGCCTATATCAGTAATATGAAGAGCCATGTTATTAGACAATTGAGGATTGGTGTCAAGTTTGTAGCGTTAATAACTTCACTAATGTCTATAGACTATATTATTTCAAACAAGTTATTCCCAGTTGGAAACACACTATCAAGTATATTCAATAAGATAGGTAACGCACTTGGTGGTGATAAGAGTCTAATTGTAAGGACTATATCAAGAGTCTTCCCAACAATACAAGTTACATTGAATTCTCTAAAGATAGCTGCTTTTACAACAACTGGTATGGGTTTAAACCTTGGATTAACTAATGATAAGGTTAAGGAGTGGCTTGTTCCAGAGGGTTATAAGGGTATTGATGTAGGCTATGCTATAGCTAACTTCTTCAAATTCTATAGATTCTCTCTATCAATAATAGTTAATACTGCAGAAACAGATACAGTGTTTGAAATAGTATTCCATAGTGTAACACAGCTTGTTAACTACATGCTCCTCTCATCAATAACTTTTACAACAAACATTATTGTTAGAGCATACTATAGCCTAATAGCATCTGGTAATAGTGAAGACACAATCTTTGATGCTATGTGGGTAGCCTATGTAGGTGATGCTTCTCGTAATGGATGGGAGAGGTCTATGGAAGCTATTGTATCAACACTAGCATTATCAGTAAACTTCCTTAGAGGTGTTGGTGGTCTCATGGACTTTGTATCTGGTCTAAAAAGTATTAAGGCTTTTAAGAGACTATTCGGTAAAACAGCTGATAATGATGTATTCATGTATCTACTAGAAACATGTGGTGTTGATGAGGCACTAGCTAGTGTCTATAAGAACAATAAGTTACTAGGCTTTATGGCTAGAGTTGGGAAGCCTATGGTGAAACTTGGTGAGAGAGTAACATGGGTTGTGATAGTTCTTGTACTAGTGGATATCCTGGTTACAGGTATATCCCAGTCATTAACACTATACCATATAGTGTATCCTAAGAGGACTACTTTTAGAGGACTTGTAAACGACTATAATACAATATTTAAAGCATTTGGAAAGTATTCTCTATTTGAAGCTGGAGACCCACTTGTTAGAGAAACTTATAAGCCTAATAAAGACCTTATAGACTTTATTAACCAGATATTCCCGCTACGATCTAGTGGTGTAGAGTATAGGGGTTTAGGGCATTATAGAGTGTCTGGTAGTAGTGAAGGCTATAGTACTGTATATTATGCTTCAACAAGTAGTAGCTACTGGGATGTAACCTATAGTATTGAGGAGCTAGTCTCTGAAATAACTAGTGATATTGTGGATGAAAACTATCTAAATATGTCTAAACTAGCTAGTCTAGTATACTACAACAATATACTGGAGGATACGCTTGATAAAAAGTATGCTGAGACAATATTCTCTAGCACAAGCGATAACTATATGGAGGTTCTAAACATTATTGACAACTATAGAATTGTTAGTGAAGACTTTATAAGACAAGCTTATGTAAAGGGATTATCACCACAGTTATCACTATCACCTATAGTTGATCTAGCTAACATGACTATAGAGTTGTTGAGTGAGATTAGAGAACTAGATCCACCACAAGGACTATCTGGTTTACCATATGTTAGTGTTAGACTATATAGTAGTGATTTAGACAAATACATTGTATCAATAGTGAATACTGGTGGTGTATCTGGGAAGGTTACTGTCCATGTTTATTCAGACCAGTTTATTATTGAACCAAGTGTTGTTGAACTAGACCTGTCTACAACCAGTAGTTTTGAAGTAACACTCACACCAGTAGATGAGAACGTTAGTATTGGTGTGTTAGAGGTTTTCGTTGAGAAAGAAGACTATGGAGTAATTGGTTATGGAAACTACACAGTTGGTGCTCGTGACTTGTATATACCATGGAGCTACAATACTAGCTTGGGAGCTATATACTCTCTAAAAGAGCTGACTATAGAGACTATAAATAGTACATCTATAAAACTTGTTGGTACTGGTAACAACCTTATAGTAATAAACTCTACAACACCAGTATCAGTAAGTGTTGATGGTGGAGGCTATTATGTTAGAACAGTCGTTGTTAAAGACAACTATGTAACTATACTATGGACTGTAAATACTACAGACACAACACTATCTATATCATCAGAGATACCACAAAATACACAAACACCCTTCCTACCACTAGAGAAGCCTAGTACTAAAAACACTCCTACATTAGCACCTAGTACTAAGAAACCTAGTGGTTTAGAAGATATACTAAATACACCAGTAGGCCTTGGAGTTATAGCTGCTATAGCTGTTGCAACAATCGTACTAATAGTGTTTAAACTTTTTAGAAAGACATAGTACTAACCACTACTTCCCATCCTTTAACAACTCTTTTCTCCTATAAGGATACCTACTACTTGTTTACAGCTAGGTTTTTAGGGGTATATTGGTGTTGTCTCTTCTCTACTGTGGTGTAGTGTTATGGAGTTGACTAGTTTCCTAGGTCTTGTTGTACCAGCTGGTACTATAGCTTATTCTGTAACATTCCCTATAACAGATATTGTTGATGAAGTATATGGTGAGAAGATAGCTGTCTATGTTGTCTGGGGTTGATTGGCTGCAGAGATAGTGTCACTTATACTTATTGGTGTTGAAGGCTTTATACTTGGTCTAGAACATGGTATAGAGGAGCTTTATAGTAGGGTGTTCTATCCACAAATACGTATTAAGAAAGAAGAATAGCTACTATACTTGTTTCTCTCTCTTATGCATACTCAGTACATAAACCAATGCTATAGTTGTGGATATAACTATGAATAGGTACATCATATGCTGTTGTACTAGGTTATGAAGTATAGTCTTACCTCCAAGCAAGTCTGTTGTATTAACTATTAGTGTTACTCTTCTAGGCTCTACAGCTATTACACCATTCTCATCCCTCAATAATTCACAAACACTTGAGTTACTACATAAGACACCCTTGTTATCAGTAACAATCTCTATGACAGTACCTCTTACAGCAACTATTGATATATTGGATTCTCTATCCAATAATATGGTTAAGTTAAGCTTACCCCATGAGAAACTTGTATGGTACTCATTTATCCTAGTAGGACTATATATAACGATGCAATCCTTAACAGTAAGTACATAGCCATAGCCTCCATCACCTAGTCCTCTAACAATTGTGTCTTCCGGCTTGATCTTCATCATCATGTTCTCTCTATACGGGTAATACCTAGTAATGTTTACATTCATAACAGGCTTTTCTAGATCGGGTTGGGATACAATTACTTTAACAGCTCTATCTGTATAAACATGGTATGCATAATCATCATTGGTAACATCCTCACTACTTGCTGAGTAATTACTTGTTTATATTTATAAATCCTAGTTCACTTGCTTGATCACCTGATCTGCTCTCAATATACACTTTCTCTGGGGTAAACAGTTCTACATCACTAGTATTATCAATGACTACAAGATCTGTATAGTTAGACAAGATATCATTATTTAATGGTTCTCCATCGAGCGTAAACCTATATACATGGACTAGATATGGATTCCCTTGGGTAAACGAGTGCGCTATAACCACCATATAATGCATATAGGTATCCACTACCTATAGCTAGTGAGTTAAAGACTCGATCTTCTACTTTTGGATAAACCTTCCTAGCCCATAAGAGCTCTCCACTAGACTTGTTTAGACAAAGTATGTAGGGGTAGCCAGTATCTCCATTGACATAGAGATAACCGTTATATGATAAGACACTACTTATACTAGTACCCCATTCAGAGACTCCATCTATTGTCTTAAACCACTCTAAAGACAAGCTATCTCCATAGTCACGTAGACAAGCTATAAAGTTGTATGGAAGACCTATAACACGATATGTTCTCTTTATTCTCTCATAAATACCAGCTACGTATATACGATCACCTTCTATATACGTTGAATAAACTGCTCCTTGGTAGACAATATTCTCATTTATCACCTCTAGATTACGGGTTATATTGAATGCATACTTCCATATAAGAGAGCCATCGGTATCATCTAGTTTAACAATTAAAGTAGGCATCCACTCACTTACTTCATCTAGTTCAGCATATTCTCTAGGAGATCCTATACCAACGTATACACTATCGTTAACTACTTGTATAGAGTATATGGTTATGAATTGTGAGCTATGGTGTGTAAAACTAGCATCTATACCAGCACTTACTCTTGTAACCTATACAAGTTCTACATCATCGCCTTTGTCGTGGAACTTAGCTATAAATGATGAATACTTCCCATCACCACTTAATCCGCCACCAAAATGTCCAACAGCTGAACCCATACCCACGTATACATAGTTTCCACGTACATAGATAGATGTACCAGCTATGTCATTATGTGCATTTGGGAGCATGTACTTGAATACTCTAAACCATACCACTTCACCACTACTAGACAACTTAGCAATAAATCCAGTACAATTAACTTCTCCAGCCACATACACATAGTCTCCATACACATAGACATCATATATGTTTACAAAACTAGAACTAGACATGTTAAGAACTCTATACCATTCCAGACTGTTAAGGCCTTTATCAAACCTTGCTATAAAGCCTAGCCATGAACCATTAACCTCTACAGTACCAGAAACATATACAGCATCACTTGTTACAAACAAGTGTCTACCAGTATAACCTGTTATAACACCCTTAACACCAACACCAACAACAACACCACTAAAGCTATAATCCTTAGCCCTCCATGGAGTAGCTAAGAAGGCCGATATAAACACCATAGCTATAACAAGAGAGACTACAAACCTATACCCAGAAACCACTAGATACCACCAATCAACCACTTTACCAAATAGCCTACATGCATACTATGATCCCAACATAGTTTTAAGAATTACTGAAGACTATAGAGGCTATTTCTGGTAAATACTATTATTCATACATATATCAAAGCCTCTCTCATAAGAGCCTCTAGTGTAGATTATTTCTACTTAAAACACTCTCTAAACATATAGCCTCCATTAACACATACACTATAACTCAGTGATAGTAGAAGATATATGTTAACACCTAATAACAATGCTATAGATAGTCCTAAGGCTAGAGAGTAATGTAGAGGTGTTTCAAGCATTATATGATCTATTAAAACAATTGAGGATGCTAGAAAAACATTTACGGTATTATACCATAGGAATTTCCTCCAGAAATATCTTCTACAATCACTCTTGGATCTTATTCTACTCCCTACATCACCTATAATGGTGTATTCAAGGAATTTGAAGCCTTTTTCGCTACAAGATACTGCAATTAGTAATGTAAATAAAAGCACAATAACGACATAGAGTAGTATTGGTACACCTACAGCAATAGTCATTAACAAGAGTTTAACAAGCACGTTTACTAGGAGCACATACGGTACTATATCAGTACCCCTAACTTTAACAACGTATCTAAATACACGAGCTATATACATAGATACTATGTTAGTAGCAATTAATAAAGCAACTGGGTATTTTGGTAGTTTAAAACCACTTAATATTGAAACTATTAATGCAAGCTCATTTACGAAAGACTGTATATTCAGTATAACTGGACTGAGCACATAGGCTCTAGCCATGTATAAAAATATACTTATAATACACACTATATTGAGTATGATTATTGATGAGAAGTGCCATAGTCTATAATCTAGGAGAATCCTTATACTAAATTCACTATAAGACCCAATAATATACTTAATACACATCTATGTAGAGAATATTCGATAACAGGATAAATATTGTCAGCATAAATAATGTAAAATACCTTAGCGATAATGATGGCTTTAGATCTCTTCGTTTAACTAAACTGTCTGATACAAGTTTTAATATGTTCATGTCAAGATCTATTCTTTCAGTAGCACCTTTACTTAGGTAATGTACTAGTATTGAGACAACTATTAGTGGAGTAAAGAAGATGTCAAGTAGTAGTTGCACTAGAGTAGTAGCTACCGAGATCGATATGGTTAATATGGCTAACACTGTAGCTATGTACTTAGATACGATCTTCTCTGCAAATACCTTATATTCATCCCCAAGGCCATAGATCCTCTCTATGCATTTAATATTAAACTTTAAAGCAATATTATAGAGTAAGGGGTATCTCTTGATTCTCTCAATACTTAAACATAGGAGTTTAGTAGAGATCAATACTAGTAAAGGTATTAAGGCCAGATATACTGGGATTAGTATAGATAATAAAAGTTCTAGTGTATGTCCACCACTATACAATACGATTTTACATAAGGTTATTAGTGTAGCTCCAGCTAGACTCATGGAGAGGACTAGCACTTTCCCATAGGCTCCTAATGCTTTAACTATAGTCCTTATTGAGAATAAGTCCAATGTATAGAATAATAGTATTATAGATAGAAACTCTATTGTATCAAATAGTATATCAAGTCTATTATCCCCAATAGTAGCCATATTAGTAGCCATATTAATTGACGATAATAAATCGTATGTAAATCCAGAAAACATACCAAGTCCTGCTATAGTTACACTTGTTTTAATCCTCATAAATGTATCACACTATGTATAATTTTATGAATAGACTAGTAAATAAGTATTTAGTTTTAACCCTTTATATAATTCCTTAATACTTAGAGATCTAGTATTTTTACTAGCTATAAAAGGTTTTATTAAGATATACAAATGTTTCTGTAGATATATAGTATTAAGGAAAATCTCTTATAAGAGGGGATCTTATGCTTACCCCTGGGTATCTCTGCGATATTGTGCTATGTAGTATAACAGATAGTTATAGATAGTTGGTGTCTTGTAGTAGCTTTTTACAAAACTCTATAAACCCTCTTCCACTAGGCTCTCTAGTTATATAGTCTGCTTCTTCTTTTAGTTCTTTATCAGCATTCCCTACTGCTATACAATAGCCTGCTATCCTGCACAACTCTAGATCAACGATGCTGTCTGCAATAGCTACTACTTGCCCCAAGCTATAGCCTAGCTTGTCTACAAGATACTCTAGTGCACGAGCCTTGCTAGTATCAACTGGTGTAAGGTGGATAGCATAACCACTAAAGCTTACATGTACATCACTGTACTTCTTCTCCACGTAATCCTTGATCATCTCGTATACACTCCATGCTCTACCCCTATACTTCCTCCTAACCTTTAATGCATAATCGTGATGACGGAACATGTTCTGCCAAGAACTCTCTACATAATCCCTAAACCTATCTAGTACATCATCTAGTACTCTACGAGCACTAATCCTAGACAACTCAACAACCCTGCTACCACTAAAGAATACAAACGCTCCATTCTCACCAATAACTGGGCTCCTAAGCCCAAAATATCTCTTAAGAGCAACAACAACAGGTAACGCATTAGCAGAAACAAGAACCACAACAAACCCTCTATCCTCTAAAGCTCTAAGACAACTAATAACCCCTGGCTCAATATAGAGTGAAGACCTATCAATAGTCAAAGTACCATCAACATCAGTAGCAACAACCCTAAACCTACTAGACAAAACACATCACCCTTTGTGTGCTTTTTTAACAATTTGTATCTATTGAAGAGTTAATAACTTAACTTCTTATTAACCCTTAAGGAATACCGCTACTCATAGTTATTAGCAAGATGCTCTATTCAATATTAATACGATCCTTTATTTTATGTACTTTTTATAACTTCTTGTTTAAGTCTTAAAATCCCTTTATCAGTTATCCTCCAAACCTCTCTCTCAACTTTCTCGAGTAAACCTTTCTTACCCAAATTTGAAATAGCCCATCTTACAGTAGCTTCCCATCTAGGTTTCCCTGATTTTACAAGTTCTTTATCTCGTTTTACAAATTTTACTTTCCTCCTAACTATATCCACTATCTCTTTCCTTCTTAATGGCTTGTTACTTTTATAGAGGACATATAGTACTAGAATCTCTGCTTTTTTCCATGTTATAGGCCCTCTAAATAGTTCTTCAGTATATTCCTCTCTAGCTTCTACTTCCTCCTTAGAGACCCTCCATTGAGGTCTAGTAACTGGTTCTACTATTTTTATCCCTCTATGTAATAGGGGTCTCCAGAGTGATAATAGCTTTCTAACAACTTCTTCTATTGGTTCACTAACTATGTCTATCTTTAATATAGGTTCTCCACCAGGTTTCTCTATATTATAAACTATCCAGGTTCTACCATCTGTTATTATGAAATATGGTATCCTGTTTTCCAACTATATTTAAATCCTAAGTCTAGCACGTTTTCCTCATCAAGTTTTGAACCAAGTCGTTTAGCCTCAACTGCTATAAGTTTTCTCCCATTTTGGTAGAGTACGTAATCTGGTGTTCCACTATCTTGTCTCTCTTCTGGAACAACTATCTCTGGATTCTCTGTATCCCAATCTAGTGCCCTAAGAATTGGATCAATTAATACGTAACGTGTTAATGCTTCACTTTCTCTTAGTTTATCTTCATACTTATTGATCCTTTCTCTAATTTCTTTAACTAAATCAAATAATCTATCCAAATTGTCCACCTATTATATCTATTAGTGACAACGTATTTATTAGTAACTATCTATATTAATTACTATAAAACACTATATTTCCTACGGTTTACCAATCTTAACTTAGTTAAAGCTAACTTAAAGATAACCAGTTTGAGAAAAACCAGTATTGATAAGGTATTATTAATTGATACTATTGTTTTGTAGTCACTACTGCTCATGTATTAAATTTTTACTCCTTATACATAGCCTATGGTTGCATCTAAGCTATATTAAGTTGTTTATTTAAAGCTTTATATTAGAGTATGCTAGCTAGGCTTATGTGATAGGTATGGTCAAGAGGTATAGGATAGGGCATATTAGGGTGAAGAAGAAACCACGAATAGGGCATATCACTATTAAGCGTAGGATAAAGACTAGAGGTGGTTCCTAGCTCTTTGTGTGTTAGAGTAAAGATACATGTAGGTATTAGGGATAAGTGGGTAGGGACAATAGCTTTAGCTAATGCCTGTTTTTGAGACAGATTATCCACAACTCCTAGTTTCATGGAGCTTCTTAACTAGAAATAATATTAGTTTAGAAAGTCTTGGAGTACCAGAGACTGCAGAGTATGAAACAGCTAGTGGTCTAGTAGCTATGCACTTGTATCCAAGGTCGTGTAGAGTAAGAGTTGTTGAACTAGATAAGACTTCTAGAGAAGTTGTTGCAGACATTGTTGTGTCTACTATTGAGAAAGAAGTCTTATTGAGTGATGCATTGGTTGAAGAGCTAGGGATGATATTATTAAGCTCTAGAACTATACACTATAACACATTTATCAATAGAATCAAGAGACTCTATAGCTTCAATACCAGTTACTTCCTCTACTAGGAGCCTGTATAGTCTACACATATTCTCTCCAATAGGCTTGATCTCTATAGACACCTTTTCTTTATCAACACATGATCTAGCGTATCTACATAATCCCATAGACTCTATCATCCTAAGCAGTATGTCTACATCAATATCTCTACCAATAATTCTCTTAAACTCCTTTATAAGCTCTCTAGCAATCCTCTTAGCGTCATCATCATTTAGAGAAGATACCAGTACTGGTAATAGGCTAGACGGTAGTAGTGTATAGTCTCTAGTATCTATCCTAGGAGGGTATATCCATGGATTAAACAGTATGGTTCCACTACCTCGTAGAGGCTTTATTACTTCTATGAATCCTATTTCTTCTACATTACTTAGATCAGTTACTATCTCCCAAAGATCCTCTTCTCTACCAGTGTTTATGAAGAATAAGCCTATGCTTGGCTCCTCCATTAAGTATATACGTGTATCTAGCAGTACACAGTCCTTATGGTTTAGTAGTCTCTCAAGTACGTTCTTTAGGGCTTTCGGAGAACCAGCTATTTTTAAACCATATACTCCACCACTATCTACCATGTAGACTATCTTCAATGGTATCTTCTCAATAAGTGGTATCTCAATATAGTATGTTCTCTCAAAACTACTTGTATAACTAGTTATTACAGAGCGTAAGACACTTGTAAATCCAGGTCTTACTTCTTTCTCGCTCAACTTTATCCTATCCCTCTCAACTCATAGATATTAATATAGTATACTAGTATACATAACTATCCTTAGAGACAACAAATGTGGTGCTAAGAACTTGTCTATAACAATAGATTTTCTACTAGATCATGACTGGAGAACCATAGCTAACCATATAGAGGGGTTTATAAGGGATTACATGGAGAAGGTTGGTGTTGATGGATACGTTATTGGTTTAAGCGGTGGTGTTGACTCATCTACAGCACTAGCTCTTGCTGTAGAAGCTGTTGGTGCCGACAGGGTATATGCATTGATAATGCCTGATTCAAGAACTACTCCGGAGAGTGATGTTAGAGATGCAGTGGCTATTGCTAAGAAATATAGTGTAGGCTATGATATTATATGGATTGACAGAATATATGATGCATTCACTAGTATAATACCATGTTTCGATAGCCACGACAACGTATCTAACGGTAACGTTAGAGCAAGAACTAGAATGGTAATCCTATACTACTACGCTAACCACTATAACAGGTTGGTTTTAGGGACAAGCGATAGGAGCGAGATATTGATAGGTTATTACACAAAGTATGGTGATGGAGCGGTTGATCTACTACCACTAGGTTGTCTATACAAGACACAAGTCCGTAGACTAGCAGTAGAACTTGGAATACCGAAAGAGATAGCGTATAAACCAAGTAGTCCAAGGCTATGGCCGGGGCATAAAGCAGTTGATGAGCTTGGAATGGACTATACAGAGATAGACCTGATACTCTACGGGTTATTCGATAAAAGACTGGATCCAGAGGCTGTATCGGAGGAGACAGGGTTGCCGTTGGAGAAGGTCTATAGAGTTCTAGAGATGCATCGTAGGAGTAGACATAAGAGGAGATTACCACCAATACCTTGTATACCTGGGTTAGAAGAGGCCATTATAGAGCTATAAGCTAATAGTAGTACTATGTAGTTCTAGCTTGTTTTCCTATATAGCAACTTAGTGGTTAGAAGAAGCTTTAGCTCTATCGGGTTAGTAACAGTATTGTACCTCCTACTCTATGTGTAGGAAGTATTGCTCTTCCTTACCTTTTCTTATCAATAGTTTTCTACGTCCACGGCTATGTATCCATATTGATGTAAATGGTTTTGTAAGTATGTTTATCACAGTAGCTGATTCTTTATCGTTTATTGATAGCTCTATAGAGTTTGTCTTATATTCTCCAACACCCTCTACTATAACGTTTATACCGTTTTCTTCAACACGTATCTTAAGGTCTATATTCTCTATAACTAGCTTCTCTATATCATCACGTTTTTCTCTAGATACTATAGCTGGCTCGTTGAATCCTAGTGTTAGTGGTGTACCTATCTTTATCAATCCACCATCTATCTTCACTATTGGTGTACTACGGTAGTCTACTCTAGCATTAAGCTTTATTGGTGAGACTTCTATGTATGCACTAGATACCCTATCCATGTATACATGGTTTGATAGATACTCTCTACCGCTAACTACTACTCTTCCCTCACGTACAACAATGCTTGTACGTACACTACTAAGCCTTCCGATACTTGGTGTCACACTAGAACCCTCTCTACTCCCCTTGCTACCTCTCCATTATTCTACCCTATCCCTTACTCCAATATATTTATATCCCAGACAACCCAGCTATGGATTCTAGGCTGTAGTCTATAACAGTGTATAAGAGGGTGGTAGAGACGGCTCTGATTATAGCTATAACAGATATACATAGCAAGACTAGTCTAGCTAGAAGGTTTTGTAGAGAAGTAGAAGACTATAGAGTAGATACTCTAGTAATAGCTGGTGATATAACTCATTTCCATAGTGTTGATAAAGCTATTGAGATACTTGGTTTTCTCAGTAAGTGTTTCTCCAATATACTATTTATACCAGGTAATTGTGATCCACGAGAACTACTAGGTATTAGGGATCTTTATGAGAATATACACAATATACACTGTAGACTATATAGTATAGGTAATTATCTATTCTACGGTATCGGTGGATCGAATAAGACTCCATTTAATACACTGATAGAGTATAGTGAGGATGAACTAGAATCTATGCTACCAGAAATAACTAGTGATGACAATATAGTGTTGGTAACACATGCTCCACCATATAATACACTAGACAAGGTCTTCCTAGGTTTTAGAGTAGGTGTTAGAGTCTATAGAAAGTTTCTAGAGAAACATAGCAATAGTGTTAAGCTATGGATTACAGGCCATATACATGAGGCTAGAGGTTTATGTAGAGTCTATGACACATTAATTGTAAACCCTGGTGCTTTTAAGGATAGGTACTATGCTTTAATAGATCTAGATAACATGGCTGTAGAGATAAAACGGTTCTAGACTAGATTATACCTTGTCTAACAGCTTCTAATAGATTGCTACAGACATAGGCTGGCCTATGTCTTGTCTTCTCCAAGTCCTCTCTCCTAGAAATACCTGTTAGTACAAGCATTGTATCAACACCTGCCTCGTATCCAAGGAGTATGTCTGTCTCAATATTATCTCCTATAACAAGTATCTCATCTCTAGATACACTGTGCTCACTGCATACAATATCTATTACCCATGGATTGGGTTTCCCAGCTATAAAGTCTGGTTGTTTCTTTAGAGAAACAGCTAATGCTGCAACAATGGCTCCAGCACCAGGTTCATAATGGTCTCCGACAGGGTATACGTGGTCGGTGTTTGTAGCTATGAATAGTGCTCCAGATGCTATGTACTGGTATGCTCTACATAGCTTACTGTATGTAAGATACCTGTCTAGTCCAACAACTACATAGCCTACATTATCTGAATGACTGGTAACTGGTATACCTTGTTTTACAAGTTCTTCTACTAATCCATGTTCTCCAATAACAAATGTCTCACTAACCCCTCTGTCCAGAATGTATCTTGCAGCAAGATACCCGCTATTGTATATGTTCTCTATGCCAGCATCTAATCCTATACTCTTTATCTTCTCTAAATACTCTCTACGTGAACGGCTAGAGTTATTCGACATATAGACTATAGTATATCTGCTTGATAGCTCCTTTAACGCCTCTATGTTCTCTCTAATAACATAGTACTGCCTCCACAACACACCATCCATATCAACTAGTAATAACCTATACTTAGACACCACTACTACACCTTTATCCTAGATAATAGCTTTTCTATGAAAGAATCCATGTCTCTAGAGAATACATAGTATCCACGTGGATCCTCTATACTGTATAAACAGTTCCAAAACAATGTCTCTTCAACACTATTTACCTTAGCATATACATAGTCTCGCTTAATCTGTAGACAAATAATGTATCCCCTACTATTCTTTAACGCTAGAACCATGTAGTAGCCATTCTGTCTCTCATGCAGCACTCTACTAAACACCTCTCTTAATCTAGAAACTAGTTTCTCTAAATCATAGGAGCTAGCCAATACAGTATTCACCTAGACTACTAGCTATACCAGTCTCCTATTTATTAATAATACCATTGTAGCATATTTCGTCTTAGAAAGGATCTATATGTATTGCCGAGGAGTTATTCTAAGTAACCGGTACTAGTAGTTTTGTTAACAACAATAATAGTGCTACGGGAGCTACTATAACATATATTATTGATAACTTGAGAGCTAGTGGATACGTTTTTTCATATAATCTAAGGAGTTTCCATGCAGTATCACCCATTATCTTAACACGTGTTTTCACACAATGGTATCTTAGCTTCTTTGACCTAGCTCTTAGTCTAGCTAGTGCTTCTCTAGATAACTCCTTAATACAATCTATTAATTCACGGCTATGTTGTACTGGGACGTATATAGAGCCAGTTATTCTACCTGTTTCAGTGTGTTCATCATTTGTAATTGCTTCTGCATAGTCAAAGCCGTTTTCCCTCATAATATCTATGATTATTTTTCTAAGTCCTTTAGCCATGTTGTTACCAGGGATATACGCTACTCCTACCTTCTTCCCATGGGCTTCTATAGCTAGTATTGACACACCATCTATGGCTCCTGGTGTACTTACTAGTGCTTTCTTTGTAGAAACAACTGTTACTCTATATTCTCCTGTAAACTTATTGTGGCTCTTATACTCTTCAATGATTCTATTTAGTAGTTTTTCTAAGTCACTAGTCTCTATTTCATGGCTATTCTCACAATTATGTGCATCAACGAGTAGTACTGGTGGTATATTGTTTTCTATAGAGAGCCTATAGGCTTTCTCTTGTATAGTATATGGTATATCATCTATACCCTTATCAGGCCTGCTGATTATAGCTATTGTTATCTTTGAGAACGGTATTACAAGTGCTTCCCATTCTCTATGCTTTACAGTATATGGTTCACCAGCTTCTATGTAGTCTCCAAGCTTTTTCTCTAGCACACTAGTATATATATGTACTAGTTTCTCTGACTCTTTATGTGTTGCAAGGTTTCTATCGTGACTACCCATTCCATGGAGCACTATGGCTTCTACACCCTTCTCTCTAAACTTATTCCTTAGTAAGCTGGGGAAGTTGCTACTCCCAGTCTTTGAGAATGGGCCGAAATGAATGTCTGGATGTACTATAGCTTCTCTATCACTATATATTATATGCCCTACTACTTCTTCTTCTCTAGATAGTTTCTCAAATACCTCCTCTATATCAAGTCTGTTACTGTCTATCCAGTTGTGTAGGAATAGACTACCAAGTGTTAATGAGCTATAGTCGTCTACCCTATATCGATCGATTGTCTTGAATACAAGTATACCAGTTATAGCTATTAGTGTTGACAGTAGTGTGTATGTGATGCATTCCCGTGGGTCTAGTATAGCTGGTGCTAGCGTTAATGCCAGTGTGTGTATTATTGATGCGGCTACTGTCTTGGAGTTATACCCGTGTACGCCTATCGTCAATACTATTATAAGTGGTTGTGCTGTAACAAGAGCATACGTAATGTTTATTTTAAGGAGAGCATGCAGTAGGATACCCCAAATAGCTACGCTAATGGAGTAGATTGTTAGGAGACCTAGTACTCTTCTAGCTACAATAGATTTCCTCCTAGATATAGCCTCTCCTATACTCTGTGACTTACTGGATCCTTTACAACTAGGCTTTAGCTCATAGATCAGCGGGCTAGACAGTAGTGCCAGTATTGCAAAGTATAGTGTGAAGGAGAGTAGTGTTAACATAGTGTATCTAGAGTAGTCTATACCTAGTCCATGATACACTATATAGACTACAGCGTATATGAGGACTAGTACTAGTAGGAGAATCCTCCATTCCGGTAGTTTAAATAATACCTTGTAACCCTTCTCTAGTTTCTCATTCTTAGACATAGCCTACTCCTATACCCCACTACTATAGAGTCTTTCCTCTATAGAGTGTTTTTAACTAGCTAGACCTATACGATCTATAGATAGCTAGTATGAAGACTAGAGCAGCAATAGCTATTGCTATATACCTCCATGTTATTGATGGTTGTGTAGCTACTAGTATACCATAGTAGACCATTGCAGCTCCAAGTATAGCCATTAGTAGCTCTACTATCTTCTCAGCTAGTATATATGATAAGCCAATACATAGTATTATAACTAGTACTAGTGCCCAAATACTTGATGTAAGACCTAGTAGTGAAGCTATTATAAGGCCTACTATAAAACCAGTAGCTAGAGCAATAGCTAGTTTAACAAGAAACCAGCCAAGGAAAGCACCAACGATAAAGCCTATTAGTATAACAACAACTAGTGGTACTAGGTCCATGTGTAGATACTTTGTTGAAAACCAGTATATTGCATAACCCAGTAGACCACCAGAAACAATCATTACAACAGCTTTCAGAAAATTCTTACCAAGCAATGCAACAACTAGTCCACCAACAACTAGGGATATAGGGATCAACCATTCACTAGCCACAATACACCACACTCAAGACAAGAGATACACTATACCCTAGAAAACTTTTTCCCAGAAAAGAAATGGGCCCGGGGGGATTCGAACCCCCGACCTCCCGGTTATCAGCCGGGCGCTCCACCAGGCTGAGCTACGGGCCCGTCTCATACTATCACATATCCTATTACCGATAAGGGTTAAAAGCTTTTAATAAATCTATAGCTAGGCCTCTACTTATCCTCTATATTGTTGTGATTAGGGGTTGTTTATAGGGTTGTTGTGTATTATTGTTTGTAGGGTGTGTTGTTGGGTTGTTTCTTCTTTAATTTCTTTCTACCTTGTTCTCTAACTGTTATTATTGTCTCTAGATCTACTTGTTCCCCCATAGCTATTATCTTGTGTAGGTCTTTCTCTAGATCGTATTCTGTGTATACTCCTATGTTGTTTAGTTTATGGTCTGCTTCTTCTAGTGTTCTGGTGTTGTCTACTGTTTGTGCTAGTCTTGATAGCTTGTATACCTTGTCTGGTTTTAGGTAGAACGTTATTGTCTGTAGTGGTGTTATCTTTACTTTTCTGCTCCCTAGCCTAATCTCTTTCTCTCCATAGAATCCATTGTATGCTTCTAACGGTATACGGCTTGCTTCACTTACTGTTTCCTCTAGTAGTTGTCTTAACATCTTAGTGTCTCTTGGTGTTAGGCCACGTGCTGCTATATAGCCTTTCTCTCTAGCTACCAATGCTATCCTTGATAATAGGTAGTCTGGATCAAGTTCTCCATCACACCCTACTCCATGGACTGCTAGTATGCTGTTTGGTAGTTTAGAGAATACTGCTAGCCCTATAGAGTCTGCTAGTGGGCTCCACAAGTCTTCTTCATAACCAGTAGCTAGTACATCACCACCTACATCAACGGCCATGTAGGCCTCTATACCTAGTCTACTACTTATCTCTAACAACCCCTTGTACAGCCCGTTGGCACCACCCCATAGATCTGCTATATAGACTTTTGATCCAGTGTATCCTGCTACACGTGCCACTTGTGGTTTAAACACTCTACTACGTTCTACAATAGAGTCTCTTGTAACAACTATACTGTATCCACCCATAGGTGATGCATACCTAAAGCAGTCAAGCGGTATAGGCCCCGGCTCTGGATCAACAACAAATCTCTCCCATGCAATAGAGCCTATATATGCTTCAACACCAGCCCTACCCAAGCTATTAGCCAGCATAGCTGCTGAAACCACATCACCTCCACCACCAATACCAAAAACAAGTACACTACGAGGCCTAAAACCATACAAATCCTCAACACAAACAGCCATACCACTAAACACCAGGGCCTAGCTAGGCATAGGTATACACAAACATATAACCACTAGAATATAATAAAAGACTATACACCCTCAGAGAAAACAAGAGTCATCACAACCATAGAGAAGCTCAGATTATCCGCTGACAATCATCGGGGTATAGGCTGGGGTATAAGCTACAATGGTTCATCACACATCAGCCCGCCCATCGCCAACATCCCCCAGCCCAATAAAGAAATATATAATCACCAGAATATAAACACTATCAAACAAGAGAGACAATGGGCCGGTAGTCTAGCCAGGCAAGACGCCGCCCTCGCACGGCGGAGACCCCGGGTTCAAATCCCGGCCGGTCCAATACATTCTCCCCACCACCCTAAACACAGTCTCTCAAATACAGCCATAGAAACTGAAAAACAGGTATATCCGATGGTGAATATTGCTTTATTCTCTCTCCATCAGTGAATTTACTATAATTTATCGATCAGATAGATCG
>CAYXOO010000011.1:0-25696 GCA_964466845.1 uncultured Desulfurococcaceae archaeon
AGTTTTTCTCCCAGAAACACATACTCTCTCTCCAGCACTAGCTCTACTATATTGTCTAGGATAATAGTTGTCTATACTGGTTTGATACAGCTTTTTATCCATAATAACGTAGGCCTTATCAACTATGTCCTTGTATAGCCATGGAGTATGTGTAGCTATTACTAGTGTTAAACCTTCTTCTTTCAACTTCTTTAGAGACTCTATGAATACGATCCTAGACTCTTTATCAAGGAAACTAGCTGGTTCATCAAGTAATAGTAGCTTTGGTTTAGAAGCAATACTTGATGCTATAACAGTCTTGGTTTTCTCACCACTGCTTAGCCTATATGTTTCTCTATCCACAAGGTTCTCTCCATTAACCATGCTTAATAGCCTATACACTTCTCTCTCTACAATACTAGATTCCTTAACACCAGAGAACACCAGCCTTAAGCCGATCTCTTCATAGACAAATGGTGTTATTATAGAAGTCTCTAGATCATGGCCTATATATGCTGTCTTGGAAACTATTTCCTCTGGATTATCAAGTGGGTTATAACCTAGTATCTCTATTTCTCCACGTACTACTCCCTTGTATAGATATGGTATTTGTGTAGAGAGTAGTCTTAATAAAGTTGTCTTACCAGATCCGTTTGGCCCTGTAATAGCAATAGCTTCTCCATGCCCAACCTCTAGCTCTATACCCTCTAATACCCATTCACCACCACTATAGCCTATCCATACATTATCTAGTCTAATAGCTTTAGACACTAGTCTTTATCCCCGCTCTATAGAGTGTTTCAACTAGTGGTATAGAGACTGATAAGCCTATTACTACCTGCCCTATATTAGCTGGTACCTCAACTAATGCAGCAGCTACTCCATAGCCTAGTATGTATGCTTCATATATGAAGTATCCTGTAACCATCTCTAGACCCGCTATTACTACTGCCAAAGCCTTGTATCCAGTCTCTGGATCGTGTTTTAAACCAGTATTCTCAACGACAACAAGTAGTATTAGGGAAGCTATTATCCAGAAATAGAATGGTATTTCAAACCTATATGTCTGTCCAAGTATTGTTAACTCCATTGTACCACTATATAGGATGTAGCCTACTAGGAACAATAGTGTTGACGAGGTTATTGATAGTATGAGCACGAGTAGTCTCCAATTGCCTATCTTCTTAAACAACCTATAGAGCAGGACTACTAGGAATCCCTCAATAGCTTTTATAACAAGTGTTGCTGGTGCATATTGTCCATAGCCTAGATAGAGATCAGCAAGAGCTGATCCAAGGCCACATGCTACCAGACTAGTTAGTGGATCAAGTGTTAGCAACGCTGTTGTATAAATCATGGTCTCTCCAAGGTTGAAGTAGCCACGTGTAGCTGGTATATAGACTGCTATGGATACTGTAGCTATGAACACGAGTATTGTGAATACAGCTGTATACACTGTTCTTTTAGCGATGCTGGTCTTCTCAACAATACTCACTCTACTCACTCTATCAACACCTCTCTAAAGTAGAGCACCCAAGCTACTATAAAGCTCTAGCTTTATATAAAGTTAGCTCTTTATATAGATCCTTATTTTAGGAGATGATTTAGTAGCTCAAGTACCATACGTCCCTTGTCTGTAAGGAAGTAGTATCTACGGTTATCAATAACACGTGATGTTATAAGCCCAGTTTTCTCTAAGCTCTTTAAATGCTGGTATACAGCCTGCATACTAATGTCTAGCCCAAGCTCTCTCCATATACGGTATCCATGTATGGGTTCTCTACTGCTTATCACCCTAAGGATCTCTAGTTTTGTCTCACTAGGGAATACACTTGCTCTCCTTCTAGTCTTAAGCTTTACACCATAGCCTTCGAAAGCCTTTAGCCCATGGCCTGTAAGTAGTACTACGACGGTATCACTAGGATCTATAGATCCCTCTTCAACAGCTTTTCTATAGCCAGCATATGCTACAGCTGCAGCTGGTTCTACAAACAATCCCTCTCTCCTAGCTAGTTCTTCACCAGCTCTGTAGACTTCCTTCTTGCCAACAACCCATATGGAGGCATTTGTCTCTCTAATAACGTCTACAGCCTCCTTCTCTAGTGGTGGGTAATGGTATGCTAGCCCAATTATAGCTTCCATAATACACTCTTTAACACTATAGCCCATAAGCCTTGATATACGTGGGTTCCAGCAAGTCTCTACACCATGTATACAAGGTATCCTGTCAACAACATGGTTCTCCAAGAGCTCTCTAAAACCATGGTGTATAGAGTATAGTGTTAAACCTGATCCAACTGGTATGAATACATGGTCTGGTATACCTCCTAGCTGGTAGTAGATCTCCAGTGCTATAGTCTTTAAGGCCTCTATACTCAATGCATTAGCTTCACTTGTTGCATTGTATAAGTTCTCCTCTACAGCCTTCTTATAGACAAGACTATATACATCATCAAGACACTCTCCATGCTCTATAATAGATGCTCCAAAGCTCTTCATAAGAACTATCTTACCCCAATCACAACCCCGGGGTACATAAGCTTCTACTTCAAGCCCTAGTCTAGAAGAGTATGCTGATAGTGATGCGCCTAGATTACCATCTGTAGCACATACTAGCTTCTTATAGCCAGAGATGTATGCATGGCTAGTTAGTAGAGCTGCAACACGATCCCTAAAACTACCTGTTGGGTTACATCCCTCGTTCTTAAAATAGAGTTTCTTAACACCAATGTCTCTAGAAACTCTAAAGCTCTCAACTAGTGGAGTAAATCCTTCTCCAAGACTATTCTCAAACCCTATACTAGGAAGCATTCTATGGAATCTATAGATCCCTTGTCTACTCCAGTCAATACTCCATTCAAAGCCATGGCTATAGTGTAGTATTGATCCGCAGTAAGGGCATCTAAGCAGTGGTTTATCAGTAGTAAATCCACACTTGCTGCACGTATAGCTATTCAAACCGGGTACCCTACTGGGAATATATAGACTGGTTTCTCACTACCAGTTAGCCCTAGTATCTCTGAAACCATCTCGTCATAGAATGCACCAATAGCTACTGTCCCTAGTCCTAGAGCTTCTGCTGCGAGATATATGTTCTGTCCTGCATGACCTGCTTCTAGGTATACATACATTACACCACGTTCTCCATAATACCTTGTTGTACGGAAGAATACTGCTGTCAACACTATATTGAATGGTGCTCTACCAACCCATTCTTGTCCAAGACATGCTTTCTCTAGACTAGCTCCATAACTACCAGTCTTGACAACCTCTAGTGAGTGATTGTATGGGTTGTAGTGGTAGATAGCCTTGTCTAACCCAGTCACGTTCTCTACAACAACATATACCTCTAATGGATAAGTAGCACCAGCACTAG
Organism: uncultured Desulfurococcaceae archaeon; assembly: GCA_964466845.1. GTDB lineage: Archaea > Thermoproteota > Thermoprotei_A > Sulfolobales > Desulfurococcaceae > CAYZRH01. The sequence continues at coordinate 3,356 of CAYXOO010000011.1, forward strand.
GTACTGCTCTAAACTCGTGTCTCTTATCAGTTATCCCTTGTACAGCCCATAGTATTGTAGCTAGTTTCTCAAGCTCAACTGGTTTCTTAGCCCACTTCCTACGACTCCTCCTCCTAGCTATAACACTTGATAATGGCTCCTCCATAGGTATTGGTTGTGGCAACAATATCTCCTTCATAGCTTTACAGTATACCTCCTCTCTTCTTGTATCAAAGCCAGTCTTATACCATACTTCTCTAAAAGTTCTCTTGTCTCACTTGGTACATGAGCTAGTATGTCTGGTGGTGCTATTACTAGTATCCAGTTGTACTTTGGTCTCTCAATAAGTGCAGATCCAATGCTATAGGCTAGTGTTCTCAACTGTGTCCTCTGATCACCAGCTGGATCAACAATCCATACCCCAACTTTCTCTCTATCATCACTAGCTACTAGGTCTGGAGCGGTTGTACGACCGGGCTGGTTAACCTCTTGTACACTATAGCCTCTCTCCCTTAGACTATCAGCTATGTTCTTCAATACATACTTCCTAGACGGGATACCAGTTGTTACACCAAGATACTTCTCTATAGGCCCATGTAGTTCTGGGTTGTAGAGAGTGTATTTTCCACGTCCTATACGGAATAGGAATAGCTTCTCTGGATCACGGTACTTATCCTTACTACTACCATTAACAGTAACTAGATCAACCTCGAAATCAAGACTAGACTCTGGCCTAGATGGGTCGATGTACTTGTTAGCATACGTTATCAATTCTCTACGAGTAAAAGCTATTTTCCCTTGTTTAACTAGTTGTTCAGCAGCTTTCTTAAGAACTAGCCATGTAGGTTCTCTCTCGCTATACTCCATTACACAAACCCCCTAGTTAGACACAATGAATAAACTATTTGTCTCACTGGGGTTAATAGCCCCCCAGATAGTTATTGGTGAAGCTAGGTATAAATATGTTTATCTAAGCCAGTGGTTTTATATGAAGAATAGTTTATTAAATAAGCAATACTATTGATTACCGCTACTAACAGCCTCTATAACTATACTAGCTAGTTCTCTAATAGCTTTAGCAGCCTCTCCATCTGGATAGCCTAGGAGATAGGGTATTCCCTTGTCAATAGCCTCCCCTATCAATGGGTCTAGGGGTATTCTAGCCAGTAGTCTAGCCCCGTATTTACTAGCTAGTTGTTCCCCAGTACTCCTACCCAGTAGGTTGTATACCCTTCCACAGCTTGGGCACTTGAAGTAGCTCATGTTCTCAACAATACCTATTACATCAACACCTATGTGTCTAAGAAACTCTATTGCTTTAGCAACTATAGTCTCTGATAAAACACTTGGTGCAGTAACAACTATTGCTTTTAAACCACTAACTACCTGGGCTATAGTAATTGCTTCATCACCAGTACCTGGAGGCAAGTCTATGAATAGATAGTCTAGACTACCCCATTTAACATGTGCAAGCAACTCTATAATAGCACGTGACTTTAATGGGCCACGCCATACAATAGGTGTTTCTGGCTTATCTAGTAGGAGGTTTGTAGCAACAACTTTTACACCAAGTGGGCCAGTAGCTGGTATGATCCCTTCCTCGTCAGCATATAGTCTAGAGCCATGCATACCGTATATAGTCGGTATTGATGAGCCATGTATGTCTGCATCAAACAAGCCTACACTATATCCTTTCTCAGCAACTGCTAGTGCTGTCATAGAGGATATGAATGTCTTACCAACACCACCCTTACCACTCAATACAACAATCTTGTACCTAACACTCTCTAGATTCTTCCTTGCTTCATCTAGTAATTGGAATGCAGCTGAAGTACTTACTCTAGGGGGTTTTACATTACTACTAGACACCACGTATACACCATACAACCTATTATCCTAGATACATAGAAACACTATAGTAGAGGTATATAAACTATAGTGTCTAATAGTATAGAATGCATGGTCTAGTTTAGAGAATGGCTATAGGGTATAGACTAGATTAGTTATAATAGATAGCTAGTGGTGTAGTTGGTGAGTCTAAGGAAGGTTGTTGTATTAACAATTGTAGCTATAGTAATAGTAGTATTGATAGGTCTGTCAATACCTTATATGATGTATCTACAGAAGCTACGTGAGAGACAAACACTTGTACAACGTTCAATCAATGCTACTAAGATCTCTCTAGCTGTAAGAAATGTATCAATAGCTACAATGTATACTAAGAACAATACAGTAGTAGTAAGAGTTGATATTATATTAGAGAATGCTGGTGATGTGCTTCTACATGTAACCAAGATATATATTGATAGGAGTACGTATAGTGTTAATCAAACCTATCTGTACCTCCACGTAAGACAGTAAAACATACATTATACATCAAAATAGGTAATATTAGTTATAATGATTATAAGGAGTACTGGTCTAGTGGTTCACAACACATAGTAGTTATAGAATACTATACAATAGCATCACCTGACACTATAAATGAAGTCTGTATAAAGGCTATAGTGAAAAGCTAACTACGCATAATGAGTAGCCACTGATCATTCTTAATCCTTACCACATCGACTATTCCAAGGAATATGTATGGTGATAGTGTTCTAAGGAACTGGAGTATATTTGTCCTCCAATCAAGTTGTTCACTAACATCATATACCGTCTTATCAAGAGATATGTTTGATTCTATACAGAATCTCTTCTTATACACAATACCTCCCTTTATAACATAGTATGCATCCTTGCAGGCTCTAGGCATTGGCTGTCCATGTTTTAATTGTTCACTATGGTATACTATTGTATGTCTATTCTCTCCACCAATATACTCGTCTACATAGTAGAAGATAGAGCCGTCTCCAAGGAATGCTAGTCCTAGAGAATCTACTGAGTCACGTACTTCTACTGGTACTCTAGTAGATGCTCTCTCTAGATATACTGTCCGTGCATCAGTTGTCTCAAATATTGATAGAATACCTGGTTTACGTGACAATAGATGCCATGACAGGAGGCCTAGTTTTACTAGTAGTGAGCCTAGTGATTGCTTGTCTATATCTGGGTTTTTGTCACGGAATACTAGTTTGTATACAAACCCTTCCCTACCCTTTCTAACACTAGTTGTCTCTATTGATACATTGTCTAGGTATCCAGGGAACCCATATACTGTTAAGTCAATCTCACTTGTACGGAACATTGCTGGCGGCTCGTATACTACGTCTGAGCCTAATATATCAAATAGTTTATCAATGTACTCTGGTTTATCCTTTAGCACAGGATAGCTTGCTAGCAGGTACTCTATAGTGATAAACCTTAGAGTCCATGCGAGTGTAACAGCATAATCTCTACCAATACATAGTTCTGCAAGGTTCTTCATAAACTCTATAACTGCTTCAGCACCACTCATCTCTGGTATAGTGGGCTCGCTCAAGTCAACATACTCACTAAGCTTCTCAACAATACCCTTAGAGATCTCTGCACATGCTCTAACATACTCACCACTATCATCATCACTTAGTACATCGAGGCTTCTAACAGCATACTCAAACAAGTACCATACACGATTCCCTGTCTCTTCCCAGAACTTGTCTTCCCAAAACTTTGGCTCAAAAGACATAGTATCAGCCTATACATCTACACTAGACTATACTCTTCTTAAATATATATGGTTTAGTACAATCTAGTATATAGGGGTTGGGGTAGAGCATAGTGTATAGGAGAGGGGTTATACTGTATTGAAAGTGCATGCTAGAGCTCCTGGTAAGGTAATCTGGTTTGGAGAACACTTTGTAGTCAAGGGTAAACCAGCTATTGCTAGTGCTATAGACTTGTATGCAGACGTTACTATAGAGCCTATAGATAGTGATAGAGTGATTATAGAGTCTAGAGACAAGGGTGTTATATACGATTACTCTAGAAGAGGTAAACCACCTAGACTACTAAAACCATTTAAACACGTTATAGACTATATTGTTGGCGAGGGATATACTGGTAGACCACGGGGTATATATGCACGTATTAGTTCTAGTATACCAGTTGGTGCAGGACTTGGTTCATCAGCTGCTACACTAGTTGCTTTTACAGCTGCTTTCCTAAAATACCATGGTGTACCTATGGATTCAAATACTGTATCCAAGATAGCTTATGAAGGAGAAAAGATTGTACATGGAAAACCAAGTGGTATAGACAATACTGTATCAACTCATGGAGGATTCATACTCTATAAACAAGGAGTGTTACAGAAGATAGATTATGTATGGAGAGATGATTATGTACTACTAGTTGTGGACACTGGTATATCAAGGAATACTGGTCATGCAGTAAAACGTGTACTAGATAGGTACAATAGAGTACCGAATGTGATGACCAAGATATATGATGCTGCAGAAGAGATAGTGTATACAGCTTTAAAGTATTTAAGAAAGGGAGACTTTGAACAACTAGGTGAACTAATGAATATAGCCCATGGACTCCTAGCTAGTATAGGTGTGTCTATAAAGAGGATAGAATCAATTATACATACAGCATTGAAACAGGGAGCATCTGGTGCTAAACTAACTGGTGCTGGACTTGGAGGTTGTGTACTAGTTCTTGTAAGAAACGACCTACTTGATAGAGTATCACATAGCATATCAAGAGTTTCTAAAAAGATTAGGATATTCCCAGTAAAACCTATTGGGAAAGGATATAGTGTTAGAGTCTATGAGTAAAGGGTTTTTAAGTCCTAAGACATAGAAATAGAGTAGATGATGTAGGGTTTTAAGATGCTGAGGGAATGATGTAACTCCCATGGGCTGATCAGTCTTGTCCTTTACAAAGATACCCATAGAGGAATACCATAGGCTCCAAGGTATCCTAGAAGAGTATAAGACTAGATTGTATGAGTATAACAAGCTAGTATCTACCTATGGATACTATCTAAAGCCTCTCCATATAGTCTATAAGAAGACTAGTAATGGTACTGTAAAGTACGTGTATTATGGTAGGTACTGGTATAAGATAGTGTATGCTGGTAAGAGGAATAAGACAAGTATAGTTAAGTGGATATACATTGGTAGAGAGAAGCCATTACCAAAACTACCTGATCCACCACACCACCCACTAGAAGGTATTGTACTGAGGATAGATAGTACTGGAGTATATATGAAGAAGAGCTAGTATCTCCTCCTTCTAAGCCTCCTAAGCTTATCTATCTTCTTTTCCCTCTCAAACCTCCTCATACTCTGGTATAACTCTATGAATGGCTTTAGATCAACAACTATCTCCATACGCTTAAGTATACGTGTTATACGGTACTCCTTATAGAACTCTGTACTAAGTATTTCCTCAGCCTCATCTGGCGGTAACCCAGTTACTCTAATCCTTATCCCATACACCTTTGTTAAACCATCAATATACTTTGGTAGAGCTGGTGGTACTGATACTGTCTCGATAGTCTCTATCTTCTCGATAGGTTTGAATATTTTACTCCACTTAGTCTTCAATACATCAATAGCCTTCTCATCATACTCTACAAGCTTATCTATGTCTTCAAGGAATGGTGTCTGTACAACAAGGTTATCTGGTGTAAGTGTTGTTCTAAACGAGAAGACTAGCCCTAGATCACTAGTGCTTTCAACAAATACTTTCTCTAGAATAACAGGTTTTACAACAACTGGTGGAGGGAGACGTGCTTCTACAACATCAAGTATAACTGGCTCAACAACTGATTTGTCTAGACCAGGGAATTCTGGAGGAATAACCAGTGTATCAATATCCATTATATAGACTGGCTCTACAGTAACTATCTTAGCTAGTTGTTTAACAACTTGTCTAGTCAAGCTTCTCCACCAAGTACTCCAACACGTTTAAGTACACGTTCAAACTTGTCACGTTTATCAATAAGTGTTGATGAAAGCCTTATAATACCATCCATATGCTCTACAAGCCCTAGATACTTTAGTACATCAGCTACAGCATATGCTTCACCAGGTGTAAGTCCTTTATCAACTAGTTCTTTAGATGTAACAGTATTCCTATTGATAAGCTCCTTAAGAGCTATACGAGCACTATATCCATGTGCAGGGTCTTTTAGTACTGTATCAATCTTTATATAAAGCCACTCTTCAAATGGATCATGGATCTCTAGATCAACTGCTTCACTAATCCTCTTCCTAAACTCTTCATCATCAAGTATATTGAAGAACTCATCATATAGTGATGCAATTATCCATCCAGGGCTCATAAACTTTAGTTTAACATAGTCTTCTCTAAACACTACACCTAGTTTCTCAAGCATATACTCCATATCTGGATCAACTATGTCACGATACATCTGATAGAATGTCTTCCTGTCAATACCGCCTGTCTCGTAGAGGAGACGTAGGATCTGTGTTACATAGTTACGTGATGGGAACATAGCTATTAGTGCTAGCATAAAGTCTCTAAGATACTGTGATACCATTAGCTACACCTCACATACACTATACTATGTTTATATAGTGTTATATATTCTATACGAAACTAATAAGCTATATAGCTGTCTCTCCCAATAGCCTCTACGAGGAGCTATGGTGTAGTATGTCTTGGTGTCTAGAGTACTGTTTAGAGACATAGGGTTATTGATTGACTACAATGGTGTACATAGAGGTATTGATCTCCTCATTAGTGATGGTGTGATCGAGTGTATTGGTAGGTGTGGCTGCAGTAGTTGTAGAGAGGTTGAATGTAGAGACAAGATAGTCTATCCGTGTCTCTCAAACCCCTACATACCACTACATGATCTAATCCATAGGTGTGGATGTATAGAGCCTAACAGCCTTGTTGAAGAGATAGCTATAGAGTCTATAATGGATGGTGTTACAGTTGTCTCTATAGATAGTAGTATGCTAGATAATGGTATAGATAAGTGTATACTAGAAGACATTGTATCTAGATATAAGGTAGGTATCAACGTTTTAGACGACATCTTGTATAAGCCATCCCTTAGTTCAAGCGATCCTCTTGGAGAACTTATTGATGGAGTAAGGAGCATATGTAAGAGCTATGGTAGAGTCTATATACCATTCCTAATTACTAGAAAAGAACCATTCATTTACTGGAGAAGATATAGAGTATGGCCACTACAGTACTTAGAAGAGAACGGGTTCTTTGATATAGACTGTAGATTCCTATTCATATACCTTAACTGGGTTTCATCAATGGATATAGAGGTACTCACTAGACATAGGGATTGTGTAGGGGTAATAGTTTCTCCATCAAAGACTATGTTGGGTAATGTAGGTGGTTTTACACCAGTCTATGAGCTATATAGCCGTGGCTTATGGATAGGGTTATCTACAAGTGGTTTATCAGATAGTTTATTGTTTGAAGCTAGACTACTACATATGCTATACAAATACAACTACTGGGATGATAGACTTGGTACCAGTATTGTATGGAAGATTCTGTTAAACAATAACGACTTATATGGTGTCCCAAAGGGTGTTAGAGAAGGTACTAGTGCATCAATAGTTGTTGCTACAATACCTTTTAAGCCTATAGAGTACTCTATAGAGAGTCTATTCTACAACAGTAGATTATTGCGTGTAGACTATATAGTGTATAGAGGAGAAACCATATATGATAGAATGGGTGTTGATGTGGAGTAGTGTGGTATGGTATTGTCTATTAAGAAGCTATACTACTGGCTAGGATTATCTGCTGTAATTATTGCACTAGCTTCTACAATAGCTTCTATAACACTCTATATACTAGGCTATGGTGTCGAGTACCTATTATACACTATAGTATGGCTTATAGTCTCTCTAATAGATTATATCTTGTGGAAGAAACCACCAATAGTTAGTGGCTCTAACTCTATGACTCTAGAGAAAGACTACTGTGGTATACTAAGAGAAGTTGTTGAACTAGTTATGATACTCTATACATTATCTAGTGGAAAGGATGTAGACTATAGCGTCATAACTAGGTATTCCAATGTGTTATCACGTATAGACTTGTATAGGGGTTGTGTGTTAGAGAAGTGTAGTTTTGAAACAGAGTCTCTGCTAGCCAGAGTATTATCTGGAGACACAGATGGTAAGACAATAGCTAAGCTACTAGAACTCCTAGATAAATGTCTAGTTCTTAACGGATGCACTAGTAATATAGAGTATGTGAGAGAATAGTATATAGTGGGGTAGGGCAGGGGTTGCAGGTAATCCATGTCTCAGATACTCATCTTGGTAGACAAGAGTATGGTTATGAGTTTAGAGAACTTGATGGCTACGAGTTATTCAATAAAGTAGTAGAGGATGCTATAGAAGAACACATTAAACTAATAGTCTTGTCTGGAGACTTATTTGATGAAGCAAAACCACGTAATAGAGCTCTAAGGACTGTTGTAGAGTGTTTTAGGAGGCTACGTGAAAAGGGTGTCAAAGTAGTGCTTATACCCGGAGACCACGACTACCCTAGGAAACGTGACATACTACCACTCTATGTACTAGACGATATATTTGATAATGTAGTACTACTTGGTGTACCCTATGGGGATGGCTATAGGACAGAGTATGTATTAGAGAGCGAGAAGATAGCATTCTATGCACTACCATTCACCCCATTCAAGACTAGGATTAAGAAGTATCTACCAAGATTCCTACAAACTGCTTCAAACTTCTTTAGAGAACATAGTGGCTATAAACACGTATTGCTTGCACACTATAGTGTTAAGGAGTACATGCCCTATGATGCAGTACTTAGTCTATCCGATATACCGTGTGTAACCTATGCAGCTTTTGGACACATACATAGCCGTATAAAGACTATGTTACCTAGTGGTGGTTTACTCGCTTATCCGGGTAGCCTAGATATCTACCGTAGAGACGAGATACAAGGCTGGTTGAAGTATGGTAAGGGATATAATCTAGTCGATCTATCTATAGAGCCTGATCCATCTATGGTTGAATGGATTAACCTAGATGTTAGAAAACAAGTCCTCTACAGGATAAAGTCTTCTGAACTAGATAGCCTCTACGGTATTGTTGAGAGAGAACTAGAAGGTGTAACTAAGAAACCTATAATAATACACTTAACAGTTGCCGCTAAGACTAGTGAGAGAGTCAATATAGCTAGATATATTGAGAAGCTATCACCAAGTGAAGTCCTTATCAGGCACCATATAGAGTATATTGATGATGAAGAAAAGAGTATTGTAAGCAATGGAGATGAACCAGTAGGCTATGATGAAGTAGAAGTACTAGCTAGGTACATGGGTGTATCTAGAGAAGCTGCAGAGATAGTCTATGAGATTGTAGAAGGTATAGCTAGCAACTCCCTATCTAGAGAAGAAATTGAAGAAAAGATACTAAGACTCAAAGAATATATCAGGAAGCCAGTTGTTGGTGAGGAAAAGACTACTAGTGATAAAAAAGCTGTTGACAGGAAGAAGCGTATTGAGGGTATTAAGAAGAGCCTACTAGAATACCTTAGTAGTAGCTAGTATGGATAGAGGGGTATAGAGGAGTGGTTCTACTGATACATAGAGCTAAGCTAAGAGATTTTATAAGCCATAGTGATACAGAAGTGTTGTTCCCATATGGTGTAACAACCATTATTGGAGACAACGGGTCTGGTAAGACAAGTATTATAGATGCTATAATAGTTGCTTTTGGAGACAAAGATGATATAAGGATTCGTGGACGTAAGGTAAATCTCGTGAGACATGGTAAGCCATACGCTAGTGTATCTATAGAGTTCTCTATTGGTAACAAGAGGTATTCTATCGAGAGGGTAATAACCCGGAGTGGTAGTGATGAGAGGAGACTCTATGAATACATTGATGGAAATAAGAAGCTATTAGCATCTGGTGCTAGAGTATATAGTGAGCTCCATAGGATTATGGGTGTTAAACCAAAGACTATTAATACAATAGCTATTCTGAGACAAGGCAGGTTGCAGGAACTTATATCGCTCCTTGGGTCTAGTAAGACTGTTAAGAAGAAAGAACTTATAGATGAACTACTTGATCTACATAAGTACCGTGAGGCTTATGAGAAGATAAAGGATATACTGACATACAGTATAGAGACACCTGATAAGACAGTATTAAGGGTTTCACCAACTAGGAGAGATGTTGATAATCTAGGTAGACTCGTAGAGTCTTCAAAAAATAAACTTGCTAGTCTAGAGGAAGAGTATAAAAAGCTTGAAGAGGAGATCACTGGTATTGAGAAGGAGTGTAGTGCAGTTACTGAAAAGCTTAGCACACTAGGAGAGAAGATAACAAGTCTGAGGAGTAGACGTGACGAGTTATTGAGGAAAATAGATGTTGTTAGAGAGAAGAAACAAAGGCTAGAGGAGCTTATTGAGGAGAAGTCTCTTAGAGAGAAGGAGTTAGAGAAGCTATTGGGTGAAGAAAGGCTTCTTAGAGAGAAAGCTGTTTTGATGGAGAAGTATGTTAGGTTACACGAGGTTATAGAGTCTATTGATAGTATATTGAAAGAGATTAGGATACTTGATATGGAGAAGAAGGAGTATACTGAGCTCTATAGTAGGGTTAAGAGGTTTAGAGAACTAGAAGAACTCGGTGTTAGAGAAAGGTTTGAAGAATACAATAGCCTTAGAGATGAAAAGACTAGACTAGAGGCTAGGAAGAAGGAGATTAAGAAAGCTATTGAGAAGTACTCTAGAGAAACCAGTAGTATTAGGAGAGAGATTGAAGCTATTGATAATGAGATAAATGGGTTGTTGAAAGAGATAGGTAGTGAGACACTTGAGTCTATAGAGTCTAGAATAAGGGATCTTGTTAGAGAGAAGAGCTTGTTAGAAGCTAGGATGGATAGTTTAGAAGAAGTTATAGAGTCTTTAGAGAAGGCTGGTGCTGAATGCCCTGTCTGTAAGAGGCCATTAACTAGAGAGCATAGAGAGAAGCTTTTACAAGAGGCTAGGAGTGAGCTAGAGAAGGTATGTTCTAGACTAGAGGAGTTATCAAGTAAGCTATCTAGTCTAGAGAGCCATAGAGATAGAGTTAGAGAACTATATAGTAGAGTTGAGAGACTTAGAGCTAGGAGAGAGACTCTTGTAGAGAATCTTAGAAGATATGAAGGCTTATTGAGGGAAACAGAGTCTATGTATAAGAACGTCTCTAGTAGATTGGAAGAAGTTGTTTCTAAGATAGATGGTTATGAGAGAGAGAATATCGTAGAACTTGGTAAAGAGTATGAGTCACTAGCTAGAATACTTGGTGATAAGGCAAAGACTAGTCTAGAGGATATAGAGGAGGAGATTAAGAGGATTAATGAGTCTATAGAAGAGTTGTCTAGTAGACTAGATAGCTATTATGAAGTACTTGCTAGAGAACTTGGTTTATCCAGGGATGTATTGATGGAGAAATTCTCTAGCATTAGAGAGAAACTATCTATTGCTAAAGACAAGTATGATAAACTAGTTAATACATTGAATGAAGTAACTCGTAGGATAGAACATGTCAGAGGAAAGCTATCGACTATTGAGAGAGAGATAAGTGTTATTGAGAGAGAATTAGCTGGTATCGACATTGAAGGTTTAGAAGCTATGCTTAGAGATATCGAGGTAGAACTCAATAAGCTGGAGGAAGAGTATAGGGGTCTGGATAATAGACGTGTTGAACTAGAGACACTACTTAGGGTAAGGAAGGAGAGGTTTGAAGAAGTATCTAGAGAGATTAGTCTATATAGAGGGTTTATAGAGAGAGCTAGACGTATACATGAGGTGCTTTCAATAGCTTGTTATTTGAGAGAGAACGTATTCAATGTTGATAAAGCACCAGAAGCCCTCCGATCTAGAGCACTACGTGTTATTGAGGAAGAAGCTAGCCGTATACTATCTGAGTTTGAACTAGACTATACAGTCATTGGTATAACAGGGGATATAGACATAATAGCTTCATCACCATACGCCTCACGTAGCTTCCAAGAACTAAGTAGCGGTGAACAAGTAGCTGTAGCACTAGCAATAATACTTGCTCTCCACAAAATCGTTGGCAAGGGTAGGCTCGGTGTAGTAGTACTTGATGAACCAACTATACACCTAGATACTGAACGTAGGAGGAAGCTCATAGAGATAATAAAGAGTTTCCGTGGAGGACACATTATACCACAACTAGTAGTTGTAACACATGATCGAGAGGTAGTTAATGCAGCAGATACAGTATACCTTGTAAGAAAGAAACCAAATGGTGTATCAGAAGTAACTACACCATCGTAATAAACACATTATTAGAGTAACAAACAACTAGTAAACCTATAGCTCTCTAAAGCCATTAATGGACGAGTAGTTTTCACTTAATGTCTCTTCTTAAAAACCATTATTACTGCTACTACTACAATTGCTATCACTACCACTATTACCACTAGTGTTGGTGATGGTACAGGAGTTGATGGTGTTTCTGTTGTCTCTGTTGTTGTTGGTGTCGTTGTTGGTGTTTGTCTTTCTATGAATACTGTAGTTGTGTTTGTGTGTCCAGACTTATCTACTGCATACAGTGTTATATTATGGAGTCCTATAGATAGTCTTTCAACAGCTATTGCATAACCCTTTATCCCTGTTACATCTACTGGTTTATTGTCTATATAGAGTACTAGTTTCTCTAGGTTTTGTTCCTTTATAGTCCATGTGATTTCTAAAACACCACTGTATACGATTGTATTATTCCTTGGATTATTGATGATTATTATAGGTGGTGTGTTATCTATGGTTATGTATAGTTCTTTGTAGAAGCTTTTGTTATACTCTAGTATTGTGTAGTTAAAGTATAGCCTATATAGTCCATCAACATACTTTGTTGTATCCAAGGTTATCGTGTATGAGCCGGTTATGTTTCTATAACTAGCTATAGTCTCTACATAAGCATTGTTCACAATACTCACCACTAGATCTAATGGTGTTACTACGTCTAACACTATATCTATCCGGTTTGATACATAACTATTATTCTCTGGTTTCACAATGGTTATGGGATCGGGTAGTATTGTATAGCTAGATGGAGGCTCTATTAATGGATACTTATCTACTCCATAGCTTACTCGGTGTGGTGTCTCACCGATACCATCGCCATTGCTATCGACTCCGCTGTAGCCTCTCCAGTAATTCCCTAGATAGCTATAGTATAGACTATTATTGTAGAGATAATGTAGCTTCTCAGGACTAAACAGTCTTGCACCATTACTGATGTATACAGTATCATTGATATAGTTTAAGTAGACAAAAACATTCTTCAAACCATATATACATACTCCATAATTACGATAGTCACTATTACTCCGTATTATACACCTAGTTATTTCAAACATAAGCCCGCCTGCTACCTGTATGCCGCCTTTGTTGTTTTGTATTATACACCCACCTATGTATGTATTATTTGAGTGAGATATTGCTATACCATAATCATTATTGTTTTGTATTATACAGCTCCTTACAATTATGTTGCTAGAGTTAAAAATTTCTATCCCATTATACTTGTTATTCCTTATTGTACAATTTATAATACCTATATTTTTCGACCAACTTACAGCTATGCCAAATGTACCACTATTTTGTATCAAACAGTTAATTATATTGATATTATCTGATTCAATTATACTCACTTCTAGCTCATCAGATTTTTGTATTGTACAATTTACTAAATCAACGTTTGTCGAGTTTATCATAAGAATGCCTATATTTCCATTCCTCTGTATTATACTGTCAATTATAGTGATGTTAGTTGATTTATCTATACGTACTCCAGAGAATTTTCCATTTTGTATTACTATATTCCTTATTGTTATGTTTCTTGAACAAACTATGAACATTCCATGAACTGCTTTTTTCTGTGTATCAATAACTACTACTCCATTACCTATTATTGTTATATCTTGTTTATCTGCTATATGTACTGCTTCATAGTATATACCACTATCTATAACTATTGTTGTACCAGGTGTTGCATGGTCTATTGCTTTCTGTATTGACTGGTAATCCTGTGGTACATGGATAATAGTTTTTGATGTAATACTCTTGTTAATCCCTATCCAACCTCTATACGTTATTGTACCTAATAGACAAGCTCTTGATGATAATGGTAATAGTATTGAAGCAGTTATGAATAATAACAAAGCTTTAGATAAGAGATTATCCATAGATAAACCCCAGGAGTGCTTTTAGGGCCTACTATTATATTAGTGACAATAGTTTATTTAAGAATTTTTAAAATAGCTATAGCTATTGTTCTAGGATCTAGTATGGAGTATGTGTTGTTAGCTGGTTTTGTTCTTTAGCACTATACTCCATTTTCTAGCTTTTTCTAGGACTGGTATGGTTTCTCTAGCCTTATATACAATGTCTTTATCGATGTAGTATTCAGTGTAGTCTTCTAGGAATCCTAGTTCTGTCTTCTTAACACCATAGGGGTCTATAACCATGCTTCTACCGACATAGCCTCTTCCACACTGATCTGCTACTACAATCCAGTATGTATTCTCATGTGCACGGCTACGTGCTAGAAACTCTAGTGTCTCTTCCTTTAGAGGCCCTTTAACCCAGCCCATGTGGACGAGTACAGTCTCTACACCAGATAATGCATAGCATCTGAACAACTCTGGGAATCTAATATCGAAACATATAGCTATAGCTATCTTTACATCATTAACCGTTATTATCTCTGATAACCTATCACCCGGTATGAAGTACTCTGATTCTCTATAGCCGTATGCATCGAATAAGTGTATCTTCCTATACAATAGCTTTCTATCACCACTTGGTGTCAATAGTATGCTTGAACTATAGCATTTAGGTGGCTCTTCTGATTTCTCAATGAAATGTGTTACTATGTACACACTATACTTCATAGCAATACTAGTTAGTGAGTCTAGATAAGAGCTATCCTCTATAGATTCTGCAGTCTTGTATACATCTTCTGGCTTCATACCGCCTAGTATATTCATCATAGAATACTCTGGTAGTAGGATCAAGTCTGCTTTTTCATAGCCTCTCCTTATAAGCTCTTCAATCCTACCTATATTCTCTCTCACATTACCTGTTGATGAGAACTGTAGTATACCTATTGTAAACCCCATTGTATCCACCGTGTAAGTCTATAGATGCTGGCTAGGGTATAATAGTGGTTCTACATACTTATTAGCTATAACCTATCATACTCTATAAGTGGTGGGTTTGGTATGGAGTATAGTTTCCCAGAGAAGCTTGTGTGTAGAGAGGAGTATGTTGTTGGTGAAGAACATAGAGCTAGAGTACTTGGTAGTGGTGATGTAGATGTACTGTCTACTCCATCAATGATATTGTTTATGGAGGCTACTGCTTGGAAGTGTGTTGAGAAGTACCTACCAGAGGGGTATACAACAGTTGGTACAAGAGTATGTATTGAACACAAGGCTCCAGCACCAGTTGGTGCAAGAGTTACTGTAGAAGCTGAACTAGTAGAGGTTTCTGGTAGGAAACTAGTCTTTAGAGTAAAGGCTATGTGGAGAGACCGTGTTATTGGTGAGGGTGTGCATGAGAGGTATGTTGTAGATAAACAAAGGTTTATTGCTAAGATAAAGTCTATGCTAGACTAGTCTTGTTACAACACTTGCAGTATAGGTCTCGTTTTTATAGATATACTTTACTATAACAACGTGTTCGCTACCAATACTCCAGCTACCCTCTAGTCTAGAGACTTTTGTTACAACAAAGCTTTTCTCAACACCAGATGGTGTAGCATTGAATGATTCAAAATCTATAACACTCTTTCCATCAACAAGTATGTCTGTCACATTAAGTGTTTTACCAACTGTACTCTTCACCTTGATATACAATATTATCTCATATCCGCCCTCCACACTCCTATAGCCTAGTCTAACATCATCAATAGCTAGATAGTATGCTTCACCAGCTTCTTCAGATAATGGGGGTGCCAATAGTATGAATACTATGGATACTACAGCTACTACTATAAAGACTAGTACAACAATAATGTCTCTGCGAAACTCCTTCTTCCTACGCTTAACAACCTCTTCTTTACTAGAAACACTCTCCCCACTAGACAATAGCCTCCACCTTATGATACAATCTACAAAAAACCTATATTAACATAGTGTATCTAGCTCTAACTAAGAGATAAAAGGATAAAGGGCTGGAGGCCATGGTGTATAGAGTTGCTAGACTAATAGACATAAATGCTCGTTCAAGACTCTATAGAGAGTATGATAAACTATTGATTATTGGTAGGTGTGTTGAAGTTGAACACCCTAGCGTATTAAACGAGTTTATAAGTAAAGGCTACTACCCATTATCGGTTTGTCTAGAAGCTGAACACCCTAACATGGTTGGTTTTAAACTAGCTGGTATACTAGCTCGTGGAGACTATAGAGAAGTAGCTGTATTAACAGTTGATGGTAGCCTGCATTGTACACAACTACACTGGGTTGTAGAAGAAGTCTTTAAGATCATGGGTTTAGATGAGAAGCTGGAGCGTAGACACTATGTTGTATACAAGGGTGTACTAAGAGAGGTCTCTAAGAAAACTGTTAAGACATCAAGGTATTTATACAAGGTTGAACATATATTACTAGCTCTACAGAGTGAGAGATGAATGGTCTATGGAGAGGGATAAGGTAGTACATGTAATATCTATATTATTAGTTCTACTCCTAGCCACTACACTCTATATAGCTCCAGAAAATACTGGATCCTCTAGTTATGAAGACATAGGTATTGGTGAGAAAGAACCTATACCAGAAAACCTTCCATGGTACTACATAGCCGTATTTGGTGACAACAGACCTAATAATTCCGGAGAAGTAGAGTACAACCCTATATTCTACAGGATAGTTGATGAAATAGACTTCATAAACCCCTATGCAGTACTTGGTACAGGAGATCATGTGTGGAATGGTTTTATAGATCAGATACAGCACTTCATCGAGACAGTTAGTAAACTACCAAATGTATGGGTTGTAGCAGGTAACCATGAGTGGAATAATAAGCCGTATATAGACGATAGTAATAGAGAAGGAGTAATGTATTGGAGGCAACACGTAGCACCCGATCTATACTATAAAGACGACTTCCCGGGTTGGAGGATAGTATTTATAAATCTACGTGCAGGCTACCCAGTTGAAGAGAACTGGCCTAGTGTTAAGGAATGGCTTGTAGACAATGCTTTCAACACTAATAGGAAATTAATAGTGGTATTTCATGAGCCACTGCATCCAGAGAGAGAAGCTAGTAAGGCTATCTCTAAGGTACAGGATAAACTAGAGCCTCTTCTAAACCAGTATAAACCAAAGATAGTATTCCAAGGCCACATACACTGTTATGGGAGGGGTACATACAATGGTATAGACTACATCATCACTGGTGGTGGTGGAGCACCAAAGTGTAAGCGTTACCCATACCACTTTGTAATAACTAGGTTTAAGTCCAATGGTGTATATAGTGTAATACCAGTTGACGCGGAAACTCTAAGTTATGATATAGACGCAAGTAGTACTAGTTCAACATACACTGTAACAATCCATGTATACAAAGCAGTGGATGTTGATGGATACCGTATACACCCTCCATACCGTGTAAGCATTAAGATAGGTGATACAGTATACACAGTTGTAACACATCTATACAAGGGGTTAAACAAGATTAGAATAGTTGATCTAGGAGACACTATAAAACTCACTATAAAAGCTTACCACGATAGCTACTACAAGACATATATCTACTCATCAGAAGGGGATCTATGGATAGTTAATGAGACAGGTTATAAAGAGACAGTAATATACATCAATGGAGTAGAAACTACAACAACTACAACACAACCAGTAGAGACCACAATCACAACAACACCTTCAACAACAATAACAACACGTTCATCAATACAGAGTAGCACTAGTCAAACACTACAACCAACAACATCTATTGAATCAACAACTACTATGGAGTCTAGTTATACAGGTACTCATACACTAGAGTCTAAAACAACAGCCAATGGATTAAACACAAACGTTATGAGTAGTACATCAGAACACAGTAGTCAATACAAGTCTACACCGTCTAGTATAGAGAGCTATAGTAGTCAGAATAACCTAGAGACTACACCAAGTAGTAATGGTAATAGCTTAGACCCGTTAATAGTTGCTGATGCAGTATTGATTGTTGTAGCTATTATAGTGTTTTATCTATGGAAAAAGGCTATAGTATAGCTACTCTCTAGTAATACCTAGTTTACTGAATATATTCTCTAGTATTTCTTCAAATACTCTTATCTTTGGTAGATCTGATAGACCACTTGCTCTAGCCATCAATCTTATCTCATCCTCCTCAATAACAGCTACTATATTCTCTGGTAAACTAGTCTCCTCAATAGCTTTCTCTAGTTTCTCAACAATGCTTGGGTTTTCAGAGACTAGGTCATCTATGCTGTGTATGCATACTATACTAGTACTATCTGGATCAACGTCTATCACAAACTCTTCTACAAGGCCAGAGCCAGTGAATAGGAACCACATTGTATAGCCGTCTAGGTCTAGGCCATAGTCTTCTAGCCAGTGTCTATTAGTTTCTAGTGTCTCTAGTATATACTGTTCTAATACATTATGTGTTACTATACCTAGTTCTAGTAGGTCTAGAAAACCAGTTACTAGTTTCTCGATACTCGGTAGTTCTCCATAATCGTGTCTGTTAATAAAATCTATTACCTCGTCTAGATCATATAGTATAAAGTCATTTATCATTCTAGATAATAGCTTATCTACTTCAACACCATACTTAGTGGCTATCTCTTCAAGCTTCTGGTATGCTTCACTATTAAGGCTTACTAATACCTCTTTCACTAATACCCCACCCTTTTAAACCTATCTTTATCAACCAATAGTTATAGCATAGTTTACTATATATAGTTAAAGCTGTAATAACTAAGCTCTGGATTGATTAGTATGGTGGATAGAGAAGAGTATAGTCTGCTTATTAGACAGCTTTCAAGATACTATGAGGAGTGTGATGAAGTATACTATGTATTATCTATAAGGGTGCTTGTAGCAATCCCTATACTCGCTATAATATATTTCATTCTAGCTACTATACATTCTATACTCTATCTACATCATTACCTACTACTTATCCTACAATCAACTAGTTTACTACTTGGATTATCTGTAGCTATATCATATACATTAATCATTATATCGTGGAGGAAGCATGTTGATAGAGTAACGCTTTTCTATAAGACATTAAGTGATCTATTGAAGACTATGGGTATACAAGGTATTGAGTTTATAGACAAGTATGTAAATAAGCTACTACTTGGTACCAGGAGGCCGTCCATATACTTTCTACTACCACAACTCATCCTCGTACTAATAATGGCTAGTAGCTATAGGTTTCTATCACTAGGAGCATTCTTAGTATATAATGGAGTTGTATACACTAGTCTATACTTCTTCAATAAAGCATATACTACCCATATAGGGATCGAGCATAGCATGTCTAAGAGTATATCATCAGTTATTAGTGTTGACGAGTATATTGGTAGTAGGTCTTTAGGTATAACAGAAGATGTTGAGAAAATGATAACGTTGTTATCCCTTGGGCTCTATACATATGTATTGCTTATCAAGATGCATAGTATGCTTAGAGAACACTATAACCAGCATAGGGATTATGAGACTAAGTTGTTACTCCAACTACTCAAGTAGAGCTGTTACATCCTCTCCAAGGCGTATTGAATATAGCGTATATCTCTGTAGCACGTTTCTCACCAATACCTTCTACGCGTGTAAGCTCTGTTATACTAGCATTAGCTATAGCCTTCAGTGTCTTGAATCTACACAATAGCTTCCTAGCTAGTACTGGCCCTACAAGGCTTTCTGCAACATACAGTATCCTATCCTGTAGACCCATAGGCTTCTTCTCAACACGTAGTCTATAGACTCTCTTCTCACCTGTCTTCCCAAGACTCTTAGCTTTAGCAACAAGCCACTCTATAGTAGCTTGTTTATTAGGGGTATTGATAACTGGTACCCCATACTCTAGCATCAACGTATCAATAACACGTAGTACACTCTGAATCCTCCACCCACGATACTTTTCTACAATACCAAGCCATCCCTCAATAACAATAAATGGCTGGTACCCATCCCTATAAGCTGCTTCCTTTAACAACTTTGTCTGTTCCCATACACGGCTATCACGTATACTGTTTAGGAAATCATTCACTGTCTTCCTCTCAATAAGCAATGGCTTCTTCCCACTACTAGCTAGTAACAGGAAGTCACCAGCATCTAATGGCCTAATAGCAGTTTTTAATCCACGTCTACGGAACTCCTTATCAAAATCCGGGTTCTTACTATGTTCTCTAGAATCAATAATTATATCAACTGGTGTAAGTAGTTGAAAACCCATTCACCAGCCCCTCTACTACCGTCTATTCTATATAAGGGTTTTAATAGCGTAGACTATAATGTTCTAGTCTATACACTAATAAGCTTGCTTTAGTGATCACATATAGTATGGCCAGCTATAGACTGGGTGTGGTATAGAGTGTCGTTAGACAGTACATTCTATGTAGATGTTAATGGTGTAAAACCGAATGTCTACGACTCTATTAGAGAGAAGAGCTATAACTCTAAAACAATACTCGTATTCCTACACGGCTCTCCCGGCCAGATTAGTAATTGGAAGTACCTTGTAGAGTACTTTAGGGAGTACTATAGAGTTATAGCTTATGATCTAAGGGGGTATGGGGAGTCTAGTAAGCCAGAGAGAGTCTCTCTAGAAGACTATTTGTCTGATAATAAATGTTTGTTAGAGAAACTAGGTGTTAGAGACAATGATGTAGTATTGATCGGACATAGCTTTGGTGGTGTTGTTGCACAAGAATATGTTGCTAGATATAGCATAGCCAGCCTTGTACTAATTGGTTCACTAACCAGGTTTAAACCAGATATTATAGACTATATAGTATGGTATCTACCATCGTTGTTCTGGAGAAAACTATTCTTTACAGAGAATATATTAGCAAGGAAGATGTATAGGAAGATATTCTTTAGCAATAAGACACCAGATAGTGTATACGAGGAGTTTATTAGAGACAATAAGGAGTATCTAGAGAATTTACCACCCCATGTATTTTTAGGTATCTAAAATACTTTAGAGACTATAATGGAGAGGAAACACTACCTAGAATAAAGACACCAACACTGGTAACTGTTGGAGAAGAAGACAAGGTAACACCAGTAGAAGAGTCAAAGAAGATAGCATCACTAATAAAGAACTCTAGACTAGAGATAATACCAGAAGCTAGACACCTAGTACTTTATGAAAAACCAGATACTCTTAATAAAATAATACATAGATTCATAAGAGAGGTTGTAGAGAAGAAATAGCACTAAGGATCAATTCCTAAGTCTTTAATACACTTAAACAGCTCTGATACATAGTCAAGCATACTACTGATGATACCTCCTAGCTCTTCTAACACTAGCTCATAGTCTACATCAGCATATAGATGCACTATAATGTTTCTCAGACCAATCACACCTCTAATCCCTCCAACGAGGCTTTCATCAATACCACATAGCTTACCAGTAGCTGATACTATATCCTTATACGTATCTGGTGTCTCATAACCTGTTCTAGCTAGTATATAGTTTGATAAATCAACTAGAAACTCTACAGCTACTTGTATGTTACGTTCTAGACTAGAGAGTAATGTGTAGTCACTAATAATCTCCTCTACATCTTTCTCTTGGAGTTTTTCTAGGAAATCAATAGCTTTCTTAAACCTCTCATACTTCTTTAGTATCTCTCCTCTCAAAATACTCCACCATCCTCTTATAGTATGGTTTTGATATATGGAGCCAGTCGTTGTATAGTTTTAAGGTCTTGTTTTGGTCTAGGAATAGTATCCGGTTGTCTCTACAGTAGATTAGCTTTCCACTTCTATAGACAGCCATGCGTAGTACTATAGATGCTTTCTCTAGATCAACTATGTCTATGTCTTCACTAATAGTCTTCAGTAACTCCTTAATAATCCTCCATCTAGTCCTACGTGGTACACTGCTATAGAACCTTATAGCTACATCTACATCACTCTCACGTGTAGCTCTACCTTCTACATGTGATCCAAACAAGTATACATAGACTATATAGTCACTATACCTAGTAGATACAATCTCTCTAACAACACTAGCTACTCTATCAACAACATCTCTTTTACTCAATGTCTATCCACATGATTGACTCTACTAGTAGAACATGTAATATCTCTTGCTCTAACCAAAGGTAATGGGTTATACAAGAGGGTTTCTCTTAGACCAAAACGGCTCGGTACGCGGCCTCTAAGCCGCATCTACTCTTATACGGCCTACCCACAGGTCTAGCTTCCTCATCACCTAGTTCTCT
>CAYXOO010000012.1:0-24848 GCA_964466845.1 uncultured Desulfurococcaceae archaeon
GGATATTCAACTCCGGGTTTAAGAGATTAAGTATATTAAATTCAGTTGTGACGGGCCCGCCGGGATTTGAACCCGGGATCTCCGGCTCCGGGGGCCGGTGCCTTAACCTGGCTAGGCTACGGGCCCTTATCTCTCCTGTTTATTCCTTGTTTTGTGTCTCTTGTTTTTAGTATTTATGTTATTCCTATCTTTTTCTTGTGGGGTGTTTTGTGTCTTGGGTGTTGTATTGTTTGTTCATGGGGATAGTGATGGTGTTGTTTCTGGTGCTCTTGCTTATAGGTATTTTGTTGAGAGGTTTAGAGGTGGTGTCTCTATTGATGTAGTGTTTAGTCATCCTGCTGGTCTCCACAGGGATCTAGTGGAGTTTGCTAATCCTGGTGATACAGTGTTTATTGCTGATATAGCCATTAGTGAACTCCATGTGGATGAGATAGCTGGATTGTTTAGAAAATACTCTAGGAGAGGTGAGCTAATATACATTGACCACCATCCAGAGCCTTTATCTATAAGTGTTAGAGAGCTTGAGGGGACTATAGTGCATGACCCATGTTGTTCCGCATCCGAGCTCACATACAAGTACTTTATAGACACACTTGGTTTTGAGTACTCAAGAGTAGCTCTTTATGGTGCTATAGGTGACTATCTAGATGATACAGAATGGGTTAAAAAGACTCTACACGACTGGGATAAGAGGAGCGTATATTTCGAGGCAGGAGTACTGTGCCAAGGACTAGAAGCTAGTAGGAAAATGTATGACTTCAAGAGACACGTATTGAAACACCTTAGTGAAAACCGTTTACCAAGCAGTCTAAGCGAGCTACTAGTTAGAGCATTAATAGAATCTGTAAACGAGGAAGAGCTTAGGAAGTGGGTTATAGAGAACATCAGGAAGAGAAACTATATAGGCTACGTAGTAGAGCCACCGGGTAGCCTAGGTAGAGCAGCTAACTATGCAAGAATATACTCGGGAAAACCAGTCGGGATAGCAATGTCTAGACACAAGAATGCATACGTTATGAGCCTTAGAGCAGAGAAAGGACTAGACCTAAACACCATACTTAGAAGGATAACACCCAGGTTCCATGGAACAGGCGGTGGACACCCATATGCAGCTGGTGCACACATACCAGTTAACTACATAGAAGACTTCCTATACACACTGGATCGAGAGGTAGAAACAGTACTCAAAGCCTCTTAGCAACACCTAGTATGAAAGCCTTTAACTCACTACTCCTACTCTTAACAACATCTGAAACACTATGTATAGAAGCCTTATCTCTAGAATCAGCAGACTCTATAGACACTATAGCTAGAGGTAGATACTCTATACCATAATACCTTGCAAACAAGGCCTCTACATTAATATGGCTCGTGAGTATCTCGCCACCAAGACCCCTATAGAATGATGCTTCAAACCTAGTCTCAAAACGAGGTATATTCACAACAACTGCTCTCCCACCAATCCTTATATCAAGCCCACGTTCACTAATAACTTCCTCTGCTAAACCCAGTAGTTTATCAGAAAACGGTGATGTGAGATCAATTGGTTCTGAAAGAACATCCATATCAGGTAGATACTGTGGTGTATAGTCGAGTATATCAGTAGGTATAACTATGTCCCCAACCCTATACTCTGGTGAAAGCGGTGTAGCAGAAACTATTGATATAACGTGTTTAACACCACGTTTAGAGAATAAGTCAAAGATCATTCTATACTTGATCTTATGTGGAGGAGTATAGAGTTTACGTCCATACCTATAGATATACATGATACGTGGTTCAGTACGTGATACACGATACATTACAGGTGTAAGACCTAGCTCCATAGAGAATGGAGTAGCTTCAAACAAGCGTCTAGTACCAACACCACCTACTACACCTAATTTAATAGCCATCTCCTAAAGCCCTATACAGTAACTAGTAGAGAATAAACATTCCTAGTAAAATAAACTCTACTCTAAACACTAGACTATAGACTCCATCTTAGACTCAATAAACTCTCTAGCCTCACTAATAGATACCTTTACAGGACTTGTCTTCTCTAATTCTTCAAGCAATAGCTTTGGATCATTCTTATAATCCTCTATACTACGAGAGAGTTTTACATACACCTTATAGGCCTCACCAGGCTTTGGAATAACGATTGCTTCAGCAACATATACTCCACCACGTGGCTCTATAGACACAATACCCACATTACCACCCTCCCTACTAACAAGCTGGAATACAACACCACCCTCCATAGTCTCTCCAACAGCAACTGCTTCACCAATAACCTCTACAATACCAGGAGTCTCTGTCTTCTCTAAAGGCCTTGTCTCACCCATAATCTCCTTAGTCTCTTCCTCAAGCTTTACACTAGGTTTCTCCTCAGAAGGCTTCTCTTCTTCAACACGTGGTGGCGCTACAGCATATTGTCTCTGTATCTCCGGCAACTCCTTCTCAATAGCTTCTCTAACAACCTTCATAACTTCTTCATCAGGTACTCTACGGAAGTACTCAACACGTAGTGTATCATAGTACCACTTAATCCTATCATCCTCTACACTATACTGTACCCTAATACGCACAACATCACCCTTGTCAACACCTAGTTTTTCAACAAGAATAATGTAGAGAAGCCTATTGATCTCACCACTTGCACGTGCAACCTCTCTAGCAAACTCCTTGTTCTGTTTAACCATGTCTCTTAATTGTGCAAATAGTGTTCTACGTAGCTTATCAGCATATGCACCAGCTATTACAAGACCAGTACTTAATTCACGAATACCTGTTTCAGACAAAGCCTTCTCCACCCTAGGACACTTATACATTACACTTATTATAGCTGTCTATCTATAAATACTTTAACAGCTAGTAAGGGGTTTGGTATGGAGACTAGATTTAGGGGTGTAGTAGTTGGTTTTAGAGAAGATAGTGAAACTAGAGAATACATTGTCTATATACAAGGAAGCATTGGTGGTATAGAAGCTCTATTCGAGCTGGTTGTTGATAAAGAACAGTACATGATGCTCTATAGTAAAGGCATAGGCTTATCAGTACATGGTAGAGCAGAGCTGATAGATAAACAGGAATATAAAGCCAGAGCTATAGAGATAAAACTGTCTTAAACAATTATATTGTTATAGAGGGGTGTGTTTTTGGTAAGAAAGATACTATCCAAACCCCCAAGGATCAAGGTGTTAGAAGCACTAGGCTCCATAGCTGATGGTAGAGTAAAGCTTTCTGGAGATGAAGCAGTTGTTGTATCATCAACTGGTGAGAGAGAGTATAGAGTGGTTGTAAAGGATGATGGGCGTGTATACTCTAGTGATAATGGAACCATATATAGGGGCTACATAGGATACCCGATAATAGCTGTATTAATGCTTAAAGGAAAACTACCTTTTGACGAGAAAATAGCTAAAGCATTAGCAGGTATTCCATGGAAAGAACTCAATGAGACATATAAGAGATACGCTATTGTGGAAGAGATAGTTATTAGGAGAGCAGAAGAAAGAGGTGTTTCAAGACAGAGTATACAGTACTTTGTAAACATTGTACTAAAGAAGCTGTCTTCTATGAAGCTTGTCTTCGACGATGAACTTGTTAAGCAGAAGACTCTATTCTAAGCAATTCTTATAAATCCATCAACTAATAGTTAAGCCTATATACCCCTATAGAGTGCTAAATAGGGTGTTTGGTGATGCCTATTGTTGAGAAGAATAGCCTCCAAGAATACATATCATGGCTTAACCAGATAGCCTCTAAATGGAGAAGAATCTGGAGTGAAAAAAGAGTCTATGAAGCAAACCCTTCTAATAAACCAAAGTTCTATCTAACAGCTGCATTCCCATACCCAAACGGCCCTATGCACTTAGGCCATGCACGAACATATACACTAACAGATGTCTATGCTAGATACAAGAGGATGAAAGGCTACAACGTATTATTCCCAATGGGCTTCCACTACACAGGTACACCAGTACTAGCTATGGCAGACTCTGTCAAGGAGGGTGATGAAAAGACTCTAAAGCTATTCAAGGAAGTATACCGTATACCAGATGATGTTATCGAGAAAATGAAGGACCCGATGTATATGGCTAGATACTTCCACTCAAAAATAAAAGAAGCTATGGAGACTATGGGCTACTGTATTGACTGGAGGAGAGAGTTCACAAGCATAGACCCATTATTCAGTAGCTTTATAACATGGCAGTTCACTAAGCTATA
Organism: uncultured Desulfurococcaceae archaeon; assembly: GCA_964466845.1. Lineage (GTDB taxonomy): Archaea > Thermoproteota > Thermoprotei_A > Sulfolobales > Desulfurococcaceae > CAYZRH01. The sequence continues at coordinate 4,213 of CAYXOO010000012.1, forward strand.
TGAGAAAGGCTATATAACAAAGGGTACACACCCAGTTGGGTGGGACCCAGTTGTACAGACACCTGTTGGTATGCATGATACAAAAGGTGATGTAGAACCAGAGATCGAGGAGTTCACACTACTATTCTTCACACTAGATGATGGAACAGTATTACCAGCTGCAACACTTCGTCCAGAGACAGTTTTTGGAGCTGTAAATGTATGGGTTAATCCAGAAGCTGTCTATGTAGAAGCACTTGTTGATGGAAGGAAATGGATTGTTAGTAGAGAAGCAGTTGAAAAGCTTAGACACCAGCTTAAGAATGTAAGAGTTGTTAGAGAGCTAAGGGGTAGTGAACTAGTTGGCGAGAGAGTGAGGAATCCAGCTACTGGATGGAGAGTACCAGTACTACCAGCTGGTTTTGTAGACCCAGATACAGCTACAGGTATTGTAATGAGTGTACCAGCTCATGCACCATACGATTATGCTGCACTAAGAGATATCCTTAGAGACAAGGAGTTCCTAGAGAAAATAGGTGTAGAACCAAGTGAGCTGAAGCCATTAACAGTTGTAGAAATACCTGGTGTTAGTAGACAATACGCTGTCGATATAGTGGAGAAAATGGGTATAGAAACACAGTTTGATAGAGAAGCGCTAGAGAAAGCTACACGTGAAGTATATAGTATGGAGTTTAAACGTGGCCGTGTAGTAGAGGAGATCGTTGATAGAATAGCTACTGATATACCAGGTAAAACAGCTAGAAACTACTTAAAAGCAGCTGTTAAAGCACTAATAGCTGGCAAACCAGTCCCAGAAGCACGTGAAGCAACAGCAGAATGGCTTATAGGAGCTGGCTATGGAGACAAGATGTACGAGATAATAAACAAGCCAGTCTATAGCAGGTGGGGCAACAAGGTTATTGTGAAGGTTCTAGAGAACCAGTGGTTTATAGACTATGGTATAAGTGAGTGGAAGAAACTAGTACGTGAAGCACTAGATTCTATGAGGATCGTGCCAGAGACTGTTAGGAGAGAGTTTATAGAGACTATAGAGTGGGTAAAGAAGAGAGCATGTGCACGCACACGTGGCCTAGGTACAAGGCTTCCATGGGATAATGAGTGGGTTATAGAGAGCCTTAGTGACTCAACAGTCTATATGGCCTTCTATACAGTAGTACACATACTTAGGAAACATGGTGTAAAACCAGATTCTATGAAGCCTATTGCATGGGACTACATAATGCTTGGTAAGGGAGACCCAAAGAGGATCTCTAGAGAGACAGGTATACCTATTGAAGCACTAGAGGAAGCACGTAAGGAATTCGATTACTGGTACCCACTAGACTCTAGACACAGCGCTAAGGATCTTGTACCAAACCATCTAACATTCTTTATATTCAACCACGTAGCATTATTCCCTAAGAACAAATGGCCTAGACAAATAGTTGTAAACGGCTATGTGCTATACCATGGACAGAAGATGAGTAAGAGCTTATTCAATGTAATACCAGTACATATACTCACACAACAACTAAGCCCAGACGGCCTTAGACTAGCTATATCAATAGCTAGCGAGATCGATCAAGACCTAGACTTTCGTGAAGAACAAGCACTTAGTGTTATAGAACAACTAAGACGTATACATACCATGATCAAGGAGCACCTAGAGATCATTAGAAAGTATAGGAATAGCCCACTACCAGAGAAACTAGAACTTGAAGACTACTGGATACTAAGTAAGACTATAGAGTTACTAGACAAGACTGGTGAAGCATTAGAGAATGTAAGAGTTAGAGAAGCAGCTACCAACGTCTACTACATGTTTGAAGAGTATGTAAAGAAGTATATTGATATGCTCAAATCTAGGGATAGATACATAGATGAAAACGCTGCTATAATACTAGCTCATGTATTTGATGCATGGATAAAGCTAATGTCGATCTACACACCATTCTTTGCTGAAGAAATGTGGAGTATGATTGGTGGAGGAGGACTTGTTGTTGAACAAGAATGGCCTATTATTGATAGAGACTACTATAGGCCATACGCATTACTTGCTGTAGAGTTTATTGGGAGACTAGTTAGTGATATTAGAGAGATTGTCAGAGTTAAGAAGATGGCTCCAAAGAAGATAACAGTGTATGTTGTTGGGAGAGATGGTTATGAAGCACTACATAGAGCTATAGAGTATGTTAGAGAGTCTAGGAGTATGAAGGAGTTTATAAGGGATATGGTTGTTGAGGAAGTTGATAAAAAGACTGCTTCAAGGAGAGCTAGACAGTTATATGAGTTAGCATCTAGTCTACCACCATATATAAAGGATCTTGTGGTTGAGACCATGCTTGATGAGAAAGAGGTTATAGAGGCTCTTAGGAAGTGGGTAGAGAAACAAGTTGGTGCACCAATAGAAGTGTACCGTATTAGTGAGAAACAACCACCTACTAAGAAGCCTTGTCTACCACTAAAACCAGCTATCTACATAGAGTTCTAATACACTATAACCTCTCCCTTTCTTATCTCAACATATTTCTTCCTAGCAAGTTCACCTAATATCCACCTAGCCTTATCTCGTTTAACACCAATGTTATAGGCTATAATATCTATAGCATCTCTAACACTCAATACACCATACTCTACAACACCCTCTCTGAGAAGAGACAATGCTCTACCAAGTATTCCAGAAGGGCCTTGTGAATAACCTATATACCTAGGGCTTATAACAACTCTTTGGACAATACTACTAGTTTTCAATAGGAACTCGTATCCCTCAATACGTTTTAATATGATCTTCTTCCACCCATATAGCTTCTTATACCCTAGTCTAGGCTTTACAAACAACACTATATTACCCTCATGACTAGGTAGGAATGGCTTATACGGATCAACGTATATGTATAAGACAGCATCTACTATATTAGTAGAGAAGCTCTTTTCTAAAAACACTATATTATCTAGTATACAGTCTTTAACAATACCCGATAACCCGTCTATTATACCAGGATTTATTGTATGGAAAGACTTGACCAACACCCTCCCATTACGTGACGCATGGAGTGCAAGGTAGATAGCTAGTAAGTCCTTAGCCCAAGACTCGTGTGCTTCAACAATCCATTTACCTCTTAAAAGACTATATGGGAATCTCACTAGATACCACCTGCTTTCCAAAAAGGACTCAGATAGGCCTACGTTCTATCATCCCCTCTCTATGCAAGGTCTACTGGGTCAGGCTCTCTTCATAGTCTCTCTATCCATATATATAGACAGCCTCTTTTATAGTAGCTTAGTAGAGTTTAGTGTTAGGGTGTATTGTCTTGGAGGAGTATTATCTGGGTTGGATTGAGCAAGTAGAGAGAGCTCTTAGTAGATGGGGTAGTGTATCAGTTTCTATAGAGCCTAGACTTGTTGTTGTAACTGGTATGGGTGGTAGCGGTGTTGTTGGTGACTATGTAGAGGTTTTATCGAGTCTAAAAGAGGGTTCTCTCCCAGTACTTGTCGTCAAGGATCACAGCTTACCCGGGTATATTGGTGGTAACGACCTAGTATTTGTAGTAAGCTATAGTGGTAATACTGTTGAGACATTAAGGGTTTTCTATAGACTAGTCGAGAAGACTAGGAATATAGTAGTCGTTACAAGCAATGGTGTTTTAATGGAGGAAGCACGTAAGAGGAATCTACCAGTACTAGAGGTTATAAAGGGTATTGCACCACGTACAGCACTACCTGAGATGCTATTGAATATACTTGGTGTACTAGACACCAGTGGCTACACTATTGTATCTAAAGAAGAAGCCGTTGGGCTAAAGAAGTTTCTAGAAGATAGCATGAGTGATGCAATGGATAAAGCCTATTCACTAGCTCTAGACATACATAGCCTCTCTAAAAACCTTGTAATAGCAACACACTCACCACTCCAAGTACTTGCAGTAAGAGGTAAGAACGAGTTTAACGAGAACTCAAAGATACCTGTAAAAGTAGAGGTTATACCAGAATGGGCTCACAACGATATTGTTGGATGGGAGAAACCATTAACTAGAGACTGGTGTGTACTCCTAATCGTTGATCCAGATGATAGGATTGGATCAAGACTAGCTGGCTTCATGGAGGAGTATTATAGGAGTAGAGGATTCACTATATTAAAGCTACTGCTCAAAGGCACTACTATGATCGAGAAGCTATTATACGGTAGCCTTGTACTAGGCTTAGCAAGTGTTAAACTAGCTAGACTACGTGGATTAGACCCACTTGCTACAGAGAGTATAGCTATGTATAAACGAGTTGTAAAGGAGCTCATTAGAGATTAGATAACAGGTAGCCTATTAGAGCTAACAACATATAGTACAGCATGTGTTTTTTAGCTCTAATACACTTTTCTCTTACTGGATTCCTATAGACTCTATATGCCTCTATTGTAAACAATAAACCAGCCACCCCAAGAACTACGGTGTAATATACCCCTGCATAGCCTAGTAACCCGATGAGTACAGCTAGTATAGATGCTATAATAGCATAGACTAGTGCTAGTCTAGAAGCTTTTAAGACACCATAGACTATAGCTATAGTGTTATAGCCACACATCTTATCCCCTTCAATATCAGCTATACTCTTAACAAACTCTCTAGATGAGTTAACAAGGAATATTACTATAGAGAACAATAGTATAAAGTATAGTTTATCACGTGGTAGACAAGCTAGTACATAACCGTATACAAATGGAGCTACAGTTGATAAACTAACTATGTAGTGGCTCCACCATAGCCTACGCAGGAAGCTATAACAGTAAGCTATAGATCCAAGTACTACAACTACTAAGAAGGCCTCTATAGATACAAATATGTTTATAACAAAGCCTGTAGCTAGAAAGGCTATGCTTATATACAGTATTGTAGAAGGTTTGAATACTCCACGGGGAAGTGGCTTCCAAGGCTTATTCACTCGATCAACATTAATGTCTACAACATCATTTACTAACATAGAAGCACTAGAGACTAGAAACCCTGTTATAAAACCAACAGCTACTACCAGGTAGTCGCCTATAGAATAGTTGTTCATTACAAAATACGTGAATACAACTGCAAGACCAGTCATAATAGAGTTTACTGGTCTAAGCATCCTGATAAACTCTATAGTCTTACTCAAAAGAACCACCATGTCTTACTCTACTCTATTACAAGACTATGTAGACACTATATATTATTAATCTCAATGCATATACTATATCTACAGTGTGATGAAACGACGGTCTCCAGAACATGGATAATGTGATGAAGAGAATTCTCCTTACTGACTAGTACTTATCTTCTCTAAAACACTAGCTAGCAGACCTGTAAACAATTGCTCTCTACCAGGGTTTTTCTCCTGGTAAATCCTTAGGTAACGACTTGCTTCTTCACATGGGTAGTCATCACTATACTTATCTATAACACTAATAACTTCATCATCAGCAACGAGTATAGCTACTGGATTAACTGGTACACGCCATCTCTGGCTAGAATACTTTGCCTTCAATAAAGCCTCTAGTACCTCATTATCGCTACATCCCTCTGTATCAATAATGACTTTATAGTACTGGCTTATATAGTGTGCTATGATAATTGCTTTGAGGAATCCATTCCTAGTAATCCTGATCTCTTCAATCTCACTATTATCTGTAAGTACACTATGTGGTCCAAGCACTACTTCATAGCCTTTACTCTTAAACACATCTAGTAGTCTATCTAGATTCTTTACAGCAATGGTAATAAGCTTCATACCATGCACCCTCTAGCATAGACTAGTCTATACCACTATTATCTCTTACCTAGATAAACTCCTATAGACAATACCTATTAGGATGTAGTAGCAGGTCTGTATAGATAGTCTTAGGTGTAGTAGTTGGAGAGAATACTAAAGGATAAACTCTCTAGAAACACAGTATTACCTGGCTCTAGTGATGAGGAGGAGGTTGTTCTAGAGCTTAGAGACTTGTTTAAAGAGACTGGTTCTGACAATGTCTATCTAGAGCCTATAGAGACTCTATACTGGGGTATAAGAGAGTGTTTCATAGAGGGTCAAGGGTTTAAGATAAAATGTTATCCACTACCATACACGATATCAATTGATGTAGAAGCAGAGGTTGTCTGTGGAGAATACATTGGTGATAGAATTATCTTTTGGGAGAACCCTAGAGACAAGATAGTCTTAATACCCTATCCAAGGTGTGTTGAAGCAGTATCGTATATAGTCTATAGACTGTATAGAGAAGGTGTAGAAGCGGTAGTATTCTACGATAACTATCCGTTAAGGTATAGGATGGGTGTTGTAGCAACTGATACGTGTTACTCATACAGCTATGGACAACCACCAGTAGTACCAGTTGCTACTATTAGGAAAGAAGATGCTATAGCTTTATCTAAGAAGACAAGTAGTAGGGCCAGGTTATACATTGAGACAACTACTAGACTTAATAGCGTAGGCTATAATGTATTGGCAGAGTGTTATGGTAGAGAAGATAGGGTTGTAGAGATAACTACACATCATGATCACTGGTTTAAGGGGTACTCAGATAGTCTAGCCCCTCTACATGTACTACTGGGGCTCCTTGAGAAGCTTGAGAAGGCTAGACACAAGTATACATACACAATAATATCCTTTACATCTAACAAACTAGGCTCCCCTGGATATGCTGGATGGTACTGGATATGGGGTAGTAGGAGACACTTACTAGAGAGAATGAAGCGTGATACAATAGATGATGTATTAATAGCTATAAACACTTGTTCACTATTCACACTAGAACCCAGATTATCCATAAATCCATTCCTATACAAGCTAGCAATAGAGCTTTCAAAAAGGATCGGCTTCAGTATAGACAGGATTGAACTAGATAACCCCTTCTTTGACTCATTCTCTTATACACTATATGGAGTACCAGCTATGACTATACATACACACCCTGAGCTAAGTCTAAACTATAATACAGACCTTGATGATGGTAGGGAGTGCCCAGAAAACCTTGTTACAGAATATGTAGGTAAACTATATAGTATCATTTTAACTATGGAAGAGAGTAGCCTAGATAAAATATTTTGTCTAGAATGTATACACGATTTTATTGATAGAGAGATCGTGTTAGATAGGGATGTATGGCCTATAGGATTAAGAGTACTAATCCAAAAGACTAGAGAGCTAGGTTCCATTAAGGAGTCTATTGACGTAGAGGCTTTTGTAAGACTGTTTACCAGAGAGTTTATAAAACCTGTTACATCACCTACAGTCATACCATGTATTACAACAGCTATTTATCCAGAGATACTAGTAGCTAATGACATAGATTATATCATGAGGATGTGTAAAGGTGTTGATACAGGATACTGTAGATACATAGCTGGTGAATGCAGAAGGCTTTCATGTCTATACATGGATAGAGAACGTATTACTAGAAAGGAGTATCTAGACACACTAACTAGATCCTATCTTGGGGTGCTTGAGGATACGACATATGATATACTAGAGCGTTTAGACAAGATCATTTCTTCTACACTAAAATAGTTGCAAGGAAACACGTAGCCCTTATTTATTTAAGAGAAATGATTTATAGAAGACTGGATAGCTATGTCTATTAAGATAGAGTGTCTATAGAGGGACTAGTAGTGTCTAGTAGTAAGAGTACTAAATACTTGTTTGAAATCGATAAGTATGGAGAATTCCCTAGATGGTATCAAGAGATTATAAGAAAAGCAGACATTGTTGATACAAGATACCCAGTAAAGGGAATGATGGTCTGGAGGCCATACGGGTTTAAGGCACTAAGGAATGTACAGAAGATCATGATTAGACTGCTCGAGGAGACTGGTCATGCAGAAGCATACTTCCCAACACTTATTCCAGAATCAGTATTCTCTCTAGAGAAAGACTTTCTAGAAGGATTTGGTGGAGAAACATTTGTTGTAACAGGTACTAGGACTAAAGAGTTCCAAGAGAAACTATATGTTAGACCAACTAGTGAGACAGCTATGTACTATATGTGGAGTATATGGGTTAAGGGTAGAAAGGATCTACCTATAAAGATGTACCAGGTAGTAAACGTGTTCCGTTATGAGACAAAGGCTACACATCCAATACTACGTGTACGTGAAATAGCTTCATTCATAGAAGCACATACAGCCCATGCTACAAGAGAAGAAGCTGAACAACAAATAAGAGAAGCTATTGAGATATACAAGAGATTCTATGATGAACTACTAATACCCTACTTCATAGTATTAACGCCTCCATGGGATACGTTTGCTGGTGCTGAATACAACTATGACTTCATAACACCAATGCCTGATGGGAAAGCACTAGAGCTAGGATCAGTTATTAATCTTGGACAAAAATTCTCTAAGGCATTCGATATAAAGTTTATGGATCAAGATGGTAGTGTTAAGTATGTATACCAGACATGCTATGGTGTATCAGAGAGGAGTCTTGGAGCAGTAATAGCTGTCCATGGAGATAACAAGGGGTTGTTCTTCCCACCAAAGATAGCTCCTATACAGGTAGTTATAGTACCTATTATGAGGCCTAATGAGACACATATACTAGGGTATGCTAGGAGCATTGAGAAGCTATTAAGGGAGAATGGTATTAGGGTGTACCTAGACGACGACTTAGAGCATACACCTGGATGGAAATACTATTACTGGGATATGAAGGGTGTACCTACAAGAATAGAGATTGGTGGTAGAGAGTATGAGAACAAGACTGCTACAATAGCAAGAAGGGATCGTAGGGGTAAAAAGACTGTACCACTTGATCAGCTACTTAGTGAATTAGAGAGTACATGGAGAGATATAGAGAAGGTATTGTATGAGAGAGCATTAGAACATGTAAAGAAACTTGTGTATATAACAGAGAACCCAAGCGAACTCCATGGAGTAAAAGGATTGATTATCACCCCCTGGGACGAGACAGAAGAGTGTGCTGAAGAACTAGAAGAAGCTACTGGTAAGGGAGTACTTGGGACAATAGTTGAATCACCAATAGAACTCCCAAAGACTGGTAAGACTATGTGTACTGGTAAAGAGACCAATAAATGGGCTTTACTAGGAGTCACATACTAGGATATACTATATAAATGGATATATTTAGTGTTTTATAAGTAGAGGGTTCCGCGAGAAACCCTACTTATAGCACTTAGACGGTAAGATTTAAGAGGGTATATTTGTGTCTTTCTTTTCTAGTGATTCACCATGTCAGACTATATAAAACAGTTAAAAAAGATCCTAGTACTAAAGCTAAAGGGGTACAAGATCGTTGATAAGAGCCCAAGTGTGTTTCAGCTAGTAAAAGAGAACAAGGTTGCAGCAACTATAAAGGACCAAGGAGACTTTGTTATAGTGAGTATCAGTGGGCAAGACTTTAAGTACGACAAGTGGTATACAAAGCCAGAGAACCTAGCCAATGTATTGATAAACTATTTCAGCAACAAGTAAGTACTAAGCATCTATAATATGTAAAACAAGGGTTTTTCTTCCAGGCTAAACAGTAGGCTCTCCCTCTCTCCATATACCATAGACTTCTACTCCCAGCTTATCACATAACTCTATACTTGTTATCACTAGTCTTGCACACCAAGGTCCTTCCAAGACTATATAGCCTTTTACATAGAGTTTCTTCTTAAACAATGGAGCATCAAGTACTAGTGTCTCTGCTTCACCACCTTCAAAACCCGGGTTTAACCCATATCTTCTAGCAATAGAGAGAATTTCTTCAAGTAGACTGGTATCAACTATCTTACCCAAAAACCTATAGCTTAGTCCATAAGCTGACACTGTTGTTAATATAAACTTTATACCATTCTCTACAACCTCTCTCATATACCCCTCTTGATCAATCCTCCATAGTGGAGTATATGTTTTTAATCCAGTCTTTTCAGCTACAACTGCTATCCTCATCCTCTGGTAATCACTAAGTAGTGTACCAGCTACTACACCTTCTACTCCATACTCTCTAGATACACGTTTAAACAATCTCTCTAGACAATCAAGCTCGTCTTCTCCACTCCTACAATACTCTCTTATAACTGGTATACCCATTGCTTTAGCCTGGTATGTTGTAGACTCTATGCATGGGTAGTGATACATTGTAGAATATGGTCTAGGATAGACTATTGATAGGCATGGTATATTGAATCCCTGTAGCCAAGCCCAGTGTAGTGCATAAGTGCTATCCTTTCCACCACTATATAGTACTGTTACATGTATAGCCTAAACACCTCTCCTAGAACCACTACTATTTTAAGACAGTATCTATACTAGACTATATGGGTTTAGATGATATGAGTGTATTGGAAGCATCTATAATTGTTGATGACAAGAGTATTGATCGAGTAAGGTACAAGGCTGTACATGGGCTAGCTATATACATTGAGTATGGTAGACACTTTATATTATTCGATACAGGACCCAACTCCGACGTTATACAGCATAATAGTGAGTCAATGGGTATAGATTTAAGCCTACTAGATTTTGTTATTGTATCACACCAGCATAGCAGCCATATAGGTGGTTTACCGTATATAGGGTGGGTGTCTCCATCAATAAAGACCTATATCCCATACGCTTCTGGCTTACACTTAGAACAGATTATTAGGAGGAATGGACTAGTACCAGTAGAGGTTATGGACTGGACTAGTCTTGATAGAGATGTATATATCACTAAACCATTCCATGGACCACCATGGGAACACTATCTAGTCTTTAAGACCCCTAATGGACTCATAGTGTTTAGTGGGTGTTGCCATACAGGTGTTGAGAAGGTTGTATCTGAGATAATAGAGTGGTTTAACGACAGCATCTATGCCTTCATTGGCGGTCTACACTTGTCTCATGCACCAGATAGTGTTGTCTATAAGGCTATTGACTGGCTTGCCGATAGAGCCGAGAGGATCGTACCGTTGCATTGTAGTGGAGAACGTGTACTAGAGTATATGAGTAGAAAACATAGTGATAAACTATTGACTGCTATGGCTGGCTCCACTATTAGTCTCTAGTTTCCCACGGTATTTCGGGTGGTACTTCCTGATATGCTTTAGGCTAACGTGTTTAAGTTCTTCCTCTGGTAGTATTGCTAGGAGCTCCCAGCCTTTATTAAGTGTTTCCTCGATGCTACGTCTCTCATACTCTCCCTGTCCAATGAATTCTCTCTCAAACCTATCAGCAAACTCTAGATACTTCTTATCACGTGGAGATAGGGCTTCTGTACCTACAACAACAGCTAGTTCACGTAGACGTACACCTTCTGCATAGGCACTATAGAGCTGCATATAGACTCCACGGTGATCCTCACGTGTCTTATCCTCACCAATACCATCCTTCATAAGTCTTGATAGACTCATTAGTATATCGAATGGTGGGTAGACACCTTTTCTCCATAGTGCTCTCGATAACACTAGCTGTCCCTCAGTAATATAGCCTGTTAGATCAGGTACTGGATGGGTTATGTCGTCATCAGGCATTGTTAGTATAGGCATCTGAGTAATACTGCCTTTCTGCCCAGCTACACGTCCTGCTCGCTCATATATTGTTGCTAGATCAGTGTACATGTATCCTGGGTAGCCTCTACGACTAGGTACTTCTTCACGTGCAGCACTTAGTTCACGTAGTGCTTCACAGTAGTTAAGCATATCAGTTAGTATGACTAGTACGTGCATATCATGGTTCCATGCTAGATGCTCAGCTACAGTAAGTGCTACACGTGGTATAGCTATACGCTCGATGACCGGTGAATCAGCAGTGTTTATGAATGCAACAGTGTGTTCCAATGCTCCATAGCGGCGGAAGTTCTCTATAAAGAACATAGCGTCATCATAGCTTACACCAATAGCTGCAAAGACTATAGCAAACCTCTCCTCCTTACCACGTACACGTGCTTGTCGTACAATCTGTGCAGCTATACGGTTATGTGGTAGTCCAGAGCCAGAGAATATTGGTAGTTTCTGTCCACGTACAATACTGTTTAGCCCATCAATAGCTGAGATACCAGTCTCTATAAACTCTGATGGAGGTAGACGAGATGCAGGATTTATTGGTGCACCGTTAATGTCTAGATAATCTTCTGGAACAATAGGTGGTCCACCATCAATAGGCCTCCCTAGTCCATCAAACATTCTACCAAGCATATCTATGCTAACAGGTATCTTTAGTGTCTCACCACTATACCTTATCCTAGAACCCTTCAAGTCAACCTCGCTTACACCACCAAATACTTGTACAACAGTAACCTCCTTACTGACATCAATTACCTGGCCAACACGTGTCTCACCATTACTAAGTATAACCTCTACTACTTCACCATAGGTTACACCAGGCATTGGCTCAGCTAGTAGTAAGCTACCCTGTGCACGGATTAGACGTGGAGATTCTCTAACAAGAAGGCTCACGGCATACCCACCTCTCTAATCTTAGCTTCAAACTCAGACTTGATCTCATTAAATAACTGCTGGAATGTACTCTCATAGTCTATATTAGGTATCTCTTTCATACGAGCAATCTTTGCTCGTACCTTAAACTCTCTAATCTCATCAATTGATACACCAGCTTCAAGAGCCTTAAGGCCTAGCTCGTAGAACATTATTATAGCTCTCATCATCAATGCAGCTTTCTTAGCTGGACAATAGGTGTCTATCTCGTGGAAAGCGTTTTGCTGTAGAAAGTCTTCACGGATCATACGTGCTACCTCTAGCAACAACCTATCCTCCTCTGGAAGAGCCTCAGCACCAACAAGTCTTACAAGCTCTTCAAGCTCGGCTTCCTTCTGTAGAATCTCTAATGCTTTATCCCTAAGCCTCCTCCACTCCGGGTCAATGTTCTTATGCCACCAATCCTCGACAATATCTACATAGAGGCTATAGCTTGTAAGCCAGTGTATAGCTGGATAATGTCTCCTATAAGCAAGGTTTACATCAAGTGCATACAATGCTCTAACAATACGTAGAGTAGCTTGTGTAACAGGCTCACTAAAGTCTGCACCAGGCGGGCTGACGGCACCCATAATGGTTAAACTACCACTCCTCTCTGGGCGGCCAAGTGTCTTTACGTAGCCGCTTCTCTCATAGAAGTTTGCTAGACGTGAACCAAGATATGCTGGATAACCCTCTTCGCCAGGCAACTCCTCTAGACGACCAGAGATCTCTCTCATAGCCTCAGCCCATCGGCTTGTAGAGTCTGCAACCATTAACACGTGGTACCCCATGTCACGGTAGTACTCACCAATAGTTGCTCCAAGGAAGACACTTGTCTCACGAGCAGCTACAGGCATGTTACTAGTGTTGGCTATAAAGACGCTTCTCTCAACCAATGGCTTACCAGTACGTGGATCAACTAGTTTACGGAAGCTATGCAGAGCATCAGCCATCTCATTACCACGTTCACCACAACCAACATAGATAGCTATATCAACAGCACTCCACTTAGTAAGTTGTTGTAGAGTAACTGTGTTATGATATATGGTTGGTGTTATTCCTCCAATAAAGTTATGTGTATCCTCTACTGTTATATCATAGACAACTGTCTTCTTATCAACTACCTCTACATACTCTATCATATCTAGAGCTACATACTCCATCATAGCAATTGTCTTCTCAATAACACTAACTAGTCTAGCAACACTACCTTGTACACCAACACTCTTGACGACACCAAGTATCTTCTTTAAACCATAATAGCTAGTGTTTTCACCACCATATATCTGCCCACTAACATAGACACCCATTGACTCAAGCTTCCTCTTAGACAACACATTGTATATGCTCCTCAATAGCTTTGGTGATAAAGGTACTGCTTCTCTAGACAACCTATTATAGCCTTTGGTAGAAATATACTCCCTGACAACATCTACCTTTCTAATACTAGGTGCTTTAGCAAGCACTATCTTGTAGAACTTCTCTAGCTCCGGCTTCCCAGTTATATATAGCCTATACTTGTCCTTTTTGTCAAGTGATATAGAGTATAGTATTCCTAGTTTAGCTAGTAGATAGGCTATTCCAGAGACTAGTTTCTCGGAGACACTAGTGTATTCTATACCATTCTTGCTAAAGCTTCCATCACCGAGATATAGACCTCTAATAAATGCTGCTACAACCTCTCTTGGAGACTTCAAAATGATTTCTGGAACAACTGCTTTCCTAGACTTCTTCCCACAGGGTACACCAAGTATCCTTAAGAGTCTAGCTATAAGGCTAGAGTATACTACAACACCAGCTACAGTATTGAATACAGCCTCTCTACACTTTACACCAAAGACTTTCTCAACAAGTTCTCTAAACCTACTCCTAAGAACTGGATCGTTATTAAAGAACTCTACTCTCCCCCCAATAATTGCTCCATCAGATAATACTAGCCCTAGTAGTTCAGCTAGATCTTCTGTAACAACCTCTGGTATTCTAACTACAAGTTTACTCCTCCTTAAACCATATAGTCTTGGATAACCTATAGCATCATTGAACAACTTGTTTAAAGCAACTAGTAGTCTTAAAGGTATGCTTGATCCTCTCTTATATATTATAGTCTTTATAGTAGATGGTTTAAGCCCTGTCTCTCTAGATAACCTCTCTATATGGTCTCTCCTAAGATTCCTCCTCATAAACTCTCTAACATATTCATTAAATAATGAATCCCTACTTACAACATCACTATATACAGCTAGTTTCTCAATAGGTACTAGCTGGGGCTGGCTACTAGATGGTATCTTCTTTGGTACTACAAGATACATCCTAGGCTTTAAACGATATGCTTCAATAAACTCTACATAACCCTCTGGGTTATATATTGGAAGCTTATGGACTGGTGTAACCTCTAGTACTCTACCACTAGATGTCTTTATCCTAACAACTCTATCTGTAAACCCTCTATAGACATGTGTTACACGGGCAAGCCTTAGCTTCTCACCATCAAAGCTATAGACATACAGAGGCTTATCTACACTATAAACCTCTTCCTCAACACTAAGATCAGGCTCTCCACCCTTAACCTCCCTAAATATATCATCAATAGCCTTTATACTCCAATCAGCAAGTAAGACAGGAGTACCAGGTAATACACACTTACCTGTACCAAAGCCGCCGGGTATAGCTGCTTTACCTCCTTTTGCTAGTGGGAAGAAGAAGTCTATGACTCTCTGGCCAGTAAGCAGTGGCTCACGTGGCTCTAGCTTCTCACGGTAGGGTCTTGGTTTACGCACTGGCCATTTCTGTAGCATAGACACTTCTTTCCCAGATACCACTGCTATTGTATCAGTTATAGTATAGTCTCCCTCACTAGCAATCTCTTCTACAACACCATGTACACCTTGTGGAACCATAATGTAGTGTTTAACAGTCATACTCTCTTGTACATAGCCTAGGTAGTCTCCAGGACCTACTTTATCACCCTTCTTAACCATTGGTGTGAACTGCCATTTCTTATCACGTGGTAGTGGTGCAGCCTTTACTCCACGACGTACAAAGAATCCTACAAGCTCCTGTAGAACTGGTAGAGGCCTCTGTATACCATCATATATAGATCCTATAAGCCCTGGCCCTAGCTCTGCTGCTAATGGATAACCTGTACCATATACTGGATCTCCTACTTTAAGACCAGTTGTATCCTCATAGACTTGTATGATAGCCTTGTCTCCTTCAACACCAATGATTTCTCCAATAAGCCTCTCTTCACCAACCTCTACTACCTCATAAACCTTACTACCACGCATATTATCTGCTATGACTAGTGGGCCAGATACTCTATAGATATAGCCCCTCATATCCATACCCACGTATACTCTCTATCCTAAACCATACATTGTTTAGTTATCATAGAATCTAGTCTATAAGCTTATTCTAACACCCACGTATTTACGTACAAGCTTCTCATAATACTCTCTAATATCGTCTTCACTAATCCTCTTAATATCCTCAATACCAGGTATCTCTATTACAAATAGTTTCCCACGCAATTCCCTAAAGACTCTCTCTAGCTCACGACATTTCCTTATGTATTCACTAGAAACAATTACTATACTATACCTCTCAATAGACCCTCTGATATACTCTACTATAGAACTACACTCTCTCTCTTCAACACATAAGTAGTCTCCACCAATACTTGAAGCAAGCAAGTTAAGTATTCTATCACCAACAAATAGTATTTTCCTAGCTTCAAAGCTAGTCAAACAACCCACCACTTACTAATTATATCCTCTACCTCTCTAACATAGAAGCCAGTATACTTAGATACAAGCACTAGTTTTGCAAACAAGTTTTCACCATGGAGCAGTATAGCAAGCCTAACTCCTAGACACGGGTAAACCGGGTATAGTAGATCCGTTGATGCTGATAATAAGTGTACAACATGTATTAAATGAGATACATCAAAAAACGTTCCAATCCTCTGTAAATCTCTAACAATACTACCATAGTCTAGATAGTATCCATAACTAAGTATACTGGCTAGTTCATCAACACTCCTAGAAGAAGCGATCATTGATAATTCACTTAACGAGTATGTATGCAGTCTCTTCACATACCTTAAAACATCCTCGCCATAGATAAGTGCTAGTCTAGTCAATACATAGTCGTGTGCCAAACCCATAATCTTCCTTATAATAGGATGCTTTATCCCAGATATATCCATCTCTGACAATAGCTTACATGCGATAACATATGGTTCTATACCATGTCTTTTAACATAGTGTGCCTTGTGAAATATATTGTATCTAACTAGGATACTGTATAGTTTATCTAGAGAGTCTATGTCTTCGACTGCAACATTCTCTAAATACATTATCCCTATTGGTAGGATTTGGGAAGCTTTTTCACCACTAGACACTCTATCATATATGGAGACAATGTTTAGTACATCATATATTTTTTCAAAAAACAATAGGGTATCAACTGATTTCTTATCCAGATACATAGTTAATGTCTTGATACTAGCTCTTGTATATTCATCAATAGCTTCTACTATAGATCCTATAGAGCCTCCTTTGACACTATAGACTCCAGATACATAGCTTCCTAGAGGCTTCTTAGCTAGTATATTGATTGCTTCACGTAGATTCTCTGCTCTAATAGCTGACAATAAGTCGTTGCTAGATAGTATACTGGATAACATAGCTGAGAGTTTTGAGGCGATATAGAATTTATTGGTTGTTTTCTTTATAGAAACAGTCATTCCCTATGGACACCCTAGTTATGGTTAGCTACTCCATAGTATGGAGGCAATCTCTTTACTATATCTTTCAAAAGCTTTCCTAAGCCTTGTATTGTAGGAGTTGTCTATAATAGTGCCATCTTCTAGCTCTATGATTACCCCACCAAGTACTTCTTCACAAGCCTCGACATAGTCTACAATACCGGGTAAGTTCTTTTCATTAACAATTCTTATAACCTCCTCTCTATCACTAGGGTTTACAACAACTTTTATCTTAGAACCACTAGGTACTACCTCTAAGGCTTCACTAAGTAGTTTTTCTAGAGACTCTCTAGCTTTATCTGCAACACCCTCTCTCTTCTCTAGTATCTCTCTAGCTCTCTCGTACACCTTGTTCAATACCTCGTGTTTAGCTTTAGCAATCTCTAGTCTATACATCCTCTTTGCTTCAGACAATATAATCTCAGCTTCTCTCCTAGCTTTCTCTATCATTTCTCTACGTTTTTCTTCAATCATCTGGCTACGTTTCTTCTTAGCCTCCTCTATAAGCTCTTGTGCTCTCTTTTCTGCATCCCTAATTATACTCTCAGCTTTCTCTCTAGCTTCTTCTAATAGCTTCTTCTTTAGAGCATCTATACCAGTACTAGGCACTACTATGCACCTAGAGTCTATGGCTTAGGCAATACATTACCCTGCATCATATTTAGTGCCATTAGTGCAAACACCATTCCAAGGATACCCATGAGCTCTACATAGACAGCTAGGATCATTGTATTAAACGTTATCTTACCACGTGTCCTAGGGAGCTCTGCTATACCAGATGCACATACACTGCCCTGTATCATAGCTGAGAAGAACTCTGTAAAAGCAACAACTATTCCAAGAGCAAGTATTGCTAGTCCACCCTGTAGTGAAAGCTGTGTCTTCCCAGATATACTCCCTATATAGCCTAGCATTTGTATCATAGTTATTAATCCATAGAATGTCTGTGTCATAGGTAGTGCAGCTAGTAGGAACACATTACGGAACTGCTTAGGGTCCTCAGCTAACGCTGCAGTACCAGCTGATGCAGCTCTGCCTATACCTACTGAAGAACCAGTTAATCCACCCAACAAGGCTATAGCACTACCAGTTACAGCTAGACAAAATGCTAAGTCACTAACCTCTATCTCCATTCACCCACCACCTCTAACGTGATTATCAAGCAATAGATTATACTATGCTATGGGTTGAAAAAGTTATCTCAGACCATAGGTCATATAGACAAGAGAAATAGTAATAGTATAGAATAAAAAACACATATCTATCTAGGTCTAGAACCTGACTGGATCGTCGTCTATGGGGTCACCACCAGGTCCTTGATCGCCTAAGACAGAGATCGTTAGCAGGATTACTGGGATGACATACCTTACTGTCTTAAGGGTTTTAATGAGTTTTAGTAGACGCTTGGGGTTCACGGGTTTCACCAAGTCTATAATCTAGAATTGATCGTTTCTACGGTTTTTCCACATGATCAAAAAAGATCTTATGGAAAAAGTTTAAAAACCCATCTTATCAACTTGTTTGGATCACTTCTCTAAACTCTAGAGAATACGTGTTATCACCTAGTCTACGGTTAAAGACTATATAAGTAAAAGGCTTCTCATCATCCCTATAGTAAAGAGCTATTAAGAGTGTATCTCTACAATCCTTAGCACTACTATCTATATCACATAGGGTCTTATCCTCTAGCACATCATACTCTATATCATCAGGCAGATACTCATCAAGCAACATCGTAATACATCCTACTACATAGTCATCTATATCCTCAATTAACCCACGTACAATCCAGTGGCTAGGTCCTTCTAGTGAGACTCTAATACCTACTACTCTCTTTATCTCATCTAGTAGGTTACTTGATAACATAGAGCATCATCTAGTCTATCTAATAATAAGCCATGGCTGTAAGTTATTAGTGTTTCTCTCTATTATAGATGAACACGTAGTAGTACATTATGAGGGCTATAGTCTTTGCATCACATATCCTCCCATCTCTAATCATATCGAGTGCATCTAAGAGCTTAACTCTATAGGTCTCTATAACCTCGTACTCCTCGGGACGAGCACCTACTTCCTCTAGATCCGATGCTATGAATGCATGTATCTTCTCAGTGCTATACCCTGGAGCAAGATACATAGGATATACTCTCTCTAGTCTACCTGGCTTATACCCTGTCTCTTCAATAAGTTCTCTAGCAGCTGTTTCTTCTGGTTTCTCACCCTTATCTACAACACCAGCTGGTAATTCATAGATCCATTCTCTAATAGGGGCTCTATACTGTTTAAGTAGCACTATTGTCTCACTATCTAGTAGTGGTAGTATGACAACAGTCTCTGGGAACCTAACAACTTCCCTAGTAGTCCTCCTACCATTAGGTAGTACATGTTCTTCTACATAGACACTAAATCTCCTACCAGAGAACACATTCCTAGCATTTACTACCGACACAGAACATAAACCTCCTCTAAGCCTTTAGTCTTTATAACTAGACCTTTGAATAACTATTCTATTAAGTGTTAACTATTAAGTATTACTACTACATAAGTAAACATATAGTACTGTATAGAAGAGGTTGATTAAAAACTATGTAGTTGGATGAGGTAAAGCAATTGGTAACAACAATCGATAATGGACTAGCGGTACTGCCGCCAGAACTTAGGGAAGCACATAGACAGTTTATTGTGACGGTAGAGTTTATTAGAAAACACCATATGGCGAGAATGATAGATCTCTTAACAAGGATTGAGACAGCTGGTAACCACTCATTAATAGCTAAGAGCATAGGTGTTGGCGATAGAGAATTCCGTAGATTTATAAAACGAGCTAGAAAGAAAGGCTTTGGCTTCACAATAGGTATAAACTATCCAGCAATAGGTTTGACTGAACTAAGGATATTTATGCCGCAAATGCTAAGCCTAAACAAAGTACCTATGAAGTCATGGCTAGAGCTATACTCCCAGACATTCAATCCAGCTGGTACGTCGCTCTCATACTATATGCCCTATAGTCTTAGAAGAGAATTTATTAGAAGATTAAGTATTGAACTTAAAAACATAGGTGTAAATGGGGAACTTGAAGCAAAGATCTTCTATAATAGATTTAGAAACCAACCAAAATACTCTAGTCTAAAAATAGTTGATTTCTTCCAATTCAATGTAAAGCTATGGACTAAGAAGTTATCAGAACTAGAAGAATATTCTAGAGCCAAGAAATACTCTGTTCTCCCCTCATTCCTTGAACCATTTGACTCAATAGACCTTTTAATACTTAGAGAACTAGAACATGATGCACTAAAGACTGTATATGAATTAGCTAGTATATACCCGTTTTCACCAAAAGTATTCCAGAAACACATAAGCCAACACATAGAGTCTCGAGGTGTAATAAAGGGTATATACCTTAAACAAAAATTCATAAACGTATTCTCTAACCTTTTTATAAACATAGACTTACGTGTTACACAGAGA
>CAYXOO010000013.1:0-10395 GCA_964466845.1 uncultured Desulfurococcaceae archaeon
GTAATTACCCACTCTGATAGAGGTTTCCCATCAGGTCTTGATTTTACGTCAGTAAACTCTTTTCGGGGTACTTTCCTTTTATACTCTCTGAATTCCTCAAAGCGTATAATCCATCTTGTTTCTCCAGGCTTAAGTTTCTGGGAATTGTATATTAATCCTGCTTGAGCTAACCTATTATATTCATAGTAATCAACTTCTTTTACTTCAGCAACAGTGAATTCTCCATAAAATATTTGAGGCTCGTCATTCTCCACCTTTGTTAAGACTACACAAATAGACTGACCTGGTATTAAGGCATAAATACCTTTTTTCCTCTTAAGGAAATCATATATTTTTATTTTACCAAGTGATGCAGCTTTGCACCAGTTCCTGGTTGCTAGAAGTATTGCATGATAAACCATTAAGACACACTTATAAATTAATATCTTCCATACCTTTTTATTTTTACTCGTTTTGCTGATAAAAGATGTTTAAGATTTCTATGTGAATTATTTAACATAAATGTAACACTATGACCCTCCTAGAAATCTAATTTGTTAATTTGTACCTTCATTTTTGTCCTCCACGTCCTAGTTTTATGTGTGATTCTGCTAGACTATGTGTTGATAGTACTGCTAGTAGGTTTAGTTCTCCAGCTAGTACTGCTGCTGCTATGATTTCTGCTAGTTTCTTAGCATTTGTTCCTGGTGGGTCTCCACTACCTGCTACTCCTAGTAGTTTTAGTGCTTCTTGTTGTGTTGGTAGTCTTGTTCCACCACCTACTGTTCCTACTTCTAGACTTGGTAGTGTAACTGTTATATAGAGATCACCTTGTCTAACTTCAGCCCATGTATATCCCATACTACTCTCTACAACCTGGGCTACATCCTGTCCTGTTGCTATGAATATAGCTGCTATTATGTTGGCATAGTGTGCATTAAATGATATAGAGCCAGCTCTTATACTACCTAGGAGGTTTTTACGTGTATTAACATCTACTATAGCTTCTGGTGTAGTCTTTAGTATTTTCTCAACAACTTCTCTCTTAACAATTGCTTCTGCAACAACAGATTTTCCACGTCCATGGAGCATGTTTATTAGTGAAGGCTTTTTATCAACACACATATTACCACTAATAGCTACTAGTCTTGCTTCCCCAGGGAACTCCTTCTCTATATATCTAGCTGCTTTGTCAGTTGCTATTGTAACCATGTTCATACCCATTGCATCACCTGTTGAGTAATTGAATCTTAGCCACACGTTATTACCTAGTACGTAGGGCTCTATAGATAATAGCCTTCCATACCTAGTTGTTGATTCAGCAACTTCTTTTATTCTATCAAAATTTTCTCTAACCCATTCTATAAGCTCTAGTGCTGTACCTATATCTGGTGTCTTAAATAGTGGTGCACGTGTCATCTTGTCATCTAGTATCCTTGTCTTTACACCACCACTTATTGTCAGTGCTTTACATCCTCTGTTTATACTGGCTACTAGTGCTCCTTCTGTAGTAGCTAGTGGTATATAGTATTCTCCTTTAGCATACTCTCCATTAATTTTTAAAGGACCAGCTACTCCTAGTGGTATTTGTATTGCTCCTATGGGGTTCTCTATGTTATAACCTGTTGTCTCTACAAAGTCTATTATTGTAGAAGCTATGGCTGGTAGGTCTACACCAGTCATCCTTTCAATAGCTTTCCTACGTACAACTACAGCTATGTTCTTATTACCCACATATTCCTCTATACGGTGGAGGGGTATTTCACCTGATAAGACCTTCTTAACAAAAAACTCTATATCAGCTTTCATCTCCTCCACCAGTTATTGGAGGCCTAAATACTACCCCATAGTGTATAATACCTGTTTCTCCATCCTCACTAATCCTCCTAAGAACGGGCTCTACGATCATGCCCTCCCTGATCTCTTCTGGATCAACATCTGTTAGTCTAGTTAGTATCTTTACTTTTGACTCTAGTAGTTCTACAATAGCTATTACTAGTGGCTTGTATTCGTTGAAACCCTCTGGTGCTGAATATATTATCGTCCATGTGACTACACGCCCTCTTTCCCAAAGCTCGATCTCTTCTACATCCCTTGATCCACAGTACCTACAAGTAGTTGATGATGGATATGATATCCTGCCACACTTTCTACACTTAGTACCAACTAGTCTATAGTGGCTCTTTATTTCCCTCCAAAACCTTGGTATAGAGTACCTCATGGTCTTCACCCTCTAATCCTAAGTATTATCCTTCTATACTTAGAGTATAGTGCATAGTCTATAATCTTCTTCCTTTTAAGGTAGTCGTCTACTAGTGGAGCTCGTCTCCTCCTCTCCTCAATACCCTCTTTAACAACTATGCTGTATGCATCAGCACCTGCTCCACTACCATAGGGTGCAACAAGTACTCTATCACCAGGCTTTGCTATATCAAGTATTTTAGCAAGACCTATAAGTGCTGAAGCATTATAGCTGTTTCCAATGAATGGGTTTAGTAGTCCCGGCAGTATCTTCTCCTTGGGAAAACCGAGTTTTGCACCAACACGTAGTGGGAAGCTACCGTTTGGCTGGTGGAATACAGCGTATGTGAAATCATCTGGTTTAAGACCTGTTTTCTCCAACAAGCCTTTCACAGCACCTATTATGTGTCTGAAATAGGCTGGTTCACCAGTAAATGCTTCTCCATGCAGAGGGTAGTGTATGTAGGCTCTCCTCCAGAAGTCTGGTGTGTCTGTAACAAATGTATAGCTTGCCTCAAACACAGCTATCGACTCACTAGCAGGTCCTACGATATAGGCTGCAGCAGCTGATGAAGCCGTAAATTCTAGTATGTCTCCAGGGTTAGCTTGTGCTGTATCACTACCTATTGCAAGCCCATACTCTATAAGCCCAGATGCTACAGCACCAATAGCTAGTCTTAAGGCTTCACTACCAGCTCTACATGCAAACTCTAGATCACTAGCCATTGTCTCTGGTGTAATCTTTAGTGCTTCAGCTATGACTGTAGCAGAGGGTTTTACAGCGTAGGGTTTAGACTCTGTACCAAACCATACACCACCTATCCTCGATGGATCAACTCCTGCTCTACGTAGTGCATTATATGCTGCTTCCCAACCCATAGTGATAGCGTCCTCGTCTATACCAGCTACTGCTTTCTCACTAGTCCTTAGCCCAGCTGGTGTTTCTGGTGAAAAACCCCATATACGGACTACCTCGTCTAGAGGCAGTCTATACCTGGGAATGTATGCTCCCCAACCAATTATTCCAACTCTAGATTCTGGATTCAAGAACTATACACCTCTAGAATAGATAGTTATGGAGTGGGTTAAAAGGGTATTGTTACTTCTTAGCGTAGAGCCAACAAGCTACGTAGTGGTCTTGTTCAACCTCGACTAGTGGTGGTTCTCTCTTAGTACATAGTGGTTTAAGCTCTGGGTGTTCATCTAGTGCTACACATCTTGGGTGGAAACGACATCCGGGTGGTATGAAGATAGCACTTGGTACTTCACCTTTTATGGGTACTTCCCTGATCTTAAGCCTGTTGCTAGGGTCTGGATCTGGTATTGCTTGTATTAATGCATGTGTATATGGATGTAATGGGTTCTCTAGTACTCTACGTGTATTACCCATCTCAACGATCTTGCCTAGATACATAATAGCTATCTTGTTAGTGATATACCTAGCTACAGCTAGGTCGTGGGTTATGAATATGTATGTTAGGTTATACTGTCTCTTAAGCTCCATCATAAGCTCTAGTATCTCTGCTCGAATACTAACGTCAAGCATTGAGACAGGCTCATCAGCTACTATAAACCTTGGGTTAAGTATTAGTGCACGAGCTATACCAACACGTTGTCTCTGACCACCAGACAACATGTGTGGGTAACGAGGCATAAACTCCTCTGGTGGTGTAAGCTTTACTTCTTCAAGAGCCTTCATAACAAGTTCTTCACGTTCTCTCTTACTCCTACCGATCTTATGGATAATGAGTGGTTCTTCTAGTATCTGGTATATCGTGAATCTTGGGTTAAGGCTTCCATAAGGGTCTTGGAATATCATCTGCATTTCACGTCTAAGTGGTTTAAGGTACTTTGATGGTACTTTGGCTAGGTCTATAGAGCCTAGCTTATCGATTCTTGGCGGTTTATAGCCCATTCTCTTCCATTGCTCTAGTAGTTGCTCTCTAGGTCTGTAGCCTATAACGCCAGCTGTCGGATCTACTAGACGTAGTATTGTCTTACCAGTTGTTGTCTTACCACAGCCGCTCTCACCAGCTAATCCAAACACGTCTCCTTCCTCGATCTTAAAGGATACACCATCAACTGCCTTGACGTATTTACGTGGTTTACCAGTTAATATCTCAGTAAGTGATCTGCGTAGAGGAAACCACGTTTTTAGATCCTTTACATACAACACGGTTTTCTCATCAGGTTCTACTCTATACTCCTTCATACAATCCCACCCAAGACTATTTCTTAGCGTAGAGCCAACAAGCTACGTAGTGTCCGGGTTCAATCTCGATCATTGGGGGTTCTTCTTTATCACAAGGTTCAAACTTCTCCTTGCATCTTGGGTGAAACCTACAGCCTGGAGGTGGATTTACTAGGTCTGGTGGTACACCTGGTATCCATTCTAGTTTCTTTATCTCTCCACGTATACGTGGTATACTTGCTAGTAATCCTCTGGTATATGGGTGTTTTGGTTCTAGGTAGACCTTATCTGAGGGGCCGAACTCTACTATTTTCCCAGCATACATTATAGCTACTTTATCAGCTATCTCGGCTATAAGGCTTAGATCGTGTGTTATCAGTATTATCGACATCTTGTGTTCACGTTGTAGTCTCTTAAGCAAGTTCATAATCTGTGCTTGTACTACTACATCCAAAGCTGTTGTTGGCTCATCAGCTATTACTAGTGGTGGGTTTAGTGCTAGAGCCATTGCTATCATAACTCTTTGTTTCATACCACCACTTAGCTCGTGTGGATAGCTATGTGCTCTCCTAGGGTCTATACCAACCATTTGTAGCAGCTTATATACTACAGCGTATGCTTCACGTTTAGTCATACCCTTGTGTAGCATTAACACTTCAGCTATCTGATCACCGACAGTGAATACAGGGTTTAAAGCATTCATTGCCCCTTGGAATACCATTGATATCTTCTTCCACCTGATCTGTTTACGGAAGTCCTCCATACTCATCTTAAGTACGTCTCTCCCCTCGAATATGATCTGCCCACCAGCTATCTTACCGGGTGGTGGTACTAGTCTTATTATAGAGTATGCTGTGGTGCTTTTACCGCAACCACTCTCACCAGCAATACCTAGTACTTCTCCACGGTTTAGCTTGAAACTGATATTGTCTACAGCTTTTACAATACCCTTTGTTGTATAGAAGTATGTTCTAAGACCCCTTACATCCAGTAGTACTTCACTCAATAACCATACACCTCAGTCTATAGGGAGGGACACGAGTACAGCTACTCTAACCCTTATGTTACATACTCTATTTAAAAGTTATTTTAGAAACACCTATTAGTTTGGATAGTGTTTCATAGAGACAAGAGGTTTGTACAAATAGGTGTATGTATTGTCTGGATTAGTTGAGGCACCATTTATACCGTCTCCAATAGAGGTTGTTGAGAAAGCACTTGATCTAGCGTGTATAACTAGTGGTGACGTACTCTACGATCTAGGTGCTGGTGATGGTAGAGTTGTACTAGAGGCTGCTCGTAGGGGTGCTTACAGTGTAGCTGTAGAGATCGATCCTTATCTAGTAGAGGTTATTAGAGAGAAGGCTATGGAGGCCGGGTTGTCTAGTAGGGTATGTGTTGTTGAAGCAAGTTATTATGATGTATACTTGGGCTATGCAACAGTTGTCTATGCATACCTTTATAGGTATATACTAGAGAAGCTTAGGAGTAAGTTTGAGAAAGAACTATTGGTTGGTACTCGGGTATTAACACTTGATTTCCCAGTAACAAACTGGATACCTGTTAGGGTAAAGAGGGTTGTTGATAACAAGGGTATTGTTAGAACTATATACTTGTATATAATAGGCTATAGCAACCCAGGTAGCCTCTATAGGAGGACACGTATATATGATTATAGGAGGCTATTGGGTAGGATAGGGAGTTGTAGAGGGGGATGAATAAGTATCTAAGAGCTATTGGTAGGTATAGAGATGGTAGGATAGTGTATCGTGTATTAAGAGACACTCCTATGATAGGGTATATAGCTTTTGGAATAATCGATCGTGGTACTAATGTGTTACAGGTAAGACCCACGACTATCTGTCCCTTAAACTGTATATTCTGTAGTGTAGATGCAGGCCCTTTTAGTAGGAATAGATGGGCTGAATACATTGTTGATCCAGAGCCTTTATTGGAGACCATAGAGTATATCGTTGGTGTTAAAGGCTGTGGTATAGAGCTTCTTATAGACACTATCGGTGATCCACTAACGTATCCCCACCTTATAGACTTTATATCTAGAGCTAAATTGATAGATGGTATATCAAGTGTTGCTCTAGAGACACATGGTGCTCTACTAAGCTATAGTCTTGTTGATAAACTAGAGAAAGCAGGTCTTGATAGGATAAACCTTAGTATAGAGACACTTGATCCGTTTAAGGCGAGGTTCTTACAGGGTGTTAAATGGTTTAATGTAGAGAGGGTTTTAGAGGTTGCAAGATATGTTGTTGAGAATACACGTATAGACCTCCACGTAACACCTGTATGGATACCTGGTGTTAATGATAGGGATGTAATAGAGGTTGTAGAGTGGGCTATAGGGATTGGTGCTGGTAAGAAATGGCCTCCAGTTACTATACAGAAGTACGTTGTACACAAGTATGGTAGGAGAGTACGTGGGGTTAGACCATGGAGTTGGAGGTTTTTCTGGAGGAAGCTAAGAGAGCTTGAAGAAAAGCTAGGCTATCGTTTACACTGGAGTATGGAGGAGTGGGGTATGAGGTATGCAAGACGTGTGCCAATACATGTAGGTGTAGGTGATATTGTTAGAGTAGAAGTTATTGGTCGTGGATGGATTAGAGGTGAATACCTAGGTGTTGTAAGGGATAAAAACATTGTTGTTGGAGTAAGTGGTTTCCATGGGAAAATAGGTTCTATTATACTAGCCCGTGTTGTTGAGAAGAAAGATTCTCTTGTACTTACTCGTTTTCTTGAGACTACCTAGTCTTTAGCCTAGGCTCTATAATCCTCTCTAGAGCCATGCCTATCATAACGAATGTTAGTGATGTAACAGCTATTGCTAGACCTGGTGGTATAACCCACCACCAAGCATTCTTCAATACAGCTTTGGCCTGCTGTGCATCATGTAGTATCTTACCCCACGTCACAATACTTGGATCACCTAGTCCTAGGAAGCTTAGTCCTGCTTCAGAGAGTATTGCACTCGGTACGCTTAGAGCCATTGTAGCGAATGCGTAGGGTATTAGCTGTGGGAATATGTATCTAAACAGTATCCTAAGGTTGCCAGCTCCTAGTGCACGTGCAGCTTCTATGTATGTCTGTTCCTTTATCTGCAGCACCATGCTACGTACAACAAACTGTATACCAACCCATCCAAACACTACTAGCAATACTATTATAATCCATATACATTTGCCGAAGAAGTATGCTAGCATTATAAGTAGCGGTAGTACTGGTAGAGAATACATTACCTGGGCGAAACGCTGCATAGCGGCATCGACTAGCCCACCAGCATATGCTGACACCATACCATAGGTTACACCAAGCATTGTTGCTAGGAATGCTGTTATAAGACCTATTAGTAATGCCCATCTAACACCATATATTAGTCCAGCCCATAAGTCTCTACCCTTGTCATCAGTACCTAGTAGTCCATAAGCACCTTCTATACGTGCTTGTTTAAACTCTATCCTTGGTGTAGTCTTTGACTCATTACCTGCTAGACGGAATAGGAATACAAACTCGAAACGATATGTACCGTGTAGTGGCCCTGTAGCACCAGATACTACTCCCTTACCAGTCTTTGAGAACAATACAGTAGTTATGTCAACGCTTTGCTGTGGCTCTATAGTCTCGTTGGAAGCCTTTAGTATAGGGTCTAGAACCATTCCTATACCAAGCCCTTGCTTATAGCTTGACAACTTATTACCATACTCTTGTATTGAGAAGAACCAGTCTGCAGTCTTGTTTATATATAGCATCTTGGTCTCGTTCTCTATACCATATGGTATACCTAGTAGCTCTAGCAACCCTTTATCGTTGAGGTTAGTGTACTCATTTATACTATACTTGTTTTCCGGGTATCTACTACCAGGTAGTAGTGACACAGTTATATTATCTGGTCTACGAATGTATATTCCTATACCTTGCGGCCTACCTGGATAGAATATCTTTCCTACGTCAAATCCTGCTCTAAACACTATGTCTAGTGGTGGGTGGTAAGCCGTAAAGTTGTATTCATACGTTACATTTATTAACACAACCTTATCATACCATACACCCTTCTTTAGCTTCTCTAGTACTTTCTCATTAGTAATATTCTTACCCGTGATCTTGTATATGAATAGCTGTAGCTGTTTTGTATCGTTTAAATTAAACTCTTCTAGAGTATAGATGGGATCCCTTAGATCCTCTGTAGCTGGGTACTTGTCTGGTATAAACCAGTTTACCCAAGCAGGTGGTGCTAGTCTTGGTGTCATTTTAGCTCTCCAGTAGTCCTGGAAATGCCAGTTATCTATATCCTCAGGGTTTGCAAGTAGCGGGAAGGCTATTACACAGCCTATTAGGGCAAGCAATAGTATTAAACCAGCTATACCTATCTTTTGGCGTTTAAGTTCATACCAGAACTCCTTCAATGTATCTAGGCTAACCATGGCCTATCACCCTCTACGTCCCTTGACACGTACACGTGGGTCTAGTAGCATATAGATAAAGTCTAATGTGAAGATTACTAGTATGAAGAGGAATACTACTAGATACGTGTTAGCCATAAGGACTCCTACATCACCATTGTTTATAGCTATCCAGTACGTAAGACCCATTCCTGGCCACTGGAATACCGTCTCTGTAATTATAGCACCACCTAGTGAGCCAACCAGGCTAAGAGCACTCATGGTAACTATTGGTGGGCTAGCTGCTCTAAGTACGTGTTTATACAATACACTCCTCTCCGGCAAACCCTTAGCACGTGCAACCATTACAAAGTCTTCACGTATTGTACCGACAACAATGTTTCTAACAATATATGCTCCACCACCAAATGATACAAGTATAATCGTTATCATTGGTAGTGTAAGGTATTTAAGCCATATTGGTATTGACATAAAGAACTTCTGTATAGGATCAATGTTCATACGGTTTAGTGCTGCAAGCTCACTATATACATCCTTTGATGCAAATGGGAACCATTTAAGCCAGTAGCTAAAAACTAGAAGCATCAGTAGTCCAACCCACCACATTGGTAGACTAGCTGATATTAGTGCTAGACCAGATATTGCTCTATCAAACAAGCTTCCAGCACGTTTAGCTGCTTGGAGTCCAAGGAATATAGCTATAGCTATCTCTATGATAGTAGCTGTTGTAAATAGTATAATTGTTGCCCTCAATGCATTAAACACTACTTCTTTAGCATTAGTTGGGTTTCCAGGGTATAACTTCTTAGCTGAGAAGTTCTCGAATCTAAACAACATAGCGTTTACAGCATACATTAATATCCTCTCATGCAGAGGTCTTAATAGTCCTAAGTCCCTCCATATACTCTCGTTTATCTTCTGTAGAATCTCTTCTTTCTTCTCCTCAGGCAGGTTCTTGAGTTTAGGCTCTAGTGCTTTTACCTTAGCATTAAACATCTCTTGTGCAAGTCCACGTAGGTACATATCTGCTTGTGTAACAAATATTGCAGACATTATTATAGATACAATGACTAAGACGACTACTATGTTTATAATAGTTGTTACTATGGTTCTACCAATACCTGCAGGCATTGCCTACCTCCTCTACACTATAGGATATAGAGGCTAGCTAGCTTATATTATTAACCGGGGTAGCTATTATGGTTGTTTCTAGTCTTAAGTCTTTCGCTTTACCACCCTATTGATGTGTTTGTGTAAGTTTTGGATAAATAAGGATTAAGGGATAGTACGTAGTCTAGAGAAGATAGTTTATAGACAAGGTACTTGTTTGTTAGGAAAAAAGTTTGTTGTTAAAAAGTGTTTAGCCTAGCTTAGCTACTTCCTCCTAAGGAATACTACTAGTGCTACTATTACTATGACTATTATTACACCGGCTATTACAGCTATTGTTGTTGTTGGTGCTCCAGCAGCTGGCGATGTTGTTGATGGTGATGCTGGTGAGGCACTTGTTGTGTTTGTTGGGGATGTTGTTGGTGAAGTAGCTGGGCTAGTTGGTGAAGTAGTCGGGCTAGT
>CAYXOO010000013.1:10495-24035 GCA_964466845.1 uncultured Desulfurococcaceae archaeon
GTTGGTGAAGTAGTCGGGCTAGTTGTTGGGCTAGTTGGGCTGGTGGTTGGGGAGGTTGTTGGACTAGTTGGTGGTGTTGTAGTGGTTGTTGTTTCTGGTGTAGTTGTAGTGGTTGGTGTGGTTGTAGTTGGTGGTGTTGTTACTACTCCAATGCTTACTAGCTCTGCTGTATAGACTATTGACTCACCGCTCTTGGGGTGTACTATGGTTATTGTTAGATAGTATGTTCCTTCCTCGGCCATGTACTGGTATGTGAATTGCTCGTCTAGTGTTATCTTGTATTGTCCACCGCCGATCTCTTGTATGTTCTCCTTTGGTACGTCAGCTAGGTGTATTGGCTCACCAGTTGTTTCATTAATTGTTGATAGTGATGCATAGATTATGAACCCTGTTGGCTCTAGCTCCTGGTATGTAGGTGCTATCTGTACTAGCTTCAAAGTAACTGTTATGTCGTAGCTCATACCAGCTTCTACAAAGTCTGGTATACCACTAACACCCTCTAGTACTGGTACTACTATTGTGAACTTGTCAGCCCAGTAGCCTGGTGGGTATACGTAGTCTTGGAACCACACCATCTTTAGCTCGTTAGCATCTGGGTTGTAGTACTCTACCATGTATGGACCATTGCTGTCCATAGCATGGTTTCTCTCGTTAATGAATGCTATTACGTTGTCATAGAAGCTTGTTGGGTCATAGTTCTCGTATCCAGGGTATGTTGCTATGTATGGTGGCTTATAGCCACTGTTCTTAAGCTCCTCAATAGCGGTCTTTACATCAGCTGCGTGGTTGGGGTCTATCCAGCTAATACCTACACACTCGCCCTCACGATCAGTCCATCCATATGGTAGTGCTGAACCAGGTGGAGATACGTGTTCTACAATAAGTTTCTCACTAGCAGCTTGTACTGGCCATGCAATGTCCTGCCAAAATACTACAAAGCTAGCGACTAGTACATCGTATACGTCGTCATAGCTTGTATAGATAACTATTGTGTCATCACTAACTACTTCTACACCATAGATTGTTGATAAAGTCCATCCAACACCCTCCTCAATCTCTGTGTCATAGTATGGGTCTGACTGGTTTGTAGCTTCCTCATCATTGAATGCCCATTCCCAAGCGAATCCATAAGCATATAGTATGTCTGCCATAGACTCTGGTGTACCATCATGCCACTTGCCGAACTTGTACTTGATAGTGACTTTTACTGGAGCAGATGTTGGTACTTCACCGTACATGTACTCTACGAATACTGGGTTGGCTTCACTAATGTGTACCCACTTATCCTGTACTGGGTCATAGATCAATGCTGTGTCTGGTATTGTGAAGTTGCCACGTTCAACACCATATTCCTCTACACGTATAGGCTCTGGCAGTCCAGTGTCTGGCCTAGAGTAGAAGGCGAAGTCACGTACTTGCCTACCCATTAGCTCGCTGTAGACGTCTGTGAATCCTAGTACTGTGTTCCATGGGCTCATGAATAGTGCTCCAGTGCTTGAGAACTCAATGATCTTTAGCTTACCATCTGTTGTCTGTATTGTACGTAGTGCCCATGGTGTCCAGATACCGCTTGCTATACCATAGGCTAGCTGTGTTACACGGTCCTTGTTTACTGGAGCGTACTCCCAGTTCTCTGTTAGGAATACTCTAATGCTCTCCTGTATACCATATCTTAGCATCTCCTCGATCTTAGCCCATAGCTCGTCAACGTTCTCTGGTGTATAGCTTCCATAGTATAGATCCACGCCTAGTTCGTATAGGTATGGGTCGTAGTAGTACCAGAACCACTTGTAGAACCTAGTGTTTGGTCCATAGCCACGTACTGGAGCATAGAAGAATGCTACATCGTACCTAGCCCATACATCGATGTCTTCACCCATGCTAACCCATCCTTCAGTATACATACTCCATACAATACCGCCTAGCTGAGAGCTCGTCTCTACTAGGTTGCTACCATAGATTACTGGTGTTACAACACTACGTTCACGCTCAATCCTCTCAACCTTTATGTAGAAGTACTTCTCAATCCAGTCAGCAATCTGTCTACCAATGTCTAGACGCTCATCCTCAACACGTATTACAAAGTATACTGTAACCTGTTCCTCACTACCATCAGGCTTTACAAACCATAGCCACTTACCACCAGGAGCGTCAGCAGCATCACGTAACTGTAGATCCATACCGTAGTTCTGTAGTACACTCCTAACCTCTTCTAGTGCATTCAAGAATATCTGTTGAGCCTTAGCCTTGTCTCCAGCAGCTGTTAATCCTAGTTCATCATAGATGTGCTTCAACTTATCATAAGCTGGGTGGCTCGGCCTTATAGCACCAAATGCTGGAGCAGCACTACCACCCATGATTCTACTGACGATAAGGTCTCTGTCTACTAGGAATTGTAGTGCATACCTCATGTCCTTGACTCCCCATGGGTTGAAGTGTAGGTTGGTATAGTCCTCGATGTCTGTTAGGTTTACCCAGTTCTGTGGTGGATCCCATAGTATTAGACCAGGTATTATCTGTCCAGTATAGTTCCTGTCTAGAAGCTGTACAACACCCTCGGCGTTAGGGTCTATAACGTTGCTTGCTGGATTGAGTGCTATGTCAAAGTATGTGGTAGTACTTCTTATTAGCTTAAGGTTCTGTCTTAGATTAGGGTCTATACCCTGGTACTTAGGCAGTGGCATTGACCATGCGAATACGTCAGCGTCTCCACGTGCAACCTCCATTATAGCTGCTGCTTCATCTGTTCTACTAATCCATAGCATCTCGGTAACTGGTTGTCCTTCTCCCTGGGCACTAGCTGGTATTGTAGCTAGTACAGGGAGTACTAGGGTTACGAGGAGTATGAGTCCAAGTAGTTTGTATTTCATAGGCTCAACCACCTATTTCAAACCCACTATCCAGCAGGATACACTGTTCTAATTCTCTATAGCTACTCTATTTAAACTTTATTTATTGACCCGTGGTGTTAAGTAGTAAGTTTTATATATAACCTTCTTAACCCCAGGTAATACATTGATCGAGTAGGTGTTTCTCAATACTTTACAGGTCACTTATTTTAGCCCCCAGTAGTAACTATAATTGCCTAGTATACGATTGTGTGAGGGCTATGGAGCTAGAGAGTGAGAATACAAAGTTCATTAAACACATGGCTTTAGGCTTACTAATAGCTGTTATTGCATTAGCCCTAGCCTATGTATCAGATTATAGGACTGACTATCGTGTAGTATACCGTTGTTCTACACCAGCTAGTGGATTGAGAGTAGAGGGGAATATTACTATACCAGAGAACATATCTGCTGAAATGTTTTATTATGAGAGCCACTATACAGAGGTTGACATGTATATTGAGAACGCTAGTATAGTCACGATATACAGTAGTAGTGGAAGTGAGAAACTAGACCTAAGGACTACTGGTAGACACTTAACACGTAGCTATAATGGTATAGAAATACTTACTCTACAAGTAAACAAGCCAACGATAATACACTACAACTACACTATAATATCCTATAAACAACCACTACTATGGCTAAACATTGTAGCACTAATACTATCAGTTACAGGCTATATAATTGGTACAGTAGGCGTTATAGAGATGATACTATTCGTTCTTATGAGAAAGACCCGGAGGAAACATAAGAGGTAAACAGTTTCCCTCCTAGGGGATATAGAGTCCACCACCACGTTTCTTAACCATCCTAAGAAGCCTTATCGCTCTCCTCCTACCCAGTGTACCATAGTATGCTTCTCTACGACTACGTGCTCTCCTACACAACACATAGTCTCTAATAGCTACAACACTAATGCTAACACCAAGCCTCTTTATCTCATCAACAATCTTTTCTAGATCACCCCTAATCTCCTCTGGATCAACATATGGTATCTCAACAACAGCTTCTTCAGTACCCCGTTCCCAGTCAAGACCATATACTATAACACCACTCCATTTCCTTACAAACCATTCAACCAAGTAAGACAATGTACCAGTTACAATGTTCGGGCTATACTCACTCAACCCATGTTCTCTAACATACTCTCCAAACCTATCTAGGTCGAGAACAACAATTGTTCCTTCAACAAGGTTCAGAGTGAGATAAGGCCTATCATCCCGGGTTGGTCTATGGCTGCCCACTTCATCATACCATTTACTAGATTGTATACAAACCCCTATAAGTATATATGGAGGAAAATAGTTGGGAAAGAATATGTTGTCATTGGAGAGAAAAACTTTAGATACGAGGCTTTATACAGCCTAGATCCCTTAGTCTACCAGCTATTCTACGTACAGCATCATCTACTTCACTTTCTTCTTTAGCACCAGTTATAACCATCTTACCACTACTGAATATCAATAGTACTACACGTGGTTCTCTCATACGGTGTATAAGGCCGGGGAACTGTTCTGGTTCATACATGCTGTCTTCTAGCAGATAAGCTGCTCTCTCCAAGTTGACTTGTGCATGTATGTCTCCAGAAGCTACTATGTTCTGTACTTGTATCTTTGGACGACCAGTGATCACTATACCGTGTTTACGTAGCAACTGTATAATCCTCTTAACAGCTTGTATAAGCTGGTGTGTACTCTTAGCACCAGTTACAACCATCTTACCAGACTTGAATATCAATGCAGTAGTCTTGGGTTTTTCAAGCCTTAGTATAAGGCCGGGGAACTGGTCTGGCTGATAGGTAACGTTTGGCACGTTACGCTCTATAGCGTTAAGGTCGAGTTGTTGATCAAGTATTACTGTTGCTACAATATTCTCTATACGAGTTGTTGGTCTAACACTCTTCTCACTTGATAGAACATTTCTCTCACTCAATAAAATACACCTCTCTAACTACGCTCCTTTTAAACCCCTCCTTGATAGGTATATAAGGGGTGTATAGATTAATAAACTGTTTCCCCTTCCAATAAGCTAGTGTATAGTGTCTCTAGTCTTGGGAGTTCTAGTATACCCTCATCCTCTATAACAGCATATGGTATAGCCTCTTCTACAACACCTTTCTCTCTAACAATAGGTGATAGATAACTCTCTCTATCAAGTGATACACGATTACCAGACTGGTATATACCCATTGCAGGTAGCACCAGTATATACCCACCATTAGTACATGGTATCTTTAGATAAGCTGGAGTCTTAACAACTAGTCCAAGCTCATCAACAACAGCTATACTAGGGTGCTCATGCCCTATTACGATAACGTCTCCAGTAGAACCGATCCTATCAAGTCCTAGGTGGCCATGTGTAAACAGTATCTTTAGACCAGCAATTTCTACACTATAGGATAGCCTAAGCTCTAGCCCGTAGTCTCTAAGAACAAATGGTAAGTAGTTATCATGGTTACCACGTACAACAACAACTTCCCTCACACCCCTGCCAAAGAGGCTATCCAGTAACTTCCGAGCCTCGATCCTCTCTTGTTTCAAAAGCCTCTCAAAACAATGCTTTAGATCACCATTAATAACAACCATGTCAACACAACCAACAATACCAAAAGCCTTATCAATCAAGGATAAAGCGTTAGACAACTGTGCACGAGGCAGGAAAACACCTTGTCTAGCCATATCTTCTTCAAAACCTAAGTGTAGATCAGAGAATACAAGAATATTCAATCCATCAATAAAGAGTGTACGTGTATCAGAAACTATATACACATTATCAAAAACACGGTAGAGACCACCCATACAGCAACACCATTACAGAGAATAAGAGGCGGGCCCGCCGGGATTTGAACCCGGGACCTACGGGTTAAGAGCCTCAGCCACCCACCGACCCCCGACCCGCTATAAACCTTATACATGACACCTATTTTAAACCTTATCAAGATATCGGGTAATATATTGAACATGAGCTTAATAGATAAGGGCATACCTAATGATAAAACATGATAGTAGAGACACTGGTAGATGTAATAACCATTGAGAAACACCTAATACCATACCTCATAGTAAGCTCTCTCAACATACACCTTGTTCCCTAACCTCCTAATGAACAGTATGGAGGAGACTTTCTTAAAAATACCTTTGGAACCATACAGTAAAATACCTTGTAGTGGTTGATTATAGGGTAAACATGTTTATGTAATAACACCTACACATGCAGGCTAAGTAAGTAGTGGATACATGATAGGGGAATATCCAAGATGGGGAGAACGGGGGTCGGTGGGTGTCCGCCGCTCTCACCAGGCTGAGCTACGGGCCCATTTTCTCTGTTCTTCTCCATTATATCTTCTAGGCTTATATTCTTTACTATTTTATCTTGTATGTAAGCTTTATTACGTCCCATCCGTGTTTTACTGTTATCTCTATATCTGTTAGTCCTAGGTTGCTGTATTTCTCGTTTAGGATCTTCTTGACGTTTTCTCCAATCATACGTGCTATCTCCATCATCTTCTCTTTCTTCATCAATAGCCCTAGTTTTGATGCATTGACTTCTATGTATAGTTTCTTACGATCACCTGTAAACTTTAGTGTTGATATATTTGTTTTACTGGAGTGAATAACTGGGGTTAGAACATCTATTAGGTCTAATAGTGGCTCTTCATACTTAAGCATCTCATCAAGTGGTTTGGGTAATGGTTTACTAGTTTCTTCTTCTCTCTCTATACTAGGCTTTGTCTCAGGTGGTGGTAGTGGTAAGCCCATTGCTCTCCTTAGTACAGCTTGGTAGAATCTACGAAACTCTGACTCTGGCAATACCTTCGTCTTCTCAACACTAGCGTCTATAGGTATGGTCTTAGCTGGTTGTTGGAGAACTGGCTTAGGCCTAGTCCTAGTCTTCTCTTCTACTCTCTCCTCTCTAGGTTTCTCTTCAGTCTTCTTCTTAGCTTTCTCAGCTTCCTTGATACTAACAAGCTTCTCTATCTTAACATCTAGTCTACGCTCTGTAAAGTCTCTTGGAAGCTCTATAACCTCCATAATAGCCATTGAGTATAATCCCTTGTTCATATTCTGGGCAATCCTATCAAGTGCTTCAGAACCAGCTACTTCACTACCGTCAACAACAGCGTATATACCAATGACTACTCCTTCACTAACAAGTATTACAGCCTCATCCCATGTACCAGATTGCCTCCTTAGACTAAGGCGTGTAAAGAGGCATTTCTCAATACTCTTGCTAGACAATACATTGAAAAGCTTAGGGACGTTATCTCCAATAAACCTCTCAATGCCTTGGAAGACTCCTTCTAGGTTAATATATGCTTCAAAAGCAGGATTCTTGATAAACTCACTAACCCTATCAATCTCCTCATACATACTTACCTCAATAATCTCAGTCAAAAACCCCACCCACTAGGTGCTTATAGAGTTAAAGCATTATACTCAGACTATCGACCCTTCCTCACTGATCAGACTATGTCGGCTTCAGCATCCACTATACTTCTTAGTTATAGAAGGGTAAAATAGGTATCTAGTAGCGTCTATATAATAGGAGACTCCATACTAGACCTTGTATAGCTCAGGCCTTACCTCATCAGGTAGTTCTTCTTCCTTAAAAACCTTGTATGTAAACGGTGGATTCCTAGTCTTTGGACCAACAACAATGTACCTGGTTGGGTCGTTAACATCTCTACTCTTTAACACTCTAACCTTGACAAACCATCCATCACTACGTTCTACATATACATACTTACCGTGTTTACCTCCCATACCATACACCTCTCCTTGGTGTACTAGTGTAGACAAGCTATTTAAACGCTATACAATGCCTACTTATAAACATGATGGTGCTAGGGCCATGGCTATAATAGCTGGTGTAGATGGTGGTGGTTTTAAGACAGAAACAGCAGTTGTTGATACTAGCAGGAAGAAGCTTATAGGCTATGGCTTGTCCGGACCAAGCAACTACCATAACATAGGACTGGATAGGACTGTAGAGAATATACTAGACTCTATAGTCAAGGCTGTATTGGATGCAGGTATAGGTTTAGATGATATAGACTCTATATGTATCTCACTAGCAGCTCTAGATACACGTTTTGATAGAGAATATGTTGTTGAAAGACTAGAGACACTAGGTGTAGGGAGGAAGATAGTTATTGAACACGATGCACACGAGGCATTAATGGCTGGAGGCTTTGGAGAACCCGGTATATCTGTAATAGCTGGTACAGGGAGTATAGCTTATGGATGGGATGGGAGGAATAGGTACATAGCTGGAGACCATGGCTGGCTACTAGGTGATCAAGGGAGTGGTTTCTGGATAGGATTTAGAGCAATTAGAGATGCTGTTAAAATGCTTGATGGTAGAATGGAGAAGACATTACTAGCAGACCTGGTGCTGAAGTACTTTAGCGTATCAGATAAGGAGGAGCTATCATACACTATGTATAGGAGAAGCTTTAGTGTAGAAGAGATAGCTGGTCTAGCACCAGTTGTTGCAGAAGCCGCTAGGAAGGGAGACAGGTATGCAATAGAGATACTCGTGAGAGCAGGCTATGAACTAGGTGAAGCAACTATAGCTGTTGCAAAGAAGATGTCCATAGATGTAATTAATGTATACTATACTGGTGGTGTATTCAATATAGAGTACGTAGAGAGAGCCTTTGTAAACAAACTATCCTCTATGAGGGAGAAGGTTTTAAGACCACATAGGCTAGTGTATAAACCAGTACTTGGATCACTAGTTATTGCTGCAAAGTCTATAGGGCTAGAGGTTAACTGGAGTGAAATAGAAGGACTAGATCTTCTTAGAGTAAAACCTATTTCTAAGTAACTGTATGATATAATCAATTACTGTCTTAAACCCTAGTTTACTCTCACCATACATCCTTGAACGGAATACATAGGGTACTTCACATACCTTATTGATAAACCATCTATTCTTAGATAGTACTTCAAGGAGAATCTTATAGCCTCTAGGCTCTATATATGGGTTTAACAAGTACTTCCTTCTACAACCAAAGAACCCACTCATAGGATCACTTG
This sequence comes from uncultured Desulfurococcaceae archaeon, assembly GCA_964466845.1. Classification (GTDB taxonomy): domain Archaea; phylum Thermoproteota; class Thermoprotei_A; order Sulfolobales; family Desulfurococcaceae; genus CAYZRH01. Next base: position 19,428 of record CAYXOO010000013.1, read on the forward strand.
TTACACGTGACCATGGGTTTAATATGTATGCAAGCAGAGTAGCTATACGGCTCTCCAGCAATCTAAACCAGCTCCAACCCTCGATACCACCACCTTCTCTATAGCGTGAAGCAACTACTATGTCACACCCACTAGCTAGTGCAAGAGCTATGTCTCTAACCTTCTCCGGTGGATGCTGTAGATCAGCGTCAATAACTATTATGTTGTCGTAGAGAGCGTGTTTAGCACCATATACTATTGCAGAGGATAAACCCCTCTCTCTAGTCCTAACAAGTACTCTAACAGGGTATCTGCTAGAGAACTCTCTAGCCTTATCAGCTGTTCCATCAGGGCTGTTGTCATCAACAACTATTATCTCATAACAATCTGTTACAGACTCTATAGACTCTGCTAACAAGGGTATCAATATACCTATGTTCTCTACCTCGTTATAAGTAGGAACTATTATTGAGAAACATTTCTCCAAGGCTCTACAACGCCTATGCTTCTTCTATTCTACCATACCACGTATATGCTCTACCGATAATATAGTTCACTATAAAACCAAATACTATACCAGTAAACGATGCAATCGGTAAACTGATCCCGAATAAGCCGTAGAGAATAGCTACCGCAATATACTGTATAAGGAAGCTAGCAAGACTGGCCAAATGGTATTTAAACAATCTCTCAATACGCTTAAGAACAGTTCTCTCAAGCTCTATATCACGGAATGTCCATAGCTCATGCATTGTGAAGTTAAACAGTATACTAGCTTCAAAACCTGCTGCTACAGGTAGTATTAGTGATAACAAGTTGTACCGGGTAACATGTAGTATAGAAGCAATGATCGTCAATACAGAAACATTTACAAAAGCACCCATGAGCCCTACAAAACCAAACTTTATCACTCTCCATGGCTCACGGATCAATAGGAGTACCGGATAGGGTAGTCTACCATATATTGTTAACAAGTAGTCAGACAATGGTATCTCGTATACTAGGCTCAATACCTTACCAGCATGTGGTAAGACATCCTTATCAGTACTCTCAAACCCACCACTATGCTCTAGTAGCAATTGTCTCTTAAACACTATTAGGTAGCCACGTGGATGGCCAGTAATCTTCTTTAGAATATCTAGTACACCCATTCTAGACCATAGCCTACGTAGTATACTCTTTGGCTTAGCAACAACTATTACTGCATCAGCTTGTCTAATACACTTCCCTAGTTCATTCAATATAATATCAGCTATAGGCAACCCTATGTCTGGGATAAGAGCTAGGTATTCAGCCTTACTAGCTCTAGCAATACGGTATACATCACCTAGATCAACTGCTTCACTAGATACACGTAAGCCAAGCTTGTCAGCAATACCTGTCTTCACTACAACCCTCAGTATACTGGGTTCACTAGAACCTCTACCCACTACATCATCCCTTATACACAATCCATACTCTCCTAGCCAGCAAGACTATTAATTGTAGATACACGTATATAAGATTAAACATGTATACAAGGGTGCCAAAGCCTTGGACAAGAGTGTTGAATGGAATAGACTAGTTAGAGAGATCATGGAGTGCAGGAGATGCGGCTTATACAAGACAAGGAAGAATCCTGTGCCTGGAGAGGGAAGAATTGACGCAGAAGTAGTGTTTGTCGGTGAAGCACCTGGTGCTAGAGAAGATGAGACTGGGAGACCTTTTGTTGGAGCAGCTGGTAAGTTGTTGACTGAGCTACTAGAGTCTATTGGGCTTAAGAGAGGAGATGTCTATATAACCAATATCGTTAAGTGCCGTCCACCTGGAAACCGTGACCCTAGAGAGGAGGAGATTAGAGCTTGTCTACCATACCTAGTTAGGCAGCTAAGGCTTATTGAGCCACATGTAATCGTTGCTCTTGGCCGACATGCTGCTCGTGTATTGTTTAGTCTAGCTGGTCTTAGATGGGCTAATATGTCGGTTATGCATGGTAGGGTATACGATGCTGTAGTGGAGGGTATTAGGGTAAAGCTTGTAGCTACTTACCACCCAGCTGCAGCTCTCTACAACCCTGGGTTGAGAGACAAACTGGTTAGCGACTTCAAGGATTCTATAAGGAGGGCTATAGAGTCTAGTAGGTCTAGAGTAGAGTCTAGACAGGCTCTTCTAACTGATTTCCTCTAGTATGTCCCATTAGCTTCCTAATACTATACTGGTACTCAGTATACTTCTTACCAACAGTATAGCCTAGTAGTGTTGAAGCAATAGCTACCAAGACTAGACACGATACAGTCACCACTATTGTCTCTGGATCACTTAGTCTAAGAAACTCACCAAATAACCCAGTACCAGTCTTTAACGATGGAGAAGAATAGCTACTAAGACTCTTCTCAAACAATGGTAGTCTAGAGAGTACTAGTAGGTGTAGAAGAGCTGTTGATACAGCATATAGGCTCTGGCTAGGGCTTGTTTCTAGGAACTCTATAGCTGTAAAACCAGATGGCATAACAGTATCGTAGTATAGTAGGTACCAAGCCATAAGCCTTATAATGGATCTACGTATACCCTCTATAACAAAGTCGTTGAGTTGTACAAAAGCTGGTGTTCCAAGGAGTATATTGCCTAGATCCTTCTCAATACGTACTATATAGGCTAGTGCTTTAACAGGGTCTTTATCCACGATTTCCTCGACAACCCCTATCTCCTTCACGATCCTATCTAGTTCAAATAACCTATAGTTCTCGTATAGATACTTCATATAGTCTACAAGGTGTTTAGAAAGCTCTATCTCCTCATACACTACATCTCTTATAGTACTAGAGTCTATAGTATACGAGTAGCCTATACCCTTGGAACACTCTATCAGGAATAGCCACTGTCTTACAGTATACTGTCTAGCAATTGCTACAGCCATGTACGTTACTGCATCAGCTATACTGTTGTTCTCTAAAGCTGTAACTGACTCATTATATAGCTCTTGTGAGTCAAGCAGTCTCTCATAAGAATTAACTAGTACATCAATCTCTAGAAGTGAGTATGTCTTCCTACCAGAGTATTCACTAAGTAGTTGTGTAGACAACGTATTATTACTGGTAAACCATTCTTCTACAATATCCCTATACCTATCAACACCTAGTGTCTTATAGAGTAGGTATAGATATACAGAGAACAAGTTCCAGAATCCATAGAAAGCCCTACTTGCAGCTGTATAGTATTTCTCTTTATCAATAAATTCTAGAGATTCATTAATAGCCTTTAATCCCTCTCTAAGATTACCCCTAAGCAATGGAGGTAGACTAGACATGTCCATACTACCGAATATCTTTGAACCCATAATCTCTCTAGATAAGTTATACATTTCACTCCATGCACTATAGTATGCTCTAAGTAATTCTCTAGAATGGTTAAACACCATATCCTCTAATAACGGATCGTATTTAGGATATAGTGTGTCGTTTGAGAAGTACTCGTATGCAGTAATAAATGATGATGCAGGGACATATCCCCTATTACCAATAAGTTCCTGATAGTAGGGTGCTATAACAGTCTTATAACCACTTGATAAAGCTGCTCTATACTTAGCTTCTAAACCAGATATATTACCAACAACACCATTCGGAGCTAGTAACCCAGTAGCAGCTACACCTCCTCTCCACTTAACCATTCTAAGCAATAATGTATAGGCTAGTGTAAAGTCTAGTGTTGCACTCAACCCGGATATACTATAGTTTGTCTTAAACACAACTCTATAGTCATAATCTCTAAACCTTTTACCAGCAAACCTTGTAGCCAATAGTATAGAGTATCTAATGGACTCTTTTGTATCATCAGAAACGGTTATACCGTGATAGACAATGTCTACTCTACCACTACCAGGCCATATTATCTCTACATGTACCGGTATAACAACACCTATAGTCTTATTCTTTGAAACAGCTAGTGTAGCTATATCAATACCATACGATCTAGTCTCAAACCCATACACAGTAGTAGAGCCAAGTAGAGACAATAGCAGCATCATTATGGATGCTATAGCATATACCCTACTCAATCCCTTATACACCTACACTACACTCAAACACTATTATAGTCTGTACGAGATTATAGTTTATAGGTGATAATATATCTTGTCTAGAGAAGAAGCCTTACAGTGGATAAGGAAGCGTATTGCTGAGTTAAGGAAGGAGATAGAGATTCTAGAGTATATAGCAGAGATCCTAGAGTCTACAGAGATAGAGAGTAGAGAAGTAATTATAGCAACAGATGTATCTGGAGTAAAGATACTATTACCACGCTCTACAAGACTAGATGATGTACGTGTGCAATACCTTATAGATAGACTAAATGAAGTATTAGGAGGGAATTATAGGTTATTGAGAGATAGTAGTGGTAGAGTTAGAGGTATAGTTGTGGATAGAGAAGTTGATGAGAAGACGCTATTGTATATAAAGACTATACTTAAGACAGTTATGGAGTAGAAGGGTAGATGGTGCTACACCTCATTGTAACACTGATAAGCCATCCCTTTGTAGTCCTACTTGCCGGGTACCATTCATCGGTGTAGCACCATGTATACTTGTCTACTAGATCTCTTTAGTATTTGTTTCCACTATAGACTATGTATTCATTATCTAATCATTATATAGT
>CAYXOO010000014.1:0-15990 GCA_964466845.1 uncultured Desulfurococcaceae archaeon
TAGTATACTGTACTGTTAAGCTCTATTGGAGAACCGTTGATATACAGTAAGGCTTTATCTAGATACATGTCACCATACTCCATTACAATCTCTACAACACCTCTAGCCCACGACAAGTCCTCTGGACTAACTATCTCACCAACTGGTGGTGTATTATCTACAATAACTGTTATTGATACATTATAGGTATTACCAGCTATGTCTTGTACAGATAGTGTTATAACGTGTTCTCCATCTGCTAACTGTGTAGTATCTAGTACATAGCTATAACTACCAGTTACATCAACAACCCTACTATCAATGTATAGTAGAGCCTTATACAAGTGTGGATCACTATAGGTGAACTCAATAGTTACATTACCTGTTACAAAGCTATTGTCTTCTGGACTAGTTATCTCTGCAGCTGGTGGTGTGTTATCTATTAATATATACTGTATATACTGCAACATGGCCTAATGTATCATTGACAACTAGTAATAGCCTATAGACTCCATCACAATAGCTACTAGTATCCCAAGAGAAGCTATAGCTACCAGTTACATCAATAACTGTGTTGTTGATATATAGTAGTGCTTTGTCTAAGTGAGCATCACTATAGTTAAACTCAATAGTTACAACACCAGATACTATAGACCAGTTCATTGGTGTTGATATAAGTGCTTGTGGCTCTGTATTGTCAGCAACTATTGTTATATGTGATAACGTGTAGTGTCCAAGCTGATCTGTTACGTTTAATACAATACTATGTACTCCATCAGATAGTGTTGTAGTATCTAATACATAGCTATACAATCCTGTAACATCAATGGCTACTCCATCTATTACTAGATAGGCTTTGTCTAAGTGTTGATCACTGTAGGTGAACTCTATGGTTATGTTACCAGATACTATTGTGTTGTTTGATGGACTGGTTATTAGTGCATAGGGTGGTGTATTGTCTATAACTAATACTATTGTGTCTTCTCTATAGTTACCAGCTTTATCATAGACTCCTAATGTAACCAATAGCTCTCCATCTGGATACATTGTTGTATCTAATACATAGCTGTATAACCCGGTAACATTTACTTCTACACCACCTATTATAAGGTATGCAGTGTCTAGGTATGCATCACTATAGTTGAACTCAATAGTTACTAGCCCAGACATCAAGCTATTGTTTTGTGGTGATAGTATTTCTGCAGATGGTGGTGTATTGTCTGCTATGAATGATATGTTATCCCATCTAGTATTACCAGCTTTATCAACTACTTTAAACCCTATAACGTGTTCTCCATCTTCTAGGTATTGTGTGTATAGGTATACAGTCCATGTCATGTTGTATGGGTCTGTAACATCTATGTCTGTAACGTATTCTCCATCAAGATATACCTTGATATACTGTATTCCAGAGTATTGTTCATAGGCTTCTCCATCTATAACTACCTCTCCATGTACATAGGAGCCATTTACAAGGCCGGATACGCTTTGTTGTGGAGGCTCTGTATCTATGTATACATAGGCTATCCTAGTAGGCTCTATGTTGCCCACGTTATCTATACTATAGTACTCTATAACATGTACTCCATCATTACTATGATCACTTGGAGCTGGTATAACTACTATTGTACCAGTAAGCCATTCTCTACCATCAACACGATAGTATGTATTGTTTACACCAGATACGTTGTCAAATGGTGTAAGAGCTATTACTACATCGTGGTTATACCACTTTGTTGTTGCATTACATGTTGTCTCTGGTGGTGAGTTATCTACTATTAGTCTTAACAAGGCTGTTGTTGTCTTACCAGATTGGTCTGTAACACTAAACTCTATAGCTACAATAGCTCCATCTAGATAGCTTGTTGTATCTAGTAGTAGGTAGTAGGTGTTGTTGTTTCCTTCTAGTGTACTCCATTCTCCATAGTCTATCCTATACAATGGCTTTGATGGTAGGCTATAGTATGTATCGTGTATATCTAGAGTGATATTCACTAGGCCAGATACATAGCTATTGTTTAATGGTGTCTCTATCTCTATAACTGGTGCTGTATTGTCTATGTAGACTAGGAGTTTAGTGGTGCTATATACCCCTCCATCTAGTATTGATGCATTAACAATAACCTCTACCGGGCCGTCGGATAGCGTTGTTGTGTTAAACTCTATACTCCATGGGCCAGCTATGTCTTCTAACTCGTATTTGTTGACTAGTGTGTTGTTTCTATAGATGTATACATCTATATCTGCTGGATTAATACCATATACTGTACCATTTACTGGTATAGTGTCTTCTACAAAGCTATTGTTTAATGGATACTCTACGTCTATGAATGGTGTAACAACTATTGTTCTATAGATGCTTGTTACTGGTAGTGTTGTTGGTGGGTTTATGTTTGATAGTCTTATCTCTAGCTGGTGCTGTCCAGTCTCTAGTACTGTTATATTGAATGCTATTATTGTTGACTTGTTAGCTTCAATGGTTAACGACTTATTGTATACTACTGTATTGTTTAATAGTGCTATTAGGTCTAGTGATGTATTTATGTCTCCATAGTTTGTTATATTAACACTTACTTCTACTGGTGTTCCTTGTACTGTAGTGTTTGTTGATAGCTCTACACTGGATAACTCTATACTACTGAGTACTGTATAGTATAGTCCGTAAGCATAGGTGTAGTTCTCTGGTATATTCTCTACGTCAACACGTCTACGTGTCCATGTAATGAATACTTTACCGTTATAGGATGCTATAGAGAAGTCTCTATCCTCTAGCTTGTCATATGTAATGTTCTGTAGCTGTGTATACCTTAGAGTGCTTGTATCTAACACGTATAGGCCTATATCAAGATAGCTTACGTTATAGTATGTCCTAGTTACTATGAATAACCTATCTCCATAGAGTATTGTCTCTGGAGTAAAACCTGTTCCTAGACTGCCGATTAGTCTCCATGATCCATTGTATGCTAGTACGTATATCTCTTGATCACTTGATGCATAGGCTATGTACAAGCTATTATCGTTAAAAGCTATGTCTAGACTCCATGGAGAGGTATTGTTTTCTAGTAGGACTGGTTCACTCCATACTCCATTACTGTATACTGTATAGTACATCCATGTGACAATGTTTATACTATCATTAGCTACTCCATGGTATACGTCTTGTGTCCAAGCAATAAATGGTTTACCATCCATATAGCCTACAGCTATGTCTCTAATACTTAGGTTGTTGGATACCTGTGTATCAGTTATGATAGCTGGTGGACTCCAGACCATGTTGTCTAGGAAGCTATATCCAATAGCTTCTCCACTACCGTATCTCTGTTTCCATGCAAGTACTGCTTTATCACCAGTTGACACTAGATCGTATAGCCCGGATACACTATCGGTTATAGGTGTTAGTGTAGACCACGATGAGCTATCCCATACTGTATAGTATAGTGTACGGTTGTTCATCTTATCCATTATCTCATAGTAGTCCATACCAGTTGGATCGAATGGTTCCATACCGGATACTACAACAACTAGTTTTCCATCAACAACACATGATTTTACACCAGTATACCATAGATTCTCTGGAGCAGGTATTTCTTCTGGAGTACTCCATCCACCACTAGTGTATACTGTGTACATTATCTTTGTTGACACATTATCTGATGCAATCCATACAGCAACTAATCCCTTACCTTCTAGATATGATAGTGATGGTGATGAAGATGTATAGTTCTCTGCTAATGCTATATATGGATAGCCTAGTTGGTCTGGATAGTAGTAGTAATGGTAGAGCACCCCACCTGGATCACTAAATGGTTTAGCTTCCCACCCATAAGTGTATGTCCATAGGAATTTTACACCATATTCTCCAGAGTATGTGTACTCCCATATACCTAGATCGACTTGTACATCACCTTTTACACCAACTAGTATCTTACCACCAAAGCTATTATTGTACCAGCCAATGTCTCCACCAATAGTTATCTCTAGGCCAAGCTCTACTCCATCCTCAAGCTTTAGTGATGCTCTACCATTTAGTCTTACCCCGACAAGCAATGAGTCTAGAGACTTTATCTTAAACCTCTCATTAAGTGATATTTTAGCCTCACTAATACCTATATGTAGGCCAGCTTTAAGCTTTATACCATACCCGTTGATCCATTTAACCCATGTCTCTGGTAATGGGAACTTTACACCTCTATAGTAGAATAGTGTACCAGTTATTTCACCACCCTTAAACTTCCACTCACAGTTCTCAACCTTCCATGTAGCTTTAGCATCTAGTTGTCCCTCAATACCTTGTGTTAATGGAGCACCAGGTATACGTGTTATAAGCCTTAGTTTACCATAGCCTCCAATATCTATAAAGTACTTCTGTATAGTAGCATAGCCTCTAAGTTCAGCTCTAATTATCATAGCAGACTGTATAACATTCTTTAATATATCTGGTACACTACGTATCCTCGCTATATCGAATTTCAGTTCTTTAGTCTGTATAGTCTCTGCAAGCTTTAGTACAAGGTACGGTGGTTTAGGTGGTTCTTCACACTCAAGTGGAACTATAGCTGTCTTGTCTGGCCTAAAGACTTTATAGACTTTCTGCATAGCCTCTTCATAGTTATGGGCCATTACATAGAATGCTCCACCCTTAACGTTAATGTATAGCTCGAAATCAGTTGCTACAACATAGTGTCCACCATTCATATGCCTAGTCTCTATATCAATTGTTATCTCAGATAAACCACCACTTGGGTTAACACCTAGTATATCAAATGGTACTTCAACAGATACTTCTCCAGATGGTATAGTGTTTGTCCAGCTATAGACTGGTACTCCATTAACATATATCGTACCATCATGTGGACGTACTGGCTGTGGATGGTTTGTTGGGTTAAACCTTATTATCAGTATAGCTGTTGCACCACCATCATCACTTGGATCAATTGATCCTCTAAACTTTGTTGACACACGTGGACGGTTAGTACAGTACCAGTCGTGTGCTCTCAGTTTAACAGACATACTCCTCACGATAACCTTGTATAACTGGTAGCCTTTTGGTGGTTTGAATGGTTTTGTACTAAACTCTACTCTACTTGGATCCCTTGTTTCAACAACTATCGATCCATTTAGTAGAGATGGATCACTTGGGAGCATATTGAGTATTGGTATTAGATAGAATACTAGTGTTTCACCAGCTTCTAGTCTAGCATGGTTTATACTTGGGTATACATAGACATAAGCCTCTATAGGCCCTTCAAGATGTACTGAGAGATCAGTTATAGTGTCTCCATGGTTTATCAATTCATAGGTTTGTACAAGTGTATTGTTATCCATACCAAGATACTTTACTTCTACATTAAACACTGGTTCTCTAACAAATATGTTTATAACCATTACATCACTAACGTTATTGTCTAGATTAAGAAGTACTGCTTTAACAGTATAGTTTGTCCTAGAAGTATCAGCTGTATGTATAACAAGTGTTAGATCAGCAGTACCACCAGAGAGTAGATAGAGTTCTTCATCAATAGATCCCTTACCAACAAAGTTTAGTACTAGCTCTGGATATGGGTTTACAATCCAAGCCATTACACGGTGGCTGTAGAGACTATCATAGTTTCTAATAGATATTTCAAAGACTTGGTTATAGTCTCTAACAACACTAATGTTTATCTCATGCACCGTGAAGCCAACTGACGGCTTTACTGATATCCTATACAAACCAGTCTCTAGTGATCCACATTCTGACGATATTACTAGGTAGTACTCATATGTATGGTTTACTTGTAGACCACCAAGTACTATAGAGTGTGTCTTGTATACCTCTTTAACCTTTATAACAGTATATGATGGAGACTCAGTGTCTCTAAAGTATATTGTAGCGTTTGTCTCTACATTTGTAGTCCATGACAACGCTAGTGTTGTTGATGGTATAACACTGTTGTTTTGTGGTGTTATATCTAGGAGTAGTGGGTTCTTATGGACTATTATTGATACAGATAGTGTCTTATACATTCCATACCTGTCTATAGACACGTTTATATCTAGTACATAGTACCCCTCACTAACATTCTCTGGTGCTACATACAATGGTATGGGGCAATAGCCTGTCCTATCTAGGTGTATCACATTATCTGATAATAGCATTGCTGTTGCATTACCAGTTAATGTAATAGTATAGCTTTCACTAGGATAGTAGCTAGACAGTATATTCACTATTACATTTATATGCTCTAGATAGCTGACCTCGTATGTGTCTCTAGGTATTCTTACAGTAAACATGTTGTCTGGATCAACTATTGATACTGTTATACTAGTGTTTAATGTATAGCTTGTATTAGTCTCTATAAAGACTCTTGTCTCATAATAGCCTAGTCCTAAGCTTGCAGTATCTACATGGAATGGTATGTCAATATATTCTCTAGGACTAAGGCTTACTGGTAATATGCTTGTATCTATTGTTATCCATGGCTCACTAAATGTTATGTTTGTTATATTCAGTGGTACACCACCATTATTAACAATCCTCAGCATATCATCTTCTACAACACCAAGCCATAGAGTATATGTTGAGTAGACACTATCAAGTGATCTAGTTAGTGGTGATGTAAACTCCATGTAGTTATTGTCTCTACAAGACTCTGGTATCTCACCTCTAGAGTCTACAATAACTCTATAGCTTAGGTTACCCGGTGGTCTTGTTAGTAGTGTAAAGGTTATGTTTACTGTCTGGCTATTATTAAGGCCACCATATACTAGTTTCTCTCTAACAACACCACTACCGGGTAGTACTATTGCTACATGGAAGTCGTGTATAAAGTCTGCACCATTATTAGTTATTGCGACAGTGACATTATACTTACTAACATGGTCAAGTACTGTAGAGCTATTGACATATACTCCAACAACTTCTAGATCAGGGTATGGTATGTAGAGTGTTGTATTATAGACGTTGTTGTCCTCACTATGCTCAGTAGCCTCCATGTATGGATCAACATGTGCTATTATACTATGGTATCCAGGGCTATAGCCATCCACTAGTATTGATAAGACAGTTTCTTCACCAGGATCAAGTGGTTTCCCACTCCATAACAAGTACTCGTCGTTGTCGATAAGGAGTTGTGTCCAAGGGAGTTCATCTATTCTATAGTCTCCAATATTCTTTATAGTAACATTTACTGTAAACCATCCCCATCCAATAGGTTGCTCTGGTGATATAGTTATGTTTGTTACTATAAGGTCTGGCCCTGGTACGTATACTAGTATTGATGCATTATTGTTGGATCTATTTGGATCACCTATCTCATGTCTATGTTTATATATACATGCTCCATAGCCGTAGCATACCATGTAGTGGTCGTCAACAACTACTGTATACTCTCTAGATCCTGTCTCTAGAGTAATTGGTATATCAACTACTGTTTCTTCACCAACATCTAGGGTTTGATTGACTAGTTTTTGTTTAATGAATGATTCATTGCTGAAGACTGCTATGTAGAATGGTTTAGAGACTAGGCCTGGGCCATTATTTCTAATGGTAACTTCTAGTATAGCTTCTGCTCCATAGTGTATCTCACTAGCATTAAGCTCGATACCTATAGCTTCTAAGTCACTATACAGTGCTGTAATATTGAGTGATACAATATTGTTTGATCTATTTGAGTCACCTGTTCTCTCCTCTGGATCAGCTATTATCTCTATAGTGTGTTCTCCAGCTGTTAGTGATAACTTATAGCTTCTAGTAACTGTTTCTCCTATAGAGAGACCGTTTTCAATTAGTAGTGACTCATACTTTACTCCATCAACTACTAGGTCTACATAGAAGTCTATAACTGTATCACCAACACCAGTATTCGTTATATTGAATACTATATTGAATTCTTCACCCTCGTTAACAACACTTGGGTAGTCTATCCATGTAATCTCTATATCTGGTGCTGGTACATCCCATACTATATAGTAGTTGTTGTTAGACCAGTTAGAATCTGGTATGTTATGCTCTGTGTCAACAGCTATTGTGATATTGTGTCTGCCACCACGTATTAGTGTATAGAATACAATGTATACCTTTTCACCAACACGTAGTCCACCGCTATAGTATGATGAAGCCATGTATTTACCATCGATATATAGTTTTGTAGTAAATGATCTAAGTGTATCACCAGCACCAATATTAGATACTGTAGCGTTAATAACAGCTATTCTACCTTCAACAAGTTCCTCGTAATATATAGACACGTTTGATACAGCTAGATCCGGTTTTGGTATATAGACTTCTATCCTATAATAGTTGTTGGACTCGTTAACCTCGTTGATACTATTGTCTGGGTCAATATATATCTCGATAACATTTAGTCCACCAGTTAACACTATATATGTTGATAGGTCGATGTATTCTCCTACATCAACTCCTTGTATACTAAACTCCCTTACAAAGACACTATTATGGTATATAGCTACATCTACACAACGGTGTGTACTACTTGGGCCTAGATTAGATATGTTTATCTCTAGTAGTGCTTGTGCTCCATCAACTAGTTCTCCATGGAGTGATGCATTGACTATGTATGGATCTGGTTTTAATACATTGATGTATCTAGTCATTTCATTATTAGACCTGTTACCATCAGCAACCATGTTGTATCTATCAACAACAACTCTTATCTCATCAACACCAGCTATTGCTGTAATTGATACTGATACTAGTGTTGAATAACCAGCTATTAGTCCATGTACAGCAACGTCTTCAACTAGTGTATTGTTTAGGTAGAATGATACTAGGAAGTCTGTATACACAGTACCTGGGCCATAATTGGTTATATTAGCTGTAACAATAACTGTGTCTCCATCACCTGGTTCTAGTGGTGTCCATGATATATTTGTTACAGCTAGATCAGCTGGTTCTATAGTGTATGTCGCATATCTTACTTCTCCATCAACAACGTTTACTCCATACACTACACCAAGTGTCTCTATATCAAGTGCATACTCTCCACTAGTTACATCAAATACTATTGTACCATTGCTATCAGTGTAGCCACTAGCTACACTCCACCATAGACTCCCATCTCTAACAGTGTATAGTTCTACTTGTTTCCCCTCAACTGGTTGTCCACTAGCATCTACTAGTTTAACAACTAGTCTACCAAGCACTATTGTATAATCAGTGGTATTCAACCCAGTAACTGGTACGTTAAAGTAGCTTCTAGGATACCCATAGCTTGTATAGGAGCCCATGGGGAATACTAGTGCATAGTATCCACTAGTTAATACAGTAAATTCTGCATAACCATTGTAGATATAGACACTATATACATAGGATCCAAGGTCTGGGTTATCTATAGTACCAGATTGTGTATATAGTGCTATTGAGGCTTCAGAAACATTTGTATCATCAACCTTTTTAACCCATACATGTATCCCACCTGTCTTAAAGACTACTTCTTTATAGTCTAGATACCCTATGTCTACAGTCTTGTTGACTATATAGCCATTGTAGGTTGTTGTCTCTAGTGTAAATAAGCCACTATAAACATGTATGCTTGTCTCGTGGTATACATATGCTGTATAAACACGTACTCCATTATACACCATGCTTACAGTAAGTGTTCTAGTATAGTCTGTAGATAAGTGCTTTATATCTATCAAAGACAGTTTTACTTCAGTATAGAATAACCCGTAGCCGTCAACGCTTATGTTAAAGTGTTTCTCTGGTACAGCGTTTGGTATGTAGTACATGTAAGGGCCTCTAGTTACTAGGAATTCAGCGTACCCGTTATAGTCTGTATAATCTGTTTGTCCACCATAGCCTGGTGTTGACGGGTATACGTTAACACACATACCATTTACTGGGCCATAGGGGTCTAGTACTCTAACAGCTATTCTAGATACATAGAATACTACACTCCTATCACTACTTGTTACATTAACGTCTACTCTATCACCATAACCATATCCATAGACTGCACCAGTACTGTTGTACCCAGGTATAACAACTGCTATTGACCCGTTAGCTACTGGTAAGTACTTGGATACGGTAGTGTTTAGTTCTACATAGTCATACTCTATAAGATCACCTAGATCACCATTCTCATCTACCTTATAGAAGTATATACTTACAGTATCTGGGCCGTAGCAGCTATAGCCTTCTGGCCCAATAACAGTAACGTTTATGTCTATAAGTGTCTTGTTTACATAGTATTTACCAGTAGATGTTATATTTACTTCCTCCATACCATAGTCTCCAATACCTAGTCCATAATACCCTGTTGTAACATAGTATACTGCACACCCAAGGCTATCTGTAGAACGTGATCTTATGTACCTCCAATACCCAGTATACACGTATAGACTTGTATCAGTACCCTCAATAGGTCTTCCATCAACTGTTTTTGTACAAGCTATTAGTTCTGCAACACTATATGATAGGCTATACACACTAGATCCGCCACCTATATCTATAGATCCGATGATTCCTCCATAGCCTGCTAGATCATTGGTTGAGAATCCAAGGTAGTAGTAGTCGGAATATCCATAGTTATAGCCTAGTAGCACCAAGGTATATGATCCATTGGATACATAGAAGCTAGCGTATCCACTGCTATTGCTGTATAGCCCCTTTAATGGATTGTATATAGAGTTATCGTATAGAGCTATGGCCATGTGATCCACTGGGCCATCTGGAGAATCTATATAGACGTCTATGCGGTTTAACTTGATAACTACATCCATAGACTCATTTAACTCGATAGCCTTGGAGTAGCCGTAGCCGAATAGCTCGTCACTATACATTGATGCATCATCTTTTGAGTAGAAGTAGTTGAGTCCTCTAAGCACGATAGTATAGTTTCCTGGGATTAGAGTGAAACTAGCTAGTCCATTATCGTCTGTGTGTTTATAGTCTATACATGATACCATGTCTTTATCGTATATATAGACTACTGCATCAACTGGTTCACTAGATGGGCCTTTAACGTATATATTGAGCATTGTAGCTTCAACGATTACCTCTTTAAACTCTCCAGAGCCTATAGTGAAGACTCTAGCTCCTATACTGGATTCTACAAGGTATTTACCAGCTGTTAGGTATGCATAGGCTTTACCATTGCTATCCGTAGTAGTGTATTTAACAAGGTATTTCCCACCATTGTATAATGCATAGATGTATACATTAGCATTAGCTACTGGAGTTTCTCCATCAACAACTCTTATTCCAACAGCAGACATGTTGTAGGCTAGAAATGGTATGTTATCCATAGATGCTTCTACACCACTCCATGTATATGAGTGTCCAAAGCTTCCATAACTACTCCATACACCCTGGTATGGCGGGCCATAGAGTACTACAGAGTATACACCTGGTGTTACAAGGAACATTGTTGATGGTGATACACCACTCCATGGAGTTATACTCTGGCTTGCTATATAGCTGTATGTATACTGTATTGGGTAGTCATATAGTCTTACATACAATACTCTATCAACACTTGTATTTGTATTCAACTGTACAACAATAGCTGTTAAGTTAAAGTGTATCTCTCTATAACTGTTACTGCCTATTGTAAGATGTATTGTTTCTCCATAGCCATAGCTACCCCATACTGGTGTATCTTCCCCGGGTATTACAGCATAGTATTCACCAGGGTATACATGTATATAATATGGTTGTCTTAAGAGAGACATGTAGTAGGCTCTACTAGATAGGTTATTGTATATATAGACTGGTACATACCTATTGACAGCTACTGGTGTATCTATATAGACAGCTATTGTTGATAGATCTAGATATACTACTCTAGTCTCACCTTCAACAACTCCTACTTCTAAACCAGTATAGTTGTATGGGTATACCTCTGGGTATATAGTATAGTTACCAACTGGTATGTAGAACAGTGCTACTCCATTACTATCGGTATACCCTGAATACCATGACCAATCACTACCGATTACCTCGACCTCATAGTTTTCTATAGGGTAGCCGTTATAGCCTCTAGCAACAACTTTTAGACAACCAGTTGGTACTGTGTAGTTGTATACATTTATCTTACCAGCAATAGATTCTACTTCCAATGTATAGTCTATGTAGTTAACCTCTATAACGGCTTCATAAGAGCCTTGGGGTGCAAAAAGTAGTACTGACCCATTACTACTTGTATAGGCTGATGATATAGTATTTTCTTCCTCAATAATTCCTACTATAGCATTAGTGACTGGTTCTCCATTAGCTAGTGTTAGGTCTATTCTCACTATACCGAATGTATAGTTTATCCTAGCTATCCCGTTAGGCTCTATATTGACTATGTAGCTAGTGTTTTCTAGGAAGCTTGTTTCCTCACTCCATGGGCTAGCTTCTAAGCCTACAATGTATTCACCAGGTGTTAGGTCTATGTCAAGACTTCCTGGCAGGCTCCATAGGCTATAGTAGTCTACTTGTTTATCTGGTACTGGTTCTCCATCTACGTATTTCACAGTGTATATTGTGAAGTATAGATCTACTTCACCGTATATACTGTATGGTGTATTAATGTCTACATGCAGTCTTCCTAGGTGGAACAATGTGTCTGTCTCATTAGCTTCACTAATAGATACGTTCAATACAGTCTCTCCATAGCCTACACTAGTCCACCAGTAGTAGGAGACATTAGCTCCTGGTATGACTACTGCATACATCCCTGGTACCAAGTAGGTTGTTGCTACTCCATTGTATACGTATAGTGTATCAATACGGTTGTTCCAGTCTGGTTCACCAGTCTCTGTATCCATTGGGAATACTAGTATTGGTGTAAAGTCTGCACCTGTATAGTTGTATGTTGTAGCGTTAACAACTAGTTTACCAACACCAATACAATACTCTGTTATGGAACCACTGGTTATAGATAGGTTGTAGACTGGCTCATTAAGCCCTATACCCTCAGTTGTTATAGCGTAGAAGCCGGGTGTTAGTGGAGTGAGTTCACCAGAACTAGCTATGTCTACATACTCTCCAATACACGGTGGGTTTAGGCATGGTTGGGTGTAGATATAGTATATCCCTCCAACTATTGATCCATTATATACTATTGATAGGTTTAAGTAGCCAAGTGGTATTGATAACTCGTAGGTATAGAGTATTGGATCGACAATGTTTACTATGAAGCTATAGTTTTCTGATCCATAGCCTACAATTGGTACTAGACGATAGTTACCGTAGGGTAGTACAAATGTGTCTCTATCACTAGATATTGTTATTGTACCAACTTCATCCCGAATGTAGGAGCCATTAGAGTCTATTGCCTGGTATACTGTGAGCTTAAGCTCTGCCCCATCAACTAGGTTTGCATCTACCTTTAGAGCTGGTACTGGTATTACTATGTCTGTATCTGTATAACCAACTGTAAAGTTGTATCTTATTGATGTATAGATGCTTAACCCACCAGTATATATCTCTGTAATAGCTATTGTGTATTCACCAGGTTCTAGCCATAACTCCTCTGTATCACCACTACTATACATATCCCAGTCACTACCATAGGTTACACCATAGGGTTTCTCTAGATGGTACTTGAACGAGAAATACACTGTGTTACTAGCTGGTGGTTGGAGTGTGATAGTTGTCTTTACAACACCTATTGTATAGGTATAGTTCGACTCAACACCAGCTTCTATAGTAATCCCGGATATGTATTTGTCATAGTATGGTAGTAGTGGTTTAATCATGTATTCTCCAGCAACAACATAGGCTGATGCATAACCATTAGAGCCTATATAGAGATAGCCTACGCTCTTACCTGGTTTAGGGCCTAGGCTAGTGTCTTCCTGTATACGTAGATCTATTGATACACCGTATAGTCTACCACCACTACTGTCTAGTAGTGTTAGATTGAGTAATCCAAGCAGCTTCTCAACAACCAGTGTCTGGTCTGGATAAACGACTATATTGTCTATAACACCATATGCTCTACCACCAAGCCTTAACTCATAATAGCCTGGTGGAACAGTTATCTCTACCCATCCACTCTCATTAGTTACTCCAGAACCAACCAAGTCACCACCACAATAACCACCACTACAATAGCCTGGCTCAACATACACACCAACAAGTACTCCAGACAAAGGCTCTGAAGGCCCATATAGTTTAACAACTATCTTACCAGGTTCAACAACATCATCTAGCTCTAACCCATTACCAGCTACTCCACCACCTATATTACCAGCTAGTCTCTCCAAGTCGATCCTTGTAAGAGTTGTTGCATAGAATGGCCCAAACTCATCCCTATAGGCTATCCATGCAAGTATCTCCTGGTAACCCCACTTATTACTCGTGTATAGGTTGTAGAATACCTCCATGTAGTAGTAGCTATTAGAGTAGTTCTCCGGGATCAAGTGGCCGAATAATACTAGGTGATAGTATAGGAATGACTCAAAGCCTACAAATGGTTCTCCACTACGATTCAACATGTATACACGATAACCCTCAGCTATAATGTCTCTAAAGAACCTATTATAGTAGTAACCACCAGCTACACCTTCTGGTATCAGTTTATTAAACAATAGCTCCTCATAGAAGTGATCAGCATAACCACGTGGAACTATAGTCTCCCAAAACATCTTCTCAACAACAGGGTCATAACTACTACCATTAACTGGTATTATATCCTCAATAACCCTCTTAAGAACCTCCTCATCAGATACTATCTCACTCCAAAACCACGGATCACTCTTAAGCCTCTCACTAATACCTTCACTAGAACCTATCTGATCTACAGCTAAAGCCATTATATATGGAGTTGCTATACTAGAGAGTATTATAGATAAGAGTAGTATAGAGAGTATAGACCTAGTCATACATGATCATCCAACACACTTATCCATTCAAGCACGTAATCCCACAATCCTCTAGAAGAGAGGAATTGTGGGATGCGTGCCTAGTTATACTGGGTAAATTGTTCTTTATAAACTTTGTGTTTGGCAATAACTACCAAAACAAAACCGTATATACTGTATCTATCTATGAAACAATAATATACGGTAATGTATAAAGCCTTATTAACCTCCAGAACCCCCCCTATTATAGACCATACAATCACTATGGGAGCAACAACTGGTACTATAGCTATTATCATAGGTAGTAGGCGTAATCATGTATTTTCTTCTTCAACCCACCAATGGCTCTCCTACTACTAGTAGATACCCGGTTTTCTATGCACTAAGAACACCTATGCATGGTATTGTCTTTAGACTTGTATTAGGGCTATGTGATCTCCATGGTGTATCCTGCTCCAGCTCTAACTACTTTGTCTCCTAGAATACTCCGGATACCCTCTACTGCTTCAATACTTGTACAGTGTATTGGAGCTATCCTGTCTAATTCAATACCTAGTCTTGCTATCTTCTCAGCTTCATCAACACCCTCACTATAGCTCATTAGGTGGAAACCACCAATGATAAGTGCTACCCGGTTAATACGTGCTACCTCGACAGCTTTCTCTATAAGCTTTGATACACCCGGATGGCTACATCCAACAACTACTAAGCCTCTACCATTAATGTCAACAACTAGTGCATGCTCCTTTAAGCCATAGCCTAGAGAACCAGTACTATATACTCCATCAACAATTCTCCTACCGCTACTACACTCAACAAACCATTCTCTCCACTTCCTTAGACTCCAGAAACCTGGTTTAGAAGGAACAAATACCTTCACTGGCCTAGTAAGCTCCTCGAGAACAAGAGACAGTGGGCCAGCGTGATCACTATGCCAGTGACTAATAAATATAGAGTCTATAAGACCAAGCTTAAGACCAGCAACACTCATGTTATGCATCAACACGTTATAGTCAGTATCAAGATCGAATAACAGCCTATAGACTCTACCACCATCCATGTAGAGCTCTAGATAGACTGATAAACCCCAGGAAGACAAGTACCTCTCATCAACAACACTATTATCAACAACAACCTTCAACAAAGCCTTCTCAACAACCAATCTACTACAACCCCATCTACAAGCTATAATAATAATTAGATAAACCAGTATATAAT
>CAYXOO010000014.1:16000-20335 GCA_964466845.1 uncultured Desulfurococcaceae archaeon
ATATAATTGTATAGCTATTAGCCCTGGTGGAGAAGACCCTATTAGTATCTTAGAAATAGGTTCTACCAGTAACAATGAGGTAGACTCTACGAGCTCTACAGATGCACTTAGCTAGTTTTCTTCATAATAAATGCTTATTTAGTATAAATTGATTATATACATCTTGGTGTACCAATGTGGCTAGTGGTTATGGGAGATATGGTCTTAGAACTAATCCATTTAGTCCTGTTGTTGCTGAAGAGAGACCAAAGGAGTTGCTAGTAATTGTTGGTAGAGAGTATGAGAGAGTTAGAGAGTTTATTGAGAGAAGATACAATGATGCTGTCAATAAGAAGATACTTAATTTTGTTGTACTTAAAGGTGTTAGAGGATCTGGTAAATCAGCTATTATAATGAATTTTAAGTATAGGGTAGAGGATAGGGCTAGAATAATATACTTTAGGTTAAGTAGCACATGTAATTTCAGGATGACAATAGCACTTTTTATTAGGGAGATCATTAGGTTAGAGAATAGATTACTGGATTACTTTAGAGGAGATAATGTTATTGAAGATATACTAGCAAGGGATATAAGCGAGTTAGATTATGAGTTAAGGGTTCTCCATGATAAACTATTTAATGTGTTAAGTAGGCTAGGTGATGGAAAACCTCTTATCATAATATGGGATCAGCTTGAGAATCTATCATTGGAGGAGGATGAGAGACAAGAATTTCTTAACTTCATTAGAAACGTAAGTACATATCTACCTAAAAGCATAGGTACTGGTGTCTTATTCATTATAGCAATTACTCCAGAGAAATATGTTGAGATCACAGAAATACTTGGATCTGAAATGGCCTTTATTAGAAACCTTGAAGCTGGTGCTATTGAGATGCCTCGGAGGATGGAGTTTAATGATGTTAGGGTATTATTTAGGAAACTGCTCGGTATTGTAAGAGTTATGGATGAAAATATTAGAGAAAAACTTAAAATATACCCATATTACCCATTTACAGAGGATGCTATAAAGGCTATATATGATCTTGCAGATGGAGTTCCAGGTGCTATTTATGAAATAGCTAGTAAGGTTATTGATGAAGCTATAAGTTATTCTGATATAGAGGTTATTGATGAGAGATTTGTACACGACATAGTATTAGAAATCGATCCCGAGTGGTATAGAGCTTTAACGAAACCTATTGTTCCAATTAACGAGCTTGTTCATACATTGTTAGAGGGAGCTAAGGAGCTAGACATTATAAGGGATTTCCAGAGATTGGTTTTAAGGCTAGAGAATTATAGACACATAGTGGAGGCTTTTAGTATTACAAAAGCATTTAGTGAGGGTAGGATTAGTAAGGATGAATATGACAACATTGTAAAGAAACATATACTTGACTATATAGTGATTTATGAGAAAGAGGGTGGGTTCTATATAACACTAATAAGAACTGCTAGGATAACTATTAGAAGTGATACTGCAGAGGATATATCGTCGTTATTGAATAGGTTGACGGGGTTTAAGTATGGTATAGCAACTATTAGTAGAGAGCGTATGAGATATGTTATAATAACGTATGGTGAAATATCTGGTAGGCCTAAGTCTATCCTAGAACAAGCATCGATCACTAGTGGTATACCAATAGATATTATAGAGATCAATACTTCAAGCCCATATGTGTATGGTAGAATATACAGTGTCTATGAACGTATTAGTAAACTTAAGAAACTATATGGTAGATTAAAAGCTGTACCATATAGGACTAAGACTACATTACATGCAGATATAGTTGATGCATTAGCAATACTTAATATAATTAGTGTTTAGGAAGAACACTAGATCCGCTATACAGGGATCCTAGTTGACCCCTCCATATAGGGAATTGCTAGTTATCGTAGAGAGGGAGAGTTTATACGATATCAGGACCCATGGATCTATAATTAGAGAAAATGCTGCTAAGAATATACTGTATCATGTCCTAGGTAAACAGTGTTTTATCATAGATGCGGATAAGTCTATGCCTAATCTATTTATTGAGAATGCATTCTCCCGTGAACGTGTAAGACCGGATTTCCTATTACTACATGTAGGTAATACACTGATCCCTAATGTCATCCCTGTAGAAATTGATTGGAGCCCTAATGAGATTAGTAGACATCTACCTAAAATGTCTAGAGTAGTTCCAGTATTCATAGATATATTTCCCCACATGATATTTGATAGGGAGATTATCAGTATTAAGTATGTTACAGAATTATCTCGTAGAGCTAGACCTCAATATAATATCCTCATATCACCAGCTATAATAAAGGGATTAGATGATAGTAGTTATGTAGAGATTAAGATACCTATATACTCTATTAGGTATCACTTAAAAAGGAATGTACATATAGAGCTTACAAGGGATCTGGTATTCTCTCTAATCTATGCTATACACTATGGATTCATTGAAAAGAGTGTTTCAGAAAAGGTAGTCCTCATAATATACTCTATAATGGCTAGAATAGGCTATGTAGACATTATGATGAAGAGATGTTCTAAAGGTAAGAGGGTGAAAATACATCCAATAACAATAATTAATGATCGGAGTGGGTTTCTAAGAGAAAAACTATTGAATGCTGACTACTATGATCTATGTAAGATCTTTAAGGAGTTATTGAGTAAATACATTAATTGGTAGGAAACATATTATAGAGGAGATAGTGTAGATTGAGTAGTTATTGTAGGTGGATGTAGTGGGTGGTAACAGTAGCTCTGAGAATATGTATGGGGAACTAGCTAACCTTATACGTAACCATGTAAGAATTGAGCTTAAGAGAATGTATGGTTTTAAGAGGGTATACAACCCATTAGCACTACAATTAATTAATACAATTGATCCTGATAAGACAGCTTATCTGGTTAGGGTATTTATGGAGTATTCTGTGAATATTTATGGTAGAGATCGTGTCTATAAGACTGAGGCTAAATCTATTCTTAAGGAGATAGGGTTTCCACAAGTTCTCTATACACTTGGTGCTAAAGGATCTTTAGGTGGTAGAGAAGATCCTCTCATGTCAATGATGCTTAGTGATCTTAGGAGACTGGGTGTTATGAGATTAGCTGTAGTAGATAACATAGTATATAGGCTACCAATAATATATCCTACATGGAGGGATAACATAAGAATTGGTAGGAGAAAACTAGGGATTGTAGGTATCTTCTCTAAAAGAATAATGAATACTAGTGAGAAGATGATAAAAGATGCTCTCTTCCTATCCTATTTTGAAGGAAGCCCTATTACAGAGGTAATTATAGACACTTATACACGATATGGTGAATTTAATGTTGCTCGTGAAGGACTTATATCACTTATTAATGAGAAGATCGTGTCAATGTATATGGATATAGTGGGTGGAGATAATGAGATATATAGTTTTATAAAGGGTTTTTATGGAAGTAACCGTGTCCATGGAAAGATCATTAACTCCATTAAATACATATTTAGATTTAAAGATACCGATATACTATATGGAGATAGGATCGTGATACCTAGTGATTTGATAGAATATATAATTGAGAGATTGAATATAAAGCTTGTATCGTATAATCAGTACCTACAGGCTTTAAAAAGAGCTTGGAGTAAGTATTGGCGTGGTTTAAAGCCATGGTATGCTAGTCTTGAGAAACTGTATCATTTAGTAAATGAGGAGCTATGCACGCTATTAAATAGAGAGGTAAGGCTTTCTTTAAATGAACATATTAGATACGTTAGTGAATTAGCTAGATGGGGTAGGATAGAGTATTGGGTTGGAGGTACTGATCCTAGGTATAGGCATTGGATTAGACTGTCCTAACACTCTATATCTCCAAGTATATCACTTAACCTACATACCTTGTTAGCAATAAGTAATGCACCACCCTTCCTCATATATTTCTCAGTACACACGATCTTCTTATACCATTTAGGATAGAGTCTCTTTAATCTACTGTAATAACTTAAACTAGTAATATATGGACAGTACACACAATTACCAGAAAACCCTAGCTTCCTATATAGTGGATTTAATTCAATATCATTCAGATCTAGGTACCTATAGATAAGCTCTTCACTCCAATGAGCTATTGGATGCACTGTATATTGTTTCCATAACCTATTATACTCTATAATACCTCTCTTCCCTAACAGCTTACTTCTCCTAGAACTATCTGAGAAACGATCACCTACAAATACTATAACCTCACTACCTAAGTCTTTAATATATTTCCTTAACACTGATCTTTTAAAAACATTCATACACCATCTTCTCCTAAAAGAGGGGAATCCCCATCTTAAGACCATTTCGTAGAAATCCATATTAGATCTTAGGTGGAC
>CAYXOO010000014.1:20345-23446 GCA_964466845.1 uncultured Desulfurococcaceae archaeon
AGATCCTTCTAATACCGAGTTTATCCACAATCCTATATACATAGCTAATATTCTCCTCATGTGTATTACCAGTAACTTCTATATAAACTACCTTAAGAATATCGTGAAAACCTGTTTCCTCAGCAATACGTGTTACTATGTGCAGTAATACAGTACTATCTTTACCACCTGAGAATGCAATAATTGGGATAACTTTATGTCTTTCAACAAAATATTTGAATACATCCCTTACCACGGCATCAGTAACCCTAATAGCCTCATCTAAACTCATTCCATCAGAACATGTATAACCACTATATACCTTATTCATATAACTAATAATCTTTTCTAAATCAGCCACTCTATGTTGTAACCTCTGGTACATCATATCTATACCTAATTAATAATTAGGTATATCTAAAATAATATATATTACCCGAAACTTTATGGTGGGAGCATTGATCCCTATTACCTTTAAACTCCAGATATATTCACTCTTATCTCTACAAGTTTCTCCACACAATGAGAGTACTTAAGATATAATGATCCCTTAAGAGTTCAGGATTTTATCATATCTCATATAATTAGCTTTCCCATAGCATTTATTACCAACCTAGCATAGCCTATTACTTTTTCACCGATCTGGCAATTGTAGTGTATAGCTATTAGGCTATGTTTAGGAGTGCTTTTAAAGCTTTTACTGGTCTTAGTGTTGCTCTATATCCTCTCTTTCTATAACATGTTGTTATTACTCCTATCCAGTATTTTAGGTCAAAGAATGATAGTCTCTCTAGATTTGATGCAGCAATCGTTTTCCTATACTTCTTCCTAATGCTTGATACTATTGCTGTATATAGTAGTGTTTTAGCGTATTTTCCCCAGTCTTTACTATCCTCTTAAGAGTAGGAGAACGTTATATTAGATAGTATTTCTGTATGTAGAGTATTGAGTGATAGTGGTATGGGTGTTGTTAGCATACCAGATGGTCTCCTAAATCTTATTCGTAAGAAGGGGTTTGATCCAGAGGTCTTTATAGTTGATGCTATTAACTCTATGCTAAAACTTGATCCAGAGACTGAGGTTAGGGTTAGAGTTGGTATTGCTAGGTATATGTATGAGAGAGCTGTTGAGGAGATTGAGAAAGGTGATAGTATAGAGGCTTCTGAGAAACTGTATAAGGTTGTTGAAGAGTGTATCAAGGTATTATCGTGTATACATGGTATTGAAGAGTGTCGTATAGCTAAAGAGAAGGGTCTCTGGTGGACGAAGTTATTATCTAGAGCTTCTAGAAAGCTTACAAGGATTCTAGAGAATAATCTATTCATTAATGCGTGGAGTCAAGCCTATGATCTACACGTACACGGTTTCCATGAACACTCATTAGAAATAGATGATGTTAAACAAAGTCTTAACGTTATTAAAGAGCTATTAGAGTATGTAGAAAAAACAGTAGGTACTTAAGTTAACCTCTATAAAAGGCTATGTATATACATTCTTCACTAAGATATACCATAGGGAGACACCTAGACGATAATTATAGTTTTAGACAATAACTTTAATAAACTTGATAAGGTAATGAGGGAATAATATATCATACCATGACTGTGTTTTAAGCATCTCTAAACTGCATCTACTCTACAATGTAACAATGGTTATGTAGTAGTAACACTAGATTCTCTTAATAGTAATGAGTTAAGATAGACAACTAGACATTTAGGTATAAAGCATAAGTTAGCTCTCCTTAATCCTCCTATATATTGAGTAAAAATCTAGTGGTCTATTGCACTTCCACTTCTCTATAGCTTTAGCCTTAAGTGCAGGTAATAATGGAGTCCTTATTCCACCCTTGTAGTGTAGTATTTTGATAAATATCTTGTTCTCCCTATACTGTTCTTTAAGGAATAGATCCGCTCTTTCAATACACAGTTCAAGTTTCTCTAAATCCCTTAATTCTGGTACACCAGTATTCTCTACAGCAATAATATAGGATACACCTTCTCTATCTTTAAGAACAATTATTGAATCACATCGTTTACCAAGGACTCTATGTTTCCTACAATACTCCTCTACATCAACAATTTTTACCACATTAAAGTCCTCTGGTATTTTTATCTTAAATCCTTTAACATTGATAATTTTTGACAATAGACAACACCCATAAATGACTACTTAATCTTATAGTATAGCTTCATATACTCTCCATAAAGGTTCTCATAGACAACTCTAAATTCCTCATCTGGTATACCGTGTTGTTTAACTTCTAGTTGTTCTATTGTTGTCCACGAGTTTGTCTTTCTAAACAGGTATATACCGATATAGTCCTTAGGTATAGAAACCTTGTCACATAATTTATGTTCACCTTCTATACTCTCTACTCCAGCATGGTATTTAGCTACAAGGTTACTTAGTTTGGAGATTAGTACCTCACTATGAGTAGTCACTAATATTCTTACACCAGCTTCTCTAACAAGTCTAGCCAATAGACAAGCTAGGAGTGTCTGTGCTCTAGGATGCAGATGAGCTTCTGGCTCTTCAATAACAATTATTGAACCCTTAGACAACGTCTTTAAATATATAGCTAACGGTATGAGTTCAGACACTAATGACGAAATCCTCTTTAAAGGCATTCTATGACCACTAGAATCTATATAGTATATGTCTGGTACAACACCAGTTCTCTCAATAACTACTCTACCATCAAGTATGTATTGCTCAATATCAGTCAATACACTAGATACTCTATTTAAATCCTTACTAACGAGTAATGACTTTATAAAATCAGATATATATCCTGGAGGTCCTTCAATATAAACCTCTCTAAAAACATCTGGTTTAGAAGCTACTGTTAATAACGTAGATAACAAACCCTTATAGTTAAGTAGTAACCCTGATCTAGAAGCTGGTAAGTAATAAATGTCTCCAATTAAATGTCTTGCTAAAACCTCTCTAATTTTATCTAGTATATATGATAATAGATCGATGTACAATGATGTATATATAGAGAGTAACACATCTAGTCTGTCGTTCTTATTCATTTGTCTCCAAATAACATCGGTCTTTATAGTAGAATCAACTAGTCTTTTAACACGTTTATCAACAAGTCTTCTATAAAGGTTCTTAAT
>CAYXOO010000015.1:0-22642 GCA_964466845.1 uncultured Desulfurococcaceae archaeon
ATGCTATAGCGTAGGCCATTTCCCTCCTATTAATCTCCTCATGTATCCTCCTGTCGGGTCTAGGCGGGAATGCACGGTGTCCTCCACGAGCAAACGATATGAATGCTGCACGTCCAGTTGGTATACGTGGTACACGTGCTATACCTCTCCCAACACCCCAGCTACGAGCTGTTGTTCTCTTACCAGCTAGTGGGTCTCTACCCTTAGGCTGTAGACGGGCTGTAAATGCTGAGTGGAATGCTCTTCTTATAATATCTTTTCTAACTGGTATGGAGAATACTTCTGGCAACACTATCTCTCCAGCAACACCTTCTAGCCCATATACACTAGTCTTTTTCTTCTCGATCCTCAATGGTACAAGTATCTCCCATACCATAGCCTATACACCCTCTTAGACTCCTTGCTTACTAGTTAGACTCAAATATATTATCTCTGGGCCAGACTCTGGCCTCCAATCAGGTGGTCTAACCGGGTGTCTTAGTACTAGTGGTCTCTTCCTAGGCCCTATAACGCTTCCCTGCACCATTAGGTAGTGTGTCTTGACTACTCCATAGCCTAGGAAACCACCTGATGGAGTAACTTCTAAGCCGTTAAACCCTATCCTTATAATCCTCTTGTTATACTCTGTCCTCCTATGATAACCCATTTGACCAGCCTGTGGTACTGTACTCAATGTACCAAATCCTGGGCTTCTAGCACCAATCCTCCTACTACCCTTCCTATGCTTATGCCACCTAGGTAGCTCTTTTACACCAAACCTCTTTATCACTCCTTGGAAGCCCTTACCCTTTGTAACACCTATTATGTCTATAAACTGTCCTTCTTTAAACACGTCATCAACTCTCAATGCCCCACCAAGTATCTTCTTAGCATACTCTATCCTATCCTCAATACCCTTCCCACCACCAATCTTTATCTCTAGAATATCTGGTTTCTTCTTACCAACCCCAGTGATCACTGGTATTGTTGACACAATAGCTCTTACATCAACTATTTTCTTAGAGAACAACTTGTCTAGTTTAACCTCCCATCCCTTATCTAGAAACTTGTATCCATACCTTGCACTCCCGTCCTCCTTAACAATGCATGGAAGCTTCTTCTTCAACCCCTTATAGTATTGTCTAACAATAAGCTCTGGATCCTTTGCTATAAACGGGTTTTTAGAGAATTCATCAGCAATACTCTCTAGTGCTTCAACCGGGTCTCTCCATACCTCACCAACTGCTCTAAAACCAGTATGTATACTGTAAACGTATCCCCTAACACCAAGTACTAGTAGTGGTGGTGACTCTAGTATAGTGACTGGTACTGCTATCTCTTTACCACTTGTATAGCTATGTGGGTTATCATCAACTATTACAGCGTGTGTCATACCGGCTTTGTAGGCTATATACCCTAGTAGCAACGGGTTTTCAGACTCTATCTCTGGCCAACTACGTACACGTGGTAGTATCCTCGATGCTCTCTTCCTAGGCCTAACACCTAGTGATCCATGTCTTGGTGCAGACTTTTTCCTAGCACCCATTCTCTCTCCACCACACGCTGTAGTGGTGTATATGGTTAGCTAGTATTTATTCCTATAGTCTTTAGATGATTAGGTTTAGTAGTGTTAGTGTAGACTGTATAGCCTCTTCTAGCCTAACAGTCTTAACTCCTTGTCTAGGAAGTGTATTCAGTACTCTACCAACACGTTCCTCTAGCTTAAAACCCTCTCTAGAAGCTATATCGTATAAGCCATGGTATGGTGAACCAAATAGTACTGCAACACCCTTATAGCCTCTAAGGATACTCTTTAGACTCAACAACTCCTCTATAGATACTACGTCTCCATACCTACTAGTACCTAGAACATATAAGCCTTTATCCTTTAGACACTCTATGGTATCCGATAGTCTACTATGTGTAAAGACTAGTCTAGGGCCAGTGTATAGCTTATCCATGTACTCACGAGTAACTACACCCTTGTACCCACTAGTAACTCTAAACACTATCAAATCACCAGTCCTAAACCTACACCCCCGGGTTTCTACACTAAACAAGTTGTCTAGACCGGCATCAACAAGTACTCTACCACGGTAAGCCTTTACTACAACGCCTTGTCTATACTCTCCCTCTCTAGGCTCTCTACCAACACTATGTATCAACAGCCTCAATGGATGGGTTAGACCTACAAACCTTAGTGTATCCTTTAATGGGACAAGCTTCTTACGTAGATAAGGTGGTGTTAGATAGTATCTATACAAGTCGTTTATAAGACTATACTCGTTCTCACTAACACTAGACAATGCATCTCTATAAACAACTAGTTCATCAACCCTAAAGATCACTAGACTACGTAGTATATAGTAGAACTTTATAGTCTTCTCTCTAAGACTAGGCTCATTAGACAACATGCTATCTGGTACAACAACAACTAGTTTAAAAAACCTCTTATACAGACCACTATACCCTACTTCTTCCCCTTCCCTTTCTTCTTCCCACGACCCTTCCCTTGTTCTCCAACACTCTTCTCTTTTATAATAAACAAGCTTGTCCTCTGTCTCCCACCCACTATAGACCACCTTCTAAACACCACGTCTACAACCAATTATATACCTTATCAGATACGACCGCATTCTTCACCCTATCTGTTAAGCCCACCTATCATCATCTAACTATAGTATCCTTACAACACCTTGTTTAACTCTTTCCTTCTCCTCCAGTCTAGTAGGAGGCTCTATTCTCACGTAGACGGGGTGTTGGTCTATAGATGATAGTATGATCGCTTCTCCAACCCCGAGTCTCTTAAGCTTTTCTACATAACTCTCTCTCAACCCAAGTAGTTCTCTAAGCTTACCCGTATAGCTATCACTATATGATCCAAACGCAATAACTGTGTGTATGTTATCGATAACCTCCTCTGGTACATCCTCTATGTTCTGTGTAGCAATGACCACACCTATCCTACGGCTCCTACCTTCTTTCACAAGACTATATAGTGCTTTAAGTCTCGTGATCCTCCATGCTTCATCAACTACTATTACTCGGTTGTAGAGCTTACCAGTTGATACTAGGTATGATACTATGGACAATAGCAGTCCTCCATAGAGATTCTGGTATGCAACTCCATAGCCGTGTAGATCAACTAGTATGGATTCACTAGTGATTATATCAAGTAGTTTATCGTATGACGGCTTATTAGCTACAATCTCTATAACACTAGCTAGTATAGACAAGTCTTTATCAAGCAATAGCTTCTCTGGATCACTATACTCCATAGCCTTACCACGATCAACTACAACGTTTAGTATAGACGATGCCCTCCTAGAATCAATACCTAGTATCTTACACAATAAATCATTAACAATTAGTATCCAGTCTACACGTGGTATATAGTCTGGTCTAACAAGTATATTCAATGGTGTATCATCAGGTGTTAGTATACGTATAGTCTCATCATCGAGCAGTCCAGCTAGATCACCCTTGTAATCCATAGCTATAACATCTATACCACCAATACCGACTAGGTTCTCTATAATACTAGCAAGTGTAACAGTCTTCCCACGACCCGTAGGGCCTACAACAAGTATGTGTTTATACAAGGCCTTCCTATCAATAACAACTGGCCAACCAGTCTCTATGTCATAGCCTATATAGACTCCATCCATTTCCTCAACCAATGGCTTCTTACTATACGGTATAGGCTGTAGAGTAGCTATCCTCTCAGCTTCAACAACAATAGCTTTTCCAATCCGTGGCTCACGGCCAGTAAGTCCTAGTTCATACTCTATAATCCTCTTAACAACGTTCTTACCAGGGCTCTTAAGCTCTATACCAAGCATTACATGGAACAAGTTCTTAACCATACCAGCATGTGTCTCTAGATTCTCAACCAATGAATCCCTATCACTAGACACTCCATGTATCTTTACAACAAGCATTATCCTCTCAATATCCTCTAGACAAATGATCTTCTGGTATAGTCTCTCTAGAATCTTTAGTCTCTTCTCAAACCTCTTAACAAGATGAGGCTCCATAGTAGTCTCTAGAACAGCCTTTATATTAACCATCTCGTTCTCTAAACGTCTTGTAAACTTCTTCTTATCAAACCCTAGCTTGACGATCTTAAACTCTGTACCAACTGGTAGTCTAGAGTATAAGCTCGTATATGCTTCTACAATCCTATACACACTCTTCTGATCAAGGTCTTTGAATCCATAATCAACTTCTTCTCCAACAAGATACTTTACTCCATAATACCTGCTCCGATGCTTCACAATAAGTAGTCCATCACTTATCTCTACCTCAACTCCTTCCCCAAGTAGTGTCCTTAGTAGCTTCTTAATCATTGTCTCCACCGTATAGTCTAGCCAATAGTATCTTAAGCACTATTATCAATGTAATAAACACTATATTTAGTATTAATACAGTTGCCTTCTGTGACAATAGTGTAGATACTAGTGCAATGCCTACCACCATAGCCCATATAGTCTTCTCTACCTTATCCATTACCCAATCCTCCTCAATGTAATAGCGTAGAGTATACTAGGCCTACTACCACCTAGGAGTCTAGCTAGTGCATAAGATGTTGAGACAAGTATTGCTATATAGGCTATTGGTGCAATCAATAGATTGAATACAATATAGGCTATAGGGTTTAGGAATGTAACTGGTTTTGTAAGTGTTATATTAGCTACATCACGTAGGTAGTAGACTTCTTCAACAACTGGTTTACTAGAGCCTATCTCATCAATATAGATGTCTACTGTATGTACACCACTTGGTAAGCCATACCTATAGCACACGAGTTCTACACCATACCATGCATACCTGGTAGTACTTACTGGAGAACCATGTACTCCATCAATATACACTGTTAGCTCATCACCATACTGTACAACAACATCTATGGATCCATTGTCTTCTAGAGAGAGGGTTAGCGATACATAGTCTCCACTCCTATAATAGCTCTCTAAAACACTATTGTTTAGATACACAAACCTTACAACCCCTATAGTGACTAGCTTTTTAAAACCAATATCTAGCTGGTAGAAGCTGTTATTCAAGACAACATAGTCTCTCCATGGAGCAATTGTCTTCGATAATTTTGCTCCACCTATCTCTACGAGTACACCATACTCTTTAGAGCCGGGAAGCCCCTTGTCTGGACTACAGGTGTCTATAACACCGTTTCCCCCAGCCATGTACCTTGCAAGCAATCCATTACTGTCAAGCCTATGTGCTTCTAGGACAGCATAGGGTATTGGTGACCCCGTAGCATCAGTTATGTTAACCACTGTATATGCTAACCCATACTCTGTAACAACAAGCCCTGGTACAATAAGTGGTGCTGAGACATACTCTACAAACAAGGGCATTAGAGGTAAGCCTATAGTGAATACTATGACTATAGATATAAGCATTGAGCCACTAGCACGTGTTAGCCTAAACGGTACAGCATGTAGTAGTATGCCTAGTGCTAAGAGTCTTGACCCATAGCTTGTTATAACTATTGAGACAACCATTATCGTTAGTAGTGTGAGCAGCGTATACGTTAATGTTTGTATTAGTGGGGATAACATGCTATTAGCTATAAAACTGTGTCCACTAGCTGATAACGTTAAACCAATAATCCTTAGTACAGCTATAAGTGATGCCACAGCACCTGATTTCAAGCTTAACCATAGATAGAATGTTGTCCAATCACTACCCAGTAAGCCACCAATATAGTCTATTAGAGAGAGTATTATAGTGTATGTAAACACTAGTACAGCAGAAAACACTCCGTCAACCATTAGTGTTGGAGCCCACTTCTTTATAGAGTAGAACGGTAGTGGTAGCATATAGAATAATGTGCCTAGGTAGTAGGATAATACTGATAGATAGAATGCTGTAACAAGAAACTCGTACTCCATAGCAACTAATCCACCCTAGCCCCTAGCTATATGGTTGGTGGCTCAGGGAATGGTTGTTGGAACTGTGTAGCTATATAGGCTATTAAAGCGAATACCGAGCTACCCATTGCAAGCCAGAATGCAGCCCATACAGCATCCTCTATAAACCTCTGTCCAGCTCTCTTCACCCTAAGGAATGGTATTGGAGAGCCCTTTAGAGCCCACCCTATAACCCATGTTAGGAAGAACATTACCCAAGCTATGATTGTTACATCAACTATTATCTGCTGTATAAACTCTACTACATCAGCCACTATCCATACACCCCTCCAGTATCTACTTTGGGTTTTTAAGTAGGAGAGAGTTGGGTGAAACTACTATGTATGACTTGTTTCCCCCACTACCGGCTATGAGTACTAGTTTGTTGAACAAGACAATAGAATTTAGTTCATCAGTACTTACTGCAAACCATAGGCTATCGCTACTCTCTACTAACACCTTGTCTGTAGACAAGCTATAGTATGCTTTAGAGCTATTAACTAGAACAGCTATTCTCCTTAGCAACCTGTTCTCAATAGGTATAGAGATAAACTGTCTCACACTATAGGTTGTTACCGTTCCATTAAGGTATTCTATATGTATAGTTACTAGTATAGGGGTATCAACAACAAGTACTGGCTCTAGGTAAGACAAGTTTCTAAGACAATACATCCTCTGTATACTATACGTGGGTACAGTATAGGATTCCATATCATCAACAACTATTGTGTATAATCCGTTACTCCATAGAACACTTATGCTTTTAGACACAGTATACCATCTACCATTGACACGTATAGCTGGTGGTAGACTATACTCTATATAGACTGTGT
Organism: uncultured Desulfurococcaceae archaeon; assembly: GCA_964466845.1. Classification (GTDB taxonomy): domain Archaea; phylum Thermoproteota; class Thermoprotei_A; order Sulfolobales; family Desulfurococcaceae; genus CAYZRH01. Next base: position 6,746 of record CAYXOO010000015.1, read on the forward strand.
TATTCCCAGAGTATATCCATAGAGAGTCTCTGAGGAATCCATATAATAGTGTATCACTATCTGTAATAACTCTATCAATTACTATCGTCAAATTGCTATACTCTAGTATAGTATCCGGTACAACATACTCTCTAACACATACTACTCCATAGCCTATAGCTTCTAGCATTAAACTACTAGAACACGGTACACTATATGACTCACTAGAGTTCATCATGGAGACAGCTATGCTGTATACACTATATTCTCTCCCACCAAACACATCAACAACTATGTATGAGCCGTTATAGAGCCTGTATTCCCGATAGAGACTAGTTGATAAGAGCCTTACTAAGCCCCCATAGTATATATTGAGTGGAGTAGGAGTAGTTGGCTCATTTATATGTGTAGATATGTTTATACAGTATATACCTGGATCACTTGGTACTATGACTTCATACTCTACCTTGACAACTACTGTATAGTCACAGCTATTGTTAAATACCGTCTCTAGTAATCCATCTAAACTCCTAGTGTATAGCGGGAAATCAGTTGTTAATGAACTATTTATCTCTACTAAGGAGCATGTACTATTCAATACCGTCCCATTACCTATTAGCTCTACATTATATTCTACGTAGACTCTGGTCTTATACAGTTTCCCGGTCTTAGTATTCTTAACCAGTATGTAGTCTATAGTATGGTTTAGACTATAGTACACCATGTATAAGCCGGGGTAGCTACTAGTGTTTGAGTAGAGCACATATTGTTCAATGACTCTGTATACTACACCCTGTCTAGTATAGCCTATATGTCTAAACTTATCATAACCAGTACTTGTATTAACTAAATGCATTTTCTCTAGAGATACATTATAGACTATCCTATATCTACCATAACAGCCTATGTTATAGCTTATAGCCTTTCTAATGTCATCACTATAGATGCTATACTCTATGGTCTTGTTATAACTCATTACATTAATAGGCTCTATAGGTTCTACACAGCCGATCTCTCCATTATCGTCTAAAACGTACTTGTAGCTAGGCTGTAGTGTATAGCTATAGTTCTTTCTAGGCAATACTCTATACTCTAGATAGAAGCCACTAGCAGTTTCTGAATACTGGTTAATATACTCGATCCTATTATTGTATAGGTCTATATAGAGGCTTGGAGGCTCTATACTACTGGATTCATAGACTATCCATTCACTAGAGCTTATCTGGTAGAGTGTATCAACTACTCTAAGACTATCCTTCTCTACGATAACTATCCTAGAAGCATTATCTAGGAGTACTAGTGGACCATAGAGACTCTTATTGCTATAGACTATATGCTCTAGATCGATAACTTCTATGGAGTCGTTACACACTATTACCTCGTAGAAACCACTTTCCTTGCTAGACACAATGTATACCCTACCATTAACTACTACATAGTCTAGGCTTACATCCAATTCTTTATCCTCTATCACGAGTGATTCAGAGACACTATAGATTGTATTAAGTAGTGTTAGAGATACTGTTAGTAGAGCTAGTATAGATACAATTGCTGTAACTGCTAATGGATAACTAGTTACTGCTCTAGACAACATATACACCCTTATCAGCTATAACGACTAGCCTATAGCTGGGTTGTATAGAGATAGCTATTGTAGAACCCGATCCACAGTATATACTAGACCCTCTGGCTCTACACCCATCTATAAACAATAGGTCATTATAGCTTATCTTATAGACAGTATTGTTTAGCCTATCAACAACAATTATATCATTAATTGAGACTCCATAGCGGAACCTTATCAGAACTAAATCCTCGCCATTAACATGTATTCTGTTATAAGTAAATGGTTTATTGTAAGCCTCTCTAATACCCTCTCTAACACTCTTCTCCATATTCTCAACAGCTATTATAGAAGCTGTAGAGATAGCTGATACCACAATGAGTGCTATAGCCAGTGATAAATAGTTTGATAAAGCCTTCAACACCGCCCCATAGTATACATGATAGGGTATATACTGTTACATATAGAAAAAGCTATAACCAGTTAAACAAGAGGGTTAGGAGAAACTATTTTAAGGATTATAGAGGATGTATAAGGAAAAAACATTATTATTATTATAGGGAAAAACTAGTAGTGCTAGCCCCTTCTAAATGCTATTACGCTATAGCCTACTAGTCCAATTACTACAACCAGTAGTATTAGTGTTACAAGTCCATAGGTTACTAGTTTGCTGTCTACACTATCTACTTTCTGTGTGATATCCTCAGTCTTCTCATCTAGTTTACTCTTAATGCTTGTTTCAGCCTCGGATATGCCTCTAGCTGTCTCGTTTAGCTTCTTTGCTAGTTCTGTTGATATGTAGTTCATTATTGCTGTTGTGTTCTCACTAACAACCTTTGCTAGATCACTGAACTTTGTCTTTACTAGAGATTCTAGTCCACTAATGCCTCCCTTGATGTCATTGCTTACTGTGTTGACCAAGTTCTTGATCTCGTCTTTACTACCTGTTACTGTAACCTTTATGTCGTCACCAACTCTTAGTACTAGGCTGCATACGCTGTTGTTAGCACTTGTTACTACTGACTCAATCTTTGTATCTAGGTTGTCTGCTACTGTATTGATTAGGTCTATTACATTGTCTAGTGTAGTCTCTATAGCTAGTAGCTCTGATACGATAGTAGCGTTTGATTCATTCAACATTATTGTTAGATGGTCTAGTTTAGCAGTAACTGTTGTTTCTAGGTCATTGATTTGTAGGATAATACTGTTCTTAGCATCATCTATCTTGGTCTTAATGTCAGTTGATTCTATAGTGATTAGTGAGGTTATCTCCTCACGTGCATTCTCTATCTCTACAGTTAGATAGTATGTGATGTTGTCCTGTACATCGTATAAGTCGGCCTCTAGTCTCGATGTCTCGTACTCAATCCATATTAACAAGTCTCCTTCAAGCTCATCTAGTCTATCCATAATGCTCTCGTTTACAGCTCTTATTAGGTCTGATAGTGATAGGTTGACGTCTTCTAGTTTAGCGTGTAGTGTTACATTAGTGCTTATAATGTCTGTCTCTAGTACGTTAGCATAGTAGGTTATATTGGCTACAACATTCTCCTCAAACTCATCGAGTCTTGCTATGATTTCTAGAGCCTTAGCCTTAACTAGCTCTGTTAGGTTACTACAGCACTCATCTATTTCAGCAAGTATCACATGCCTTGTATCGTTTATGAATGCATAAAGTCTGTCACTAACAGCTGTGATGTTTGCTATAATGTTCTGTTCGGCTAAGTCAATCCTTGATATAATATTCATTGTTGATGCCTCTAGAGCTGATAGTATCTCCTCCTTAGCACTAGTTACCTCCATTGTTACGTTGTATAGTACGTTTGACTCTACATCGTGTAATACACCTTCTAGATAAACTGTCTTGTTCTCAATCAATAGTGTTAATGAGGCTTCTAGGCTATCGAGTCTACTGAATAGGCTTGTATTCATAGCCTTTAGGAATTCTATTGTAGCATCGTAGTAGTTATCGATCTTTACGTGTAGTGACCTGTTCGTACTATCGATCATTGCTGTAACCGTATCTCCTAGAGCCTTTATTGATAATGTTACATTATCTTGTAGCTCATCGATTCTAGCTATTACCTCACTTGTCTTATTAGCTATGTAGCTCTTTAGCTCAGATATTATGGTTGATGCAGCATCATCGATCTTTAGTGATACATTGGTTACTGTTTCTTCAGCCTTAGACTTTATATAGCTCTCAACCTCTAGTGTCTTATCGTTGATTAATACAGTGATGTTGTCTCCAAGTTCATAGATCTTGTTTAGTAGGTTGTCGTAGGCAGTAGTTATAGCATTTAGTATCTCTTGTCTAGCATTGTCTATCTCTATGTATAGTGTTGAATTGACTGCATCTAGTTTAGCAATTATCTCGTCACCATAGTATTTGATAGTTGATGTTATACTAGCATTGATCTCGTCTAGTCTTGTTGTTAGGTTGTTGTAGACACTCTCTATCAATGTGGATAGTGTTGTTACTATGTAGTCTGTCTCACTCTCTATCTTTAGGTATAGTGTAGAGTTTACAGTCTCTATGTATGCTCTTAGATCGTTTAGTGAAGCAGTTATGTTGGCTATCAATGTGTTCTCTATAGTGTCTAGTCTAGATAGTATCTCTGTAGTCCTATTGACTATGAGATCTCTTAAGTCTGTACAACAGCTGTCTATGTGGGCTATAATGGTGTTCTTAGAGTCGTTTATAAATACTATTGTCTCGTCTTTAGCGATCTCAATGCTAGCGTTAATGTGTTGTTCTAGCATGTCTATTCTATTGAGTATTGTTGTTAATGCATTGTCTATACTTGTTAGTATATCCTCCCTAGCAGTCCTAATCTCTATTGTTATGTTCTCCTTAACGTCTTCACTAAGACCCTCTATATGTATCTTGAGGTTCTCTGCTGTAGCGTTTATGTATGTCTCTAGATCACTCTTTAGTGTTGTTAATTGTATTGTTAGGTTGGTTAGCATGTCGTTTAACATACTAGTTATCTCTGTTTCTACATTGTGTAGCTCTATTGTTACATTGGTTGTGATGTTGTCTACAGCATCATATATTAGTCCCTTGATATAGACTGTCTTGTCGTCGATATAGGCCTTTAACTCTGTCTCTAGAGCATCTATTCTTCCAAGTATTGTCTCATTGACTTCTCTTAGTAGAGCAATTATGTCTTCCTTGGTTATCCTGATCTGTAGTGTTAGGCTCTCGTTTACAGCATCTATCTTCCAGTATAGTGTCTCGTTTACAGCCCTTATAGCCTCAGTTATGTTGTCTCCATACTCTACTAGTTCAGCCTTGATATCAGCTAGTCTAGTTATTATGTCTTCTAGTGTGGCATCTATACTGTCTAGTCTTAGATGTATGGTTCTGTTAGTATCTTCTATCTCGTACTTCAATACTGTTAGGTTGTCGAGTATGATGTCTAGTTTTACATGGGCTTGTCTCATTAGATCTAGTAGTGTTGTTAGGTTAGCCTTTATATCACCTATATCACTCTTTATAACTGCTATGTCTCCCTGTATAACTACTAGTGTGTCGTTGATGTACTCTAGGAAGTCTGTTATATTGACTGTTAGGTATCTATAGGTATCGTTTACAACAGTCTCTATAACAACTACGTGGTCTCTAATCTCTACTAGTTTAGCATATAGTAGCCCTAGTACAGTAACTAACTGTTTATCACCACCAATCATTATACCAGTGTCTTTCAAGTCATAGCCTGTACGACCAGTATAGTTCATTACAACGTGTTTTAGCTGATCAGATACATTGATTTGTGGTGGCAGTCCATAGGTTCTTACACTTAGTATAAGCCTTGCATCAACTCTATAGGTCTTATCACTAGAGCTTAGTGGTGCTTGTACATTGACAACCCACCATACCTCACGTTCACCATCATTGTCTACGTCCTTTCTAATCAACCACTCTGGATGGTCAAGGTGTGTACCGTGTACTGTAGCTACTGGCTCGTTAGTTACTGGGTCAACCAACCATACGTATAGCTCCCATCCCTTGACAACATCTGATTCATGTATCAAATAGTCTGGTAGTACGAGTTGATCCCATACTGGTGTATTGTGTAGGAATATCTGTACAGTAATGCTGTCTCCAGGTAGTACTATTTCTGGTACAAGTATTGTGAAGTTGACTCTTGATATAGCTGATACACTACCTAGTACCCATGTGATACTATAGTTGGCTGATACATTGAATAGTATGTGGAAGTCTAGTTGTACACCACGTATGTCTGTAAACTCTGTTGTGGCATTGTAGATGTGTGTTATAGTACCGTTAATCATGAAGTTGAATAGTGCTGTACCATTCTCTGATAAGCCTAGGTAGGTCATTAGCTCGTGTGTAGCATTGGTTACATACTCTGTTGGATAGGTCTCTGTTGTGTTAATGGATACACTACCAGTACCTAGTGAGTCACTGTGTACTGTTAGGTTGAAGTCTCCCTTCCACCATGGAGTGTTGTTGAGGTTAGAGTACCATTCACCAGTCTTGTTCCAGTATGCTTGTACCTCGTAGTGTATTGATACGTTTATGTCATCGTTTGGTGGTAGACCAACAGCGTTTACAACTAGGTCCATACCACGATAGCCTGTTGGATCAAATCCTTCTGGTAGGAAATCTATATCAATCTGTATACCTATAGTGAATATTGTCCTGTTGTCTATAGCTGTTGGTGTCTCTCCATTGATAAACCACGTGTATTCACCCATTGGTAGGAAGTCTACTTCTACACCAGCTGGGTTCCATAATCCATAGCCGTTTGTCAGGGAGACTGTTACCCATGAGAACTGCATGTCGTATATCTTGTTATAGACTTGTATCTCTACACTATTGTAGCTGATAAACTCGAATACATGGCTGTAGTAGCTAGGTATCTCTGTTGGCTGGAATTCATCGTTAGGCTCATCGCCTACTAGTGGATATGTGAGGTCTAGTACACCGAATAGCTTGCTGTGGTGTATCTTATAGACTGTTCCATTGTATACCCAGTATGGATCTATGAATAGCTTCTCTAGTTCTGGGTCAATAGTTACTTCCATATCCTTTGTACCACTATTGTCTGGGTCGCTACCAACCATTATCTTTAGTGTATAGGTGCCAGTTGGTATTGGTGAGCCGCCTGTATCAGTCATCTTTAATAAGGTAATGATCTCTCCGTCTCCCTTATCCATAGCATGTATTACAGTGATTTCTGTAGAGTCTACGTATGCTGTTAGGTTATCAGTGAGTTCTTCTCCCTCATTAGTTGGTGTTAGGAAGCCGTATCCCTTAACCATTATGTAGTCTCCAGGTGCTGTAGTGTTACCAGGTATGAATGTAGCATTGTATCCATTGCTGTCTTCTTCAGCATATAGTGTTGTAGACTTTATAACGAATGTTAGTATGTATGGATATACCTTAATGTATACAATGTTACACTCCGGATCCTCGTTTACATAGTGTGTAGTATCGATGATCACTCTAACTTCTGTATCAACACCACCCCATTCCTTATATGGTATCTTAAACTTTACAATGTACTTACCAGAGTCCTTGTAGGAGTCATTAACTGTTAGTTCATCACTACCAATAACTATTGTTTCATTACCACGTATGAGCTGTACTTCATTGATTGTTGCAGTAGCTGGTAGGTTGTGTAGTAAGAGTGTAACGTTATCACCTGGGTTGAGTTCACCAGATGGTGCTAATGGGTTTGTATCAGTTGTAGCTGTGATCTCTTCAGTAGCTTTTACAGTATACTTCTTATAGGTACCACTGGCTGTATCACTATTAGCTTCTACTTCTACTGGTCCAATAATTATTGTTACATTCTTAGCACTAGTGTAGTTAGCCTCTATCTCTACTCTCTCATACTTGTATACAAACTTTGTGTAGTAGCCATATGTTGATGATAGATAATCTGTTGGGTCGGCACCTACTGGTGCAAAGTCGTCTATTGTAGCTGTTAGACTAAGCTTCTTTTCACCAATGACTACTGAGTAGAATGTACTGTAGTACTTAGGCCCTGGATTGTCTTCCTTAACACCCTCTGTAATGTTTACTAGCCATTCTCTCTCAGTAGATGGTTCGTTGTTGTTGTATATTTCTACAGTAACGTTTACACTAGAATAAGCTGTACCAGTTAGTAGTGTTACATCCTCACCTGTAATATCATATACTGTACCGTTGATGTAGTCTAGGAGTTCCGTATAGTCTATAAGTGTAGCTATACCCCATCCATACTTTACCATAGTAACATTGGTGTCAACAGATATCATTGACGGGTCTGGCTCTAGCTCTACAGGTGGTATAACATCTAGTATTATACGGAACTTGTTATCACTCATTGCTCTATCTGGTGTAATGTCCTCGAATATAACGTATAACTCTGTATCGTATAGTGAGTCGAATGTTCCAATAATTGAGTCAGAGTTTGGACCTGGTATATCATCTATTTTATACTTTGTTAGGTTTGTTAGATCCTTAAAGCCTAGTAGGATAACTGATATGTTTCCATAGTTTGTTATGTTCATGTATGAAATCTTTGTTGTGTCAACAGAGCTTTGTAGTTCACTCCAAGTAGCGTTTCTATCAACTGGTATACCATTATTTGTTACATACCATGCTCCTTCTGCTGGGTTAGGTGTTACCATGATGTATACGAAGCTTGGGTCTACACCACCGCTTAGTAGGTTTTGTGTATTAACGATTATCCTTATCCATGTGTATGGAGAGCCTATTGCTGCTTCAGTATACTCTACTACTACTGTATCTGTTGTATAGTTGTTGTCATAGAGTGGTCTATCAGAATTAGCATTTACCCATATATCCTCAGTATATTGCTTGATACCAATAGCTGATACTAGTGGCCCTGTCATAGCTACCAATAGGCTTAGTATGAGCATTGATAAGAGTAGTAGTGAGGGTACATAGAGGGTTTTATTACTCATAAGCCATACACCCATGTACTATACAATCATTTTCCTAGATTAAGTGTTTGGTATTAATGGTTAGTATTTAAGCCTTATCCCAAATAGTCTATGTCTAATAGAGTGTCTGTTATCAAGTATATTGAATAATAGGTAGACAGTAGACTAAGTATATACTCTAAAACATCTATATTACCACCTATAGAGCTATTAGACAATAGCTGTAGGAGGAAATAATTAGAGTGTGATAGCAGTGTTATGGCCGGTTACTGCAAAGATATACTGGGATCCAGAATATAATGTACCGTTGATAAAGCCTCCACCAGATAGAGAAGATATAGTCTTTAAGCTAAGGCTTACGGAGCCATGTGATGCACGTCCGGTGTTTCCTAGGGATCAGGAGAAGCTATTAGAGGCTATTGAGTACGAGTTTTCTACAACAAGACTCTATGACGTGTTCTTTAGAAACCAGTTTCTCTTATTCAACAAGGTTCCACACTGGGATCAGATGTGGGAAGTTGTAGCCTCCGGTAATGTTGTTGGACAACTATACTATGACCCCTTTAGAGAAAGGTGGAGGTATAGGCTAAACTATACTGGTGCAGTACTTGCTGTCCAAGAAGGACTTGTAGATACTATTGTTGTTAGTGAACATGTTAGAGAGAAAATGGTTGTTAGAGAAAACTATGGTTCTAGCCAGAGACAAGTAGCCATAGTTGATGACAAGGGTGTTGTAAAGGGTATTGGAGAAAACCTTAGTGGTAGGGTTGTTGTAACAAAGTGTTTCCGTTCACGAATAGAACCTATAGAGACTAGCGGTAAACCAGCTAGTCTACAAGACGTACTTAAGCATAACGAGTACGGTATATACTTCTACGAGTCTAGATCAAAGGCTCTAATATACTCTATGGCCTCTAAGACTGGGAAAGAAGTAGTTGTATCATACTCTGGAGGCAAGGATAGTCTTGTAGCACTACATCTAACAATAGAGACACTGGGTAAGGCCAAGCTATTATTCAATGATACAGGGCTAGAGCTCCCAGAGACTATAGAGAATGTAGACTATGTTGCAGAGAAGTATGGGCTGGAAAAAATAGTAGCTAGTGCAGGAGACTCCTTCTGGAAAGGACTAGAGGTATTCGGGCCTCCAGGGAAGGACTATAGATGGTGTTGTAAAATAGCTAAACTAGTACCACTAGCACGTACAACAAAGAAGCTATGGAGCACGGGTGCACTAAATATTGTTGGTCAAAGAGCTTTTGAGTCCATAGACCGTGCTAGATCACCTAGAGTATGGAGAAACCGGTGGATACCACACCTCTTAAGCCTAACACCTATACAAGAGTGGAGCCAACTACATATATGGCTCTATATATACAAGTATAGACTACCATACAATAGACTCTATGAGATAGGGTATGAGAGACTAGGATGCTACCTATGCCCCTCTAGTACACTTGCAGAGTTTAGAGAGATTGAGAGAAATCATCCACAGTTGTGGAGGAAATGGGTTGATAGACTAGAGGATTGGAGGAAGAAACTAGGACAACCTATTGAGTGGATAAAGTATGGGCTATGGAGATGGCTTACGCCAGCAACTGCTAAGTATAGACTAGTACACCATATCAAAGGCTATAGTGTAGACTGGGTTAGTGAGTATAAGTCTAGACTATTAAATGGCCCTGGTCTTACAATAGAGGGTATCATTCGTGAGAACAATAATGGGACTATAGTGTTTAACAAGACTGTCTTAGAGGAAGACATGGTTAAACCATTTATGCTTAACACTAGAATGCTTGGTATGGAGACTATAGCTGGTAATAGAGGAGTCGTTGTAAGGACTAGTTTGTCTAAGATAAGAGTACATGGGAGATACATAGACTACGAGCTATACGAGGAGAGAGGTTTTGAAGACCTAGCTGATGTACTAAAGATAGTGTATAGGATACACTCTTGTGTAAAATGTGGTAGCTGTATCCTATGGTGTCCAGGGAATAGGATAACTCTCGGAGTCTACGGGCCAGAGCCTAGGCCTAGCTGTAGAGACTGTAGATTGTGTCTAGAGGTATGTCCAGTTGCAGAAATGCTTGTTGAGAAGATAGTGCTACCGCTTGTCACCAATAGAGTTGATGCATGGAGGAGGAAGACTAGGTATAGGAGGGAGGATGTAATAAAGTCTTTCCGTGAAATGGGTATTATTCCTCCTCCATAGTACTAGTCTAGATACTTCTTTATCCTAACATACTTCTTCTCAGCTTCATAGAGCATCCTATATAGTTCTTCCTCGTTATCAATAGGCTTATTGATTATCCTTACAGCTTCTGTAAATCCTACACCACGTGAAGCAAGTATTGTGAGAGCTTTTAATCCATAGTCTAGTACAAGCATAGCTCTATTCTGGAGATCCCGGAAAACCCTCTTTTCAACGCCTCTAAGTCTCTCTTTTCTAAGAACCTTTAATACAATACTCTGTTCCCTCGCTCCATCACCTTTTACAACAGCTATGTATCTACAGCCACACTTTGGACACTCTAGTTCTCCTCTATCAATATATTCTCTAACACATCCACTCCATTTATACCCACACATCATACATATTGTTGTAACACGTCTCCTTAGTACACGCTCTCTATACCTATTAATATCTATTATAGGATATACCGTTGAAGCACCAGGTATACGGTGTAGTGCTTCAATGTAGAGTGGTGTGGGTTTCTCAGTTTTTACAATATGTATTCTTATATAGCCTCTATACAGCCCGTTTAACACCTTATACGTATTCTCTAAGTCATAGTCTCTAAGGAGTGTTTCTCTAAGAGCTTCTCTACCAATAACTGTCTCACTAAGTCTCTTCAATAAACTCTTTGTAATCCTTACTGTGCTATTAGGGTCTATTGCACCAAACCTCTGTGCTACATAGAATACTCTCCATAAATAACTATTGCTTTCAAGAACAACTCTTGTTATATACTTCCTAAACAACTCCTTACTAGAGCCAAGCATCTTTAGAAAAGCTATAACGTTATCTATACTCCTAGGCTCAACTAGATAGTCTTGGAAATAAGCTATGATATAATAGGGTGTAGAGTACACATATACTCTTGGATATACGGTCTTCCTGATAACTGCAGCTATAACTTCCTTTAATGTGTTAGCTACCTTTGATCCATAGAACCCATAGAATACTACTATCCTCCCACTCCTATTAACCTCAACTATGATATCTCTATCACTTGGTACTGGATAACTGTATCTTTTAAGACTATCTATTACACTAGCTATTTTCTCAACACTATACTTGTCTATAGATACTCTACCACCAAGTATCCTCTCTAAAGAACAGCCACTACTATACAGTCTAAGCCAACCACCAATCTCTCTAGCAACAAAGTATTCAACAGGTATACTCTCCCCCTCCCACCTAGGTATAATAGCTACTGTATCTTCTGATACAGGCTCCACATATAGGCGGCCACTATCCTCGTCGTAAGAGACTACTCTCCACAGACCACCTGCTAAGACTATAGTTGATCCCTCGACTATGTTTAACACTATAAACTCCTCATTCAACACACCAATCCTCCTATCACTACTAGTATCAATAACTTGTACAACACGTGTATCAGGGATCATTGTTACTTTGTAGAAATAAGGCTTAGCTCTACGGCCAGGGTATACACGGTTTTCTCTAACACGGAGTATATGTGATGACACTAGATACTCTATAACACTATTAAAGTCCTCAATACATAGCCCACGGAATACACGGTTGCTAGCAAACTCTGTATATAGCCTATCAATCTCTATACCAGGTTCGATTAGTACACGTAACACGATCTGGTGAGCAAGTACATCAAGTGGTTTATCAGGTATGTCTTCTCTCTCTAGATTGCCACGTGTAGCTCTAACTGCTAACACTATAGACTCTAGTATATCGTAGAAGTTATCAAGTGTTATAATGCATCCACGTGGCCTACCTTCTACACGGTGTAGACTGCGGCCAATCCTCTGGATCAACCTAACTGCTTGTCTAGGAGACATGTATTGTACAACATAGTCTATATGTCCTATGTCAATACCTAGTTCTAGACTAGATGTAGCAACTAGTGCTCTTAGACTCTTCTCCTTAAAACTCTTCTCTACACTAACACGGTGTTGTCTAGAAAGACTACCGTGGTGGACACTAACGCCTTTAAACCTAGCTAGTTCCTTCAATCCCCATGTAAGCCTTTCTGCTAGATCCCTTGTATTAGCAAAGACTAGTACGTGCCCATAACGCTCTATGGTTTCTCTAACACAGTCTATTCTAGCCTTAAAACCAGGGTCTACACCATCTACTACATCATCGTTACTTGGTCTTGGGGTCTTTATACTTATATCCATCTCTCTTACACTACTACTTACAATAGATACTGTGTATACAGGGTTATCAAGTAGCTCTATAGCCTTGTTTATATCAGCTAGTGTAGCTGTTAATGCAACCTTAACTATCCTCCTACCAGCCATTCTCTCAATAATGTTTATTGAAGAGAGCAGTTCAATACCACGTTTACTAGTAATCATCTCCCTATACTCATCAACAACGATGTATCTTAGGTTACATAGCCTCTTACGGAACATACTATCTGCTATAAGGTATTGCAGAGTCTCTGGTGTAGTAACAACTATGTGTCCTGGACTAGCTCTTATAGTCTTTCTTAGACTACGTGGTGTATCACCATGTCTAAGTGTAGCCTTTAGCCTAAAACACTTTGTAATCCTCTCTATTCTCTCAACAATATCTCTATTTAAGGCCCTCAATGGTGTTATGTAGAGAGCTGCTATTGGTTCTAGCTTCTTCCTCCATATACTATAGAGTATTGGTAGGAGAGCTGCTTCTGTCTTACCACTACCAGTTGGTGCTACAAGCACTACTGAGAATCCATTGAGAACCATATTGTATGTCCTAGCTTGTATCTCTGATAGATACTTATAGCCTAGACTAGCTAGACAATAAGCTATTTCTCTCTCCTTAACAACCCTGTCTACTGGTATCCTAGGCTCTACATCCTTCATTGTCTACAATACATTTCCTCTACTACTTATCAAGTACACCTTATATAGCTAGTTGTGTTAATATAGACTATGATAGAGTACTGCCTAGATGCTAGCGTGTTGAGTTATGGAGACTAGTGTTAAGAAGGGTGTTATTGTATTATTGATTGTCCTCCATATTATCTTCTATTATGTATTAAACAACTACTATGTAGGAGTAGCCTATGGTCTCACTACTGGCTATACCAGTGTAGACTATTACGGTATGCTCTACTATACAGTACTTCTCTCACTCATACCATTCATAGCTACAATACTTACTCTATATACAACAAGATCTATTGTATTAACAATAGCCTATACACTCCTTATGCTCAATTCACTAAAACACTTATGGAGCATCTACGGTGGAAGCGAGTTATTTGGATTACCTATTCTCATACTACCTGCTATGGCTACACCACTTCTTATGTACATAGCTTACACGGTTTTTATGCAGAAGAAGTTTGTTGATGAACTACCAAGCTATATCTCAACACTTAAGAATAGGAGACCACATGTTATAGAATCTATATCTTCTACAGCAGTATTATTCTCAGTAACTGGTCTAATACTCTATATAGCGTCTGATCTAGGTTTAGTGGAGAAGCTATTACCAGTAGGTGTATCAGACTATATAACTGGTGTCTTAGTAAACCTATCCATTGCAATACCATTACTTATAATAACTACTAGTGAGAGCCTAGACTATGTAATAATAACAGCTATTCTTACACCCTTCTCATGGATAACAACACCATTATACACAGCAGTATTATCCCTAGTGACTGCTAGTAGAGAGTATCTAGTTAAAGGAGTATTCATTGGCGTATCAAAAGCTATCCTAGAATACGGCGTACCATCTAGGCTATATAGAGAGGTTAACCAAGAACCATTGATTGGGAGTAGTAGGGGTAAGACATGGTATTGGAGAAGCTATAGTGAACCAGTATCCATAGACCCATACAGTAACCCTAACCCACATATAGCCGTATTTGGAGCAAGTGGTACAGGAAAGTCTTCACTAGCTAAGAGTATTGTCTACCAGTTATATAGGAAGTATGGAGTAAACTTCTTAATCATAGACCATCACAACGAATACCTCGATCTCCTTGAATACCTTGGTAGTGAAGTAAATGTACTTGATGCAGAGAAAGCATCTATAAACCCACTCGATCTAGAGGGTCGTTCTCCTAGACAGAGAGCTATAGAGTTAGCAGACATTATACAGTCTATATTCAATCTAGGCTATATACAGAGGAACACCTTAGAAGAGATAATACTAGAGACATACCGTAGGAGAGGTATCCTAGAGGAAAACGAGTCTACATGGAGTCTACAACCACCAACATTCTATGATGTCTTAAGAACGCTTGATGAACTAATCGAGACAAGCCCTAGTGAACAATATAAGGCTATGTTAGAGAGGATAAGACCATATATTAGAATGCTTTTATCAAACGTATTCCTAGAAACAAGGCTTAGTCTTTCAGAACTCCTTGAAAAACCCTCTATAATACTACTTGCTACACTACCATCTGATCAGGCTAGAGCATTGTATCTAGACACACTGTTATACAAGATAGTTAATACAATGTATAGTATGGGCCATAAGAAGACAGTAATAGTTGTTGATGAAGCCCACCACTTATTCCGTAGAACACGTAGTAAAACACTTATTTCAAGGCTATTGATGGAAAGCCGTAAATACGGGTTGGGGTTAATAGTTATCGTACAACAACCACTTGATGTAAACGAATCTGTAATACTAAACTCCTATACAAGGATAGTATTCAGCATACGTGAACACCGTAACCTAGAATATATATCAAGGAGTATTTCTGGATACATGGTACAGTCTAGTGTAAATGCAGTAAAAATAGCTATTGCAAACCTACCCAGACACCATATAATATTAAATATAGGTGATAAACTATATATTGTAGATACAAAACCTGCACTACTAGGATGGAGTAGTAAAGAGAAACCTTAAAATATATCAAGATATTCACTATAGTTGAGAAACATGTATCGAAAATAGACTGTTAGAGGTGCACTATTTTGGTGGAAGAGAATAGTGAGAATAGTGTTTCTAGAGAAACTAGTGAGTCTACAGAAGGAATCATAGAGGAAACACATCCAAAGGAATTATCTATTGTAGACTTTAGTGAATTCCTACGTAGAACAGAGACCTGGTTTAAAGTATTATCTGGAGAACTAGCACTAACAGAAGCCTTAGAAACACTCACCCCTATCAGAAGATCAAGAGTTGTTAGGAAGACTAGTGAGAGGAAAGAGAAGAAGAAAAAGAAAAAAGAAAAGAAGAAAACTAGTAAGAAGAAAAAGAAGACAAAAAA
>CAYXOO010000015.1:22652-23082 GCA_964466845.1 uncultured Desulfurococcaceae archaeon
TAAGTCAAAATCGCTCCTTTTCAAAAACTACCTCGGTGTACCCAATCATAGATAATGCTTGTTTTACAACATCACTGCCTACCCTACGATCAATGACTAATAGAACTCTCTTACTATCACCATCCATGTAGAGCTTTAACCTATGGATAAAGACACGTCCTTCTACAAGTTCTTTAGAGGACTTAGGTGGTGTTATAAAGTCCTTAAACTTCTTCTTCATATACCTATAGAATTCATCAAAGTTCCTTAGATACCTTAGAGTCTCTTCTAGATCTTGTGTAGGGCCATGTAGCTCTATAGCTTTCTCTATAAACTCTATAGCCTTGTCTAGGCTGAGATCTACATACTTGTATTTTCCAAGATCGATCTTAACACTAATCTTCTCCACACAGACCACCCCTCTATATAACTATATCTTCTAGTGATAATC
>CAYXOO010000016.1:0-23043 GCA_964466845.1 uncultured Desulfurococcaceae archaeon
TCTAGGAACTTTACATGGAATCCTTTCTGTCCTACGAATGCACCAAATGCTTCAGTATATACCTTAACAGCTAGTTCTGGCCCTGCAAAGTCTATGTCTGCTATATGACGGTGTATCCAGCTTACTGGATGTATAGCTCTTATCAATGGCTTAAAGTCTAGTGTTAGTTCTACACCACGTAGTCTAAGACCAGTATCTGCTTCTATAGCTTCTATACGTTCACCACCACGTCCTATGAGTCTCCCTAGATAGCCCTCTTTTACAATAACTAGTGCATCAGGTACATTCTCTGCTTCTATCTGATACTGTTTCTTCTCATCAACAAACTCTACAACAGTGATTATATCTGCATCTGGAGCGTGTATCCTAGCTACATCAATAATGTTTTTCTCACTCTCACTAAGCCTACGGTTCCTCATACGAGTCTCTATCAACAACCTAATACCACGTTTAGCACCTGGTCTAACAATGTCTTTAAGCCCTAGATCAACTACTTTAGCAGCTTCTTCACCAAGCAATACCTCACGTACAACAGTTGCTCCATCACGTTCAACACCAGGTGTTCTCTGGAAAACAGGATCGCCGGCTATTATGAAACGGCTATCTCGTCCAATCCTCATCATAATCTCAATACTACTCTCTGGTGGTATACTCTGTGCATCATCAAGGAATATTACTGAGTCGTCAAATGTACGTCCACGTAGGTAGTGTGTGTCTGCAAATACTATCTTACCCTCCCTGATCAACTCCTCTACACGGCCCCACTCTATAAAACCACCTAGTATGTCTCTAAGATAATTAATTGCTATATCATAATACATCTGCCCTAGATCAACAGCTGTAAGCTCCTTACCAGATACTACATCAACTACTGGCCTTGATATAATGAATCTCTTGTAATCACCAGATAACACAGCATCTATACCATATACTACACTAAACAAGCTCTTACCAGTACCTGTTGGACCAAACAAACCTATTATCTCATAGTCTTTGTCTAGGAAAGCCCTCCTCATCTCCTCTTGTCCTATACTCATAGGCTTTAGCTTATCAAACAACTCACCCATAATACCACACCTCCCATGGATCCTAGCCTCTCTTTATCTCTAGAATGGTTTCTAGTACTATATGGACTATATATAGCTAGCTTTACCTCTACTCCTTACTACTACAGTACTTCTCTCTAATAGCTTCTACAATACTGTTTACCTCATAGAATATGTTTGTCAAATCTCTTATCTCATCAACTATACTGCATAGCCTCTCAGTTGTTACACCATATTCTCTAAGCTTGCTATGGTCTAGGATCTCATGGTGTATTATATGTAGTGTTATAGCGTCTACTATGTATGGGTATAGATTGTCTAGTGTATAGAGGTATGCAATATACTCTTCTAGACAAGGTATCTTGATCCTATAGCCGCTTACATCAATTGATCTAGTGTTCTCTAGACATGCATACTCGATCCTACTAGATGCTTTAACTATGTATACAACTGGTGTAACCAGTGGGTTTAAAGCTACTCTTCCCTCCTTATCAAGTCTATTGATGATGTCTCCTAGATAGTTCTTCATACCAAGTACTGTAGCTAATGCTTCACCAACTAGTCTGTTATCAGAGTCTTTCTCCACCAGGATCCTTGTCTCAAAGAATAGTCTTGGTACACCATAGGCTATACTAGCTATATCGTTCAGTAATACATTGTCTATACCGTATAGCTCTAGCTCTTCCTGTATCCTCCAAGCCTTATACAGTATCATGTCTAATAGACTAGACTCCATAGCCTAGATACACTCTCCCCTCTATGGAGTATATGGGTATAGGTAGAAGATATAAGTATGTGTAACAACTATTTATGGGATAGGAGTATAGTATTTGGGTGCTCCACGTGTCTGTAGTACGTCCATCAGCTGGTCTTAAGAAAAGAACTGTAATCAAACCAACCAACATAAAGATTACTGATACCTATATGGAGTACAATATAGGGCCTGCTAAGGTTAAGATAACACTACAGCCTCCACCACCAAAGTACTATGTTATCGAGCCACAGCTTAGTGAAGCAGGTAAGAAGTTGTTCCAGCAAATACTAGAAGAGCTATATCTTAGCTTAACCTATGAGGAAGCACAGGATCCAGAGAAGATTATGAGGCATGCTGAGAGGATTGCAGCTGTATTCAAGGGTCTAGAGATATTCCGTAAGGAGAGAGATTCATTCAGATACCTCTTACTACGTGAGATACAAGGCTATGGTGTACTTGATGTATTGTTTAAGGATCCGTATGTAGAAGAGATTAGTATTGAGGGTCCAAAGATACCAGTTGCTATTATACATAAGGAAGTACCTGGTGCTAGATGGATTGATACAAACATAATGTTTAATAACGACGATGAACTAAATGCTTATCTTACATGGATTAGCCAGAAAGTAGGTGTTGTACCCTCTACTGCTTTCCCAATAGTAGAGTATGCATTACCAGAAGGACACCGTGTAATAGTGTTCTATGGACGTGAAGTAACTGGCCGTGGACCAGGTATGACTGTACGTAAGTTCCCAGAAGAACCATTTACTGCACCCAAACTCCTAGCCTACGGCACTCTTTCACCACTTATGATGGCTTATCTATGGCTATTTGTTGAGAACAAGGCCTTCATGTTCATTATAGGTGAGATGGCTAGTGGTAAGACAACTACACTACAGAGTCTACTCACACTAGTACCTGCTGACGCCAAGATCGTTACTATAGAGGATACTCCAGAGCTAAGGCTACCACACGAACACTGGCAACCACTATATACACGTACAAGCTTTGCTGTTAGTGAGCATAGTACTAGGACTGAGATTGGTCTGATGCAACTACTTAAGGCTAGTCTACGTACACGTGCAGACTACGTCATAGTAGGTGAGGCCCGTGGTGCAGAGGTACAGTATCTTGTACAAGCAGCTGCTATGGGACAGGGATCAATGAGTACATTCCACGCTGGCTCAGCACACGAGGCTCTAGTACGTCTACGTAGCCCACCACTTAATGTACAAGAGAGCTTCCTTGCACTAATATGGGCTATAGTGCTTATGAGGCGTGTACTTAGCCCACAGGGTAAGTGGGTACGCCGTGTAGTTAAGACATGGGAGATTGTTGTTGGTGAAGAAGGTATTGAGCCTATTGAGATGTTTAGCTGGGATCCAGCAACAGATACGTTCACACCAGATGATCCAGAGGAGGTTATTAGACGTAGCTTCCGTCTAAAGATGCTTGCTGAGATACGTGGTTGGAGTGAAGAGGAGTTACTAGAACAGCTTACTAAGCGTATGGAGTTCCTACAGAGACTACTAGAAGAGGGTGTCACAGACTTTGAACGAGCATCTAAGAGGATACTAGAGTTCTACTTGACAGGTGGTAAAGTCTAGGCTTTTGGTGCTAGTAGATACCTTACTCTACCCTCACCAACAAGTAAGAACTCTAGGTATATCGGTGCATCTGTAGAGAACTTTATAGTAGTTGCTTCAGCTATCTTAGTCAATGCTAGCACGTGCTTAAGATACTCAATACTATATGCTGATCGAGAGGGCTTGTTTACAACAAGATCTATTAGTGCAGGCATATCCCTTGTTATCTTCATCTCGGCAAATGCACCACCACGTCCACGTATATATAGTGCTGTATCATCCTTTGCTTCAAACTCAACAGTATCACCAACAGCTTCTGCATCCTTTATAGCATGCTTAACTGTATCAGCAAGCACTTGTGCTTCTACATCAAACTCTAGACTAGCCTCTGGTATCTCTGGTACTGGTATCTCTAGGTTACGGAACCTATAAGTCCTCTTAATCAATGCATGGATAGTTACTGTAACGTAGTCTTCACTACTACTAATCTCAAACTGATCACCCTTCTTTATACGAGTCAATAGCTTACCAAGATTAGCCATACTCAACCCAATAGTCTCTTCACCCTCTACCTCGTATGTCAGGAAGCTAGTAGCTGGCAAGTAGATCTCTATAAGAGCTATACGTGCCGGATCAAGTGCTTTAAGGTGGAACCCATCCTCATTAACACGGATAGCTACCTCATCAACAAGCTTAGCTAGTGAATCAACAATACTCTTGAAATACTTAGCCTCTGGATAAACAGCTTTAAAAGCCATTGTATACACCTATCCTACTATCTTTCTACAAACCTATTTATCTACACCTATGGTTTTAAAGTTTGTACTATATAGGGTTATTCTATTAGTCTCCAAAGATCCTGTCTCTAACAACTTCTTCTACACTCATAGGCTTTACACTCATTTCTTCAAGTACAAGGTGTAGGTCTTGTAGGAGATTGTTTAACTCACTAATACTCACCACTAATACACGGTTATCAACACTTCTAAGCCTTGGTGTTGTGAAAGTAACTAGTACTGGTACTGCATACCTTACTTTACTGAAGTAGGGGTATCTACTGTATAGCCATGACCGGTATCTTAGGAACTTCATTGTCCTATCAATATGTCTACGTCCATGCTCTATTATACTGGATGGTGATATACCGTGTCTCCAGTGTTTACAGTCTATAACAACTGCTCTACCACAACCAGTATCTACACCGACCACGTCAATCTCTAGTCTACGAGGCCTTGTAAACAATACATTAGAAGCTACTACATAGCCGTGTCTACCCAGTATTTCAGCAGACATTTTCTCAAAATCACTCCAGTCTAGATACCTTGACAGCCTCTTAACACTAACTCCTTTCTCTAGGAAATACAGTGCTAGCCTAAGACGATCCCTTATAACTAGTTTCCCATCAACAACTTCTACATAAGGTATACTATCCACTAGCTCCTCAAACACACTAGGGGATAGATGCACAGTCTTAGCAATGAAACCCATATCCCTACCACTATACTTAAACAAGGCCTCTACAATAAATGGGTCTATACCAGTAGCCAATACAGTAGCCACCACAGTATATCTATGGAGTAGGTAGACAATTATTTATGTTATCTAATGCATAGATAGACTATCATGCAATAACTAGGTATAGGGTGCTCCATAGTTGTCTAAGAGAGAACTATTTAGTGAAATGCGTAGTGAAATGCTTAAACATGTTATCCAAGACTACTTGGTAGACACAAGTATGACTCTATGTAGGCTAGTAGAGTGTCTAGGTGGATCACATGGTTTTATGGCTGGACACGTATACAATGCATCGAAAATACTTGCTAGAATGTGGAGTGACAGAGAAGCCTTAAAGTTCCTTGCTTTTACAGGAAATCTTGTATCTACTGGTTTAAGAGGGGTTTTAGCACAGATTATTAGAGAAGGGTATGTAGACGTAGTGGTTACTACATGTGGTACAATAGACCATGACATAGCTAGGAGTGCTGGTGGAAAGTACTACAAGGGTGTATTCAATATAGATGATGCAATGCTACGTGAACTAAACATCCATAGGCTAGGAAACGTCTATGTCCCTGTAGAGAGCTATGGGTTACCAATAGAGGATTTCACAAGGAAGCTTGTAATTGAGATAACAAGTGTTAAGAAGAAATGGAGTGTCCATGAACTATTATGGGAGGTTGGTAAGAGGCTTAGTGATAAGAACTCTATACTAAGAGCTGCTTATGAGAAGAAAGTACCAGTAATAGTACCTGGTATAACAGATGGTGCATTTGGTACACAATTGTTTATGCAGAGCCAATTCACTGGTCTAGAGATAGACTTGTTTAAAGACGAGAAGCTATTGTCTGACAAGGTATTTAGTGCACCAAGACTAGGTGCATTAATCATTGGTGGTGGTATAAGTAAACACCATACTATATGGTGGGCTCAGTTCCGAGATGGACTAGACTATGCAGTCTATATAACAACTGCTGTAGAGTATGATGGTAGCCTTAGTGGTGCACAACCTAGAGAAGCAGTATCATGGGGTAAGATAAAGCCCTTGGCTAAACAAGTTATTGTATACTGTGATGCAACAATATGTCTACCACTAATAGTTGCTGGTGCTAAATGCTTCATAGAAGGACTGATAAGGGATAATACATAGTATGGAGGATAGATTATTGGTTGTTGATAAGAGTGTTTTATTAAGGAAATCAAGTAGCTATGGATTCTATGGCTCAATACTATTCTCTATAGCAGCTATACTACTAGCTATAGACAGTGTTTTTATCCACAATACACTACTCCATACAATATACTTGTGTCTACTAGCCAGCTCTATAACACTAATACATCTCGGCTCTAGACTCTTAGCAATAGCCTTAGAATCTAGGAGAATATCACTATACACACTATTGTCGATGTTATCCATATACTCACTACTAACTATAGCAATACTCCACTACTCCTCAATACTGCCCATCTATACATGGACTATAGAACTAGTCTTCTCCATAGCCTCAATAATATTTATAGTACTATCCTATCTAGAGATCAAGCGTTTACTTGGTATTAAGGATTTCAAGTACTCTAGCATACTCTTCATTCTATCGATCATAATCTATTTCTACAACCATGTGATAATATTCATAGCATCAATATTCTCTCTATCTGCGTGGAAAACTGTTTCTGCACAATACATTATATCCCGGATCATATATGGAGATCGGTTATCTAGTTGTGAGATATAATTCAATTGCTTCTCTAGAGTAAGGACACCTCCCCTAGACAATAAATAGACTCTTAGGTGTATCTCTATGATGACAGCTAGGTTATTGACACTAGTACTCCTTATATTACTGTTATCTCCACTCATACCCACATATAGTATAGAGAACATTGTAGTCAATAGTAATGGGAGAGAAGTGATGTACTCTACTACTTCCTACACACAACAGATCTACATCTAGGTAGTCTACAGTGTAAGAGGGAATGGCTCTTCAGTAATAATTGTCTCTAGAAAAACAACTAGCATAAGATAGGGAAACCAGACACCCTACACACCTACCCCTGCTAGGGGATAGCGGGGGTAGGTTTTTATTCTACCCCTTCTATTACCCTAGCGGGGGGTGTGGGGTAGTGGGTAGGGTGGTTGTTTTCCTGGTATTAGCTATTGTAGTGGTTGCTGTATTGTCTATAGTGTTCTACTATTATAGCTTGGGTGGTACTGGTGAAGATACTGGTGGAGTTGGTAAGAGAGTTGTTGTCTATGCTTACCCGGATGCTATAACAGGTGTTGATCCTAGTTATGAGTATGATACTGGTCTTGTTGTACTAGGTCTTGTCTATGAGCCACTACTATACTATAACCCGTTAACCAAGGAGTTTACTCCATGTCTAGCTGAGAAGTGGGAGTCTAGCAGTAATAATACTGTATGGACATTCTATCTACGTAGAGACGCTGTATTCCATGATGGTACGCCAGTTACTGCAGAAGCTGTTAAACTAAGTATTCTACGTTCTAAAGCATTTGGTTCTGAAGCTGCTGGTTGGATATGGGAGAATCTTGTAGAGATCAGAGTAATTGATGATTATACAGTACAGTTTATACTAGATAAGCCTACCCGGCTAGACCTCATAGCTAGCTCTGCATATGGAGCATACATCTATAGCCCTAAGTTCCTTGATGTAATAGGTGTTAGTGACTACAGTAATGTATCAATTGATCAATTGACTAGTGAAGAGATAATAAAATGGTTTAACAAGGGCAACGACCTTGGTAGTGGTCCATACAAGATAGTGTATTATGATCCAGAGAATGAGGTTAGACTAGAGAAGTTTAGTGATTGGTGGGGATGGAAACTAGTAGACAACCCCTATGCACCAGATGTTATAGTTATAAAGATAGTCACCGATCCATTATCCCAGTTGAATGGGTTAGAAGCTGGTAGTATAGACATAGCATCCGATCTACCATTGGGAGAGATTGCTAGGCTTAAACAATCTGGCTACAATGTTATAGAGATGCCTACATACCATAACTTTGTACTACAGATAAACACTAGAAGGTTCCCAACAAACAATACCTTATTCCGTAAAGCACTAGCACACCTTATACCATGGGATAGGATCAAGGATACAGTACTGCATGGCTATGGCAGGATAGCTAGTGGTATAATCCCCTATGGATACCCTGGACACCTAGACAACCTAACATATAGCTATGACCTAGAGAAAGCTAGGGAATTAATAAGAATGGCTGGGTTAGAGGGTAAGGTTAAGGAGTTAGAGATAGTTATTACAGTTGATTACGAGCAAGAAGAAAACTTTGCACAGTTACTCAAGAGTGAATTAGCTAAACTCGGTATAGAGCTAAAGATAACAGCTGTTCCATGGGAACAGGTTGTAGAGTATGGAAAAGCTGTATGGAGCGATCCAGAGAAAGCTCCGCATCTCATCATAAACGATTGGTGGCCAACATACCCAACACCCTATGACTACCTCTATAACCTATTGAGTATCGAGGTACCTGGTTGGAACTGGGCTGGCTATAACAATAGCTTGTATGAAGAACTTATTGATAAAGCATTTAAGCTAGAGGGTGTTGACTACAACGAGTCTCTAAGACTGTATACTATGGCCCAGAACATAGTGTATGATGAAGCCCCAGCTATTGGTCTATGGGATGAAGTAAAGCCTCTAGCTACAAGTAGTCGTGTACACATACCAGAGAAGGCTATCAACCCACTATATATGTTCGTTATATTCTTCCAATACGTAGAAGTACGTGGGTAGCCATGCCAATCAGTCTACACTACTTGTTTAAAAGAATAGTTTTTTCACTAGCAGTAATAATTGGCGTGATCACTGTAGCTTATCTCATCACTTATATAGCCCCCGTTGATCCAGCCTACGTATGGGCTGGTCGTCCACGTGGGCCTGGAGCTAGTGAGGCTATTGAGAAAGCCCGTGAGTATCTAGGACTTGATAAACCAGTCTATATACAAGTGATTAACTATATATCAAGGTTTCTCCATGGAGACCTAGGTGTTTCTCTAAAATACAAGGTACCTGTGGTAGAGATTATATGGCGTGGGTTAACAGCTACTCTAGAGCTATTGTTTATAGCATACCTTATTGGTGTACCGATCGGTGTATACATTGGTGTTAAAGCTGCTCTCCACCGTGGCTCATGGTTTGATGGTTTTACACAAATATTCTCTATAACAATGGCTAATATGCCTGCATTCTGGCTTGGAGTAGCATTTATAGCAGTACTCTCTAGTATAGGCTTTGGAGGCTATGGTAGAGTAGATGAGTATCTAGAGATAACAACTGGTTTTCACCCAATAACTGGCTTCTACCTACTTGATTCACTACTACAGCTAAACATACCCGTGTTCATAGATGTCTTGTTGAGGCTATTACCTCCAGCAATAGTTGTAGCTACATACCCGCTCGGCCTAGCAGCTAGACTTGCTAGAGCTATGGTTTCAGAAGCTTTCCACGAGGAATACGTTAGATCAGCTATATCCCTTGGATTACCAAGGAGAATGGTTGTATGGAGGTATGCATTCAGAGGTATAGTACCAGCTTTTACACAGGTGATGGGCCTAGCTTTTGCATATAGTCTTGTAGACGCACTTGTTGTAGAGATAGTTTTTGGACGTGAAGGTATTGGTAAGATAGTATATGATGCTATACCAGCTAATGACTACCCACTAGTAATCGGTGTTGTAATAACTGTTGCAGTATTCTACGTGGTAGCTAACACCATAGCTGATATCGTGCAGGCAACAATTGATCCAAGGGTGAGGCTATGACAATGGCTAGAGGCTTCATAGAGATAATGGCTAGAGCTTGGAGGAAGAAACGGTTGTTCAGAGTAGGTGCTGTATTATCAGCTATAGTCTTGCTAATGGGTGTTCTAGGACCATTTATTGCACCATACCCGTTGGAGGGATGGGGTATTGTTACTGATGAAGCATTGGAGCGTGGTGTACAACCACCATCTCTATCCCACCCGTTTGGTACGGATATCCTTGGTAGGGATATGCTTAGCCGTATACTTGTTGGTGCATACTCTGCTCTCCTACAGATATTCTCTGTCATAGCCCTTAGCCTACTGATAGGGTTTATAGCTGGTGTAATAGCTGGCTACTATAGAGGCTTTGTAGAGAAGATTGTCTCTTACATGATAGATGTGTTCCTAGCTTTCCCACCAGTACTTATAGCAATGGCTCTAGCTACAATAACTGGTTCTCATGGTATACATGTTGTTGTATTCAGTCTAGTCTTTGCATGGTGGGCTTGGTATGCACGTGTAGCTTATCTACAGACACGTGTTGTACGTGAAATGGATTACGTCTTGATTGCTGAGAGATACGGTGTCTCTAGAGCAGTTATCATGTTTAGACACATAATACCAAACATTATGACTCCTGTACTTGTACAAGCTATTACTGATATAGGTAGTGTATTACTTGAAGCAACAGCTATAAACTTCCTAGGACTAGGTGTACCAGCTGATTACCCAGACTGGGGTAGACTTGTAGAAGATGGTGCAAGGTATATACGTAGTTATTGGTGGATAAGCTTCTTCCCCGGACTCTTCATCCTCCTTGCAGCTACTGGTTTCACACTAGTTGGTGATTGTCTAAGAGAAGAACTTGACCCAAGACTACGTAGGAGGTGGAGGCTATGGTTCTAGCTGTTAGAGCAGCTAGTCTAAGAATAGGCTATGAGGAAGACCATGGGGTTGTATGGGTTGTTGATAAGATAGACTTGTCTATAAAACCTGGTATGATATACTGTATTGCTGGAGAGAGTGGTTGTGGTAAAACAACTCTAGGTAATGTATTATCTGGTGTACTACCACCACATGGTGTTGTTGATGGTATACTAGAGGTTTTTGGTAGGAATGTTGTTAGAGGCAATTATATAGACTATAACGGGCTACGTGGGAAGATAGTATCACGTATACCACAGAACCCCGGATTAGCACTATCACCATACCTATCCATAGGTGAACAAATAGCTGATGTATTGAAGGTGCATCATAGGATAGATGATAAGTGGTTGTTGAAAGAAAAGTCTATGGAGCTACTTAAACTAGTTAATCTACCATCATCAATACTAGACTACTACCCACACGAGCTAAGCGGTGGTATGCAGCAAAGAGCAGCTATAGCACTAGCTATTGCTAGTAAACCTAGACTAATAGTTGCTGATGAACCAACTAGTAGTCTCGACGCTAGTCTTAGAAGCCAGATACTAGGCTTACTCGTTAAACTACGTAGAGAACTAGGTGTTACAATAGTATTGATAACCCACGACCTATACACTGCTAGATACGTATGTGATCGGGTAGCTATAATGTATGCTGGAGAGATAATCGAGGAAGCAAGTACTCGAGAGCTCTACAGGAAACCACTCCACCCATACACTAAGTTGCTGCTAGACTCAATACCAGTTATTGGTGTTGATAAGGAGCTGCATGGTATAGAGGGTTCACCTCCAGAACCAGGCTCTTATCCCCGGGGATGCCGTTTCCACCCACGATGTCCATATCGTATGGGTAGGTGTAGCCAGGTAGAACCACCAATGTATAGCAATGGTGATCGTATTGTCAAGTGCTGGCTCTATGGATGAAGCACTACTAGTGATCAGGGGATTGTATGTATCATATCCTAGTATACCTAGTTTCTGGACTATAAAGCCAGTCTATAGACCAGTACTATATAGTGTAGACCTAGTTATTGGTAGGAGAGAGATACATGCTCTTGTTGGAGAGAGTGGTTGTGGAAAAACAACACTACTTAAGACTATAATGGGCTTTGTTAAACCAGTCAAGGGCTCTATATTATTCCATGGAGTAGACCTTGTTAGAGCAAGTAGAAGGCTTGCTGGTAAACTACTACGTAGGATATCCTATATACCACAGAATCCATACAATGCTGTTAATCCCAGGATGAAGATATATGACGTAATAGCTGAGCCACTGAAGGCTATGAAGTATAGTGGTAGTGAGATAAAACGTGTTATAGAAGAAGTCCTAGAGTATACACATTTACCCCGGAGAATACTTGGTATGTACCCGGGTGAACTTAGTGGTGGTATGCTACAGAGAGTTGTTATAGCTAGAGCACTTGTTACAAAACCAGAGTTAATACTACTAGACGAGCCAACATCAGCTCTTGATGTATCTGTACAAGCAAGGATTATAGCACTGCTTAGAGAACTCTATGAGAAACTTGATCTAAGCTACCTCCTTGTAACACATGATATAGCTATAGCTAGTCTGTTTTCACACAAGATAACAGTATTGTATAAGGGAGTAGTTATAGAACAAGCACCTGCTAGAGAACTAGTTACAAACCCACTACACCCATATACAAAGAGACTGATAAATGCTTCAAAGAATATAGTGTTTGAATCTAGTGAACCAATAGTAGAGCCTACATGGGATGGAGTTGGCTGCCCCTACAGGTATAGGTGTAGTATGAAGACCCGTGAATGTCTAGACAAAATACCTTCACTTAAGAAGGTTAAGGAGAACCATTATGTAAGGTGTTTCAATGTATAGTGTGCCTCCTAACTAACTGCTTCAGCTATAACACTCTTTGCCTTGTAACCAGTTACTCTAGCTTCAATAACCTCCATTAGCTTATGTCTACCCTTTACATAGAATACTATTGGGTAGCTACCGGGTTGTCTAGCTATAGTGTATTCTCCAAAATGCTTCTCTGTATACAAGTACTTAACAATAGTGTTTCTGGGAAGTATCCTCTTAAGCATAGGCTTATCTATATCCTCCATAACCCTTCTACGATAGAAACGGTATAGCCTGTCGTGTCTACGTAGTAGTTGTTCTACAGTATCACGTCTACTCCATAACGGTGTGTTCTGGAGTACTGTTACCCTCCTAATATTGATCCTCCTAACAAGCAGTCCCTCCTCCAGTATCCTCCTTAAATACATATAGTTTATCCTATAAGTCTCACGTGTCTCACCAGGTAGTCCATACAATAAGTTTATACCAGGTAATAGCTCTGGTAATCCATTCCATCCCCTCTTAACTCCAACTTTATTTATAATCCTTATAGCTTCTAGTGCTTCATCTGGATATACCTTAAGATTGTTACTCCTTACAACCCTTGGATCAAATGATTCTATACCAAGTGCTGCTACATCACCTGGTGCATGGTATTTCACTATGATCTTTAGAGCTTCAATAGACTCCCTAGGATGATGGGCTACTGTACCAGGGTTTACGTTGTCTATATGTAGTACTCTAAGGTTTCTTGCAACACATCTTATTCCATGGAATAGCTTTTCAAGAGCACTAGGATTGGGTTTTGGAAACTCTGTCTTACCAGTATCAATCCCATGGTAAACAAGTATGTCTGGTTGTTTACCTAGACGATAGTGTCTAGCACCATATTTGTCTAATGCTTCTATCTCCCTAACTATACCCTCTATACTACGGTATAATACACATCCATACCTAGGCTCTATACAGAAACTACAACCACCCACTACATACCTTGGACACCCACGATAAGTCTCTATCTCTACAACAAGATTCCATCCATAGTTAGGGTGTTGTTGTATAATCCTTGCTCCATACCTAAATGCTTTATCTGTGAAGCTATAGTCTCTCCTAAGCATACATGGATCAGCTTTATCAAAACCACTCCTTAGACCCTCATAGATAAATAGCTCTGGATCACCTGGTACTATGTAGTCAAAGAGATTCCTAATCCTTGATACTTGGAGAGCAATAGACCCTCCTCCAAGTCCTGCTCCAAACCTTGCTATAGGCCCTACAAGTATCCTTGTCTTATCCTCTAGTAGTATAGCTAGTCTCTCCAGCTCCTCAATAGATACTGGTTTACCACCAATGTATCGACCAGGTACTTCAGCACCTGCTATAAAGACTACTGCTTTAGACTCTCTAGCAACACTTATGAACCCATCTATATCTTTTCTAACACTATCTATTGTATAGTATCTAACATCAAATGATTTATCGTAGAGCCATACAGCACCAGCAACTAGCCGGGGATAAACACCAATGTATGGTGGTACACCAAGACCAGCTGGTTCATCAGTATACCCGTCTAGTATAACTATTCTATCCAATACCCTAGCCCCATAAACAGCTATAGAGTAGGGAGTATCTTATCCTTACTAGTTATTAGCCTATATAAACAAGGGCTTACCTAAGGTATTTAAAAAACATGTTGTATTTATATAGTTGCTCTAGGAAGATGAAGACTTCTTCCTACGTTTTGTCTCCTTAGCTTCAGCTCTTGCTTCCTCTTCTTCTCTTCTAGACAAGGCTATTGCTGTACGTGCTAGATAGAACGCTATTGGTATCAACACTATACCAAAGGCTATTGCTAGACCCCATGATAGTGTCTCTACAACCCTTATAGCCTCTGTAAACTGGCTAAAGAGTGCACCTACACCTATCACTAGGAATACTAGTAGTATTATGAATTGTAGGAACGGAGCTAGGCTCTTGAACTCTGGATGCTCGTTTACAATGATCTTTATAGCTGTATTAGACACGAATATACCTATGGCTATCACTAGAGCACCAATTATTAATGGGTAGACAAGCCCACCTTCTAGCTGTAGTGTATTTAACGCTATAGTTATAATGACTGCTACTAGACCCAATAGTATAAAGTTCTCTATAAGAGTAGCTACATCGGCATAGTTCTCTGGGAAACTCTTCCTTAGGAAACCACCAATATACTTAGCTAGTCCAATAGCTAGTATAAGGCCTAGTGTAAGTATTGCTATAGCACCTATTAATCTCGGTAAATAGTTAGCTATATTATACACCATTGCTCCTGCGTAGCCAGTCAAGTGTATAGCGTCAACAGCTGCTACAATAGCTACTGCTATAATAAATGCTTTTACTAGACCAGCTAGTAAACCAGACAAGTCGATACCTAGTTCAGTAAACGTCTTACCAAAGTCGGTCTTCTCAATAGGCTTCTCTACAACAACATCTAGTGTCTTATCAAGTATAGTTGCTATAGAGTCACCTACTATATAGCCGATAACAAGTATTATAGCAGCTGTTATAAATCCTGGAGCAGCAGTTGTTACATAGTCTAGTAGTGCTCTATAGTAGAATATAAGGTCTACAGCAACAGCTATGATAAACACTGTTATGGCTAGCACTAGTATCTTCTCAACAAGCATTACGAAAGTCTTGTGCCTTTCTTGTTTCTCACTAGTAAACCCTAGTATACTTGTAGCGAATCTAGCAAGCAGTAGAGCAAGTGGTATACCGATCAATAGTACAGCAAGACCACCTATTAGTCTCGGTAGGTAATTAGCTATCTGTAGGGTAATAGTACGTGCAGGCTCTGGCACCTTTAGTATTGTTATAGCATAGACTACTGCTACAACTATTATAAATGCTTTTACAAGACCGCCGAATATAACATCTAGTCTGATACCATATTCCCTTAGTACTTCACCAGGCTTAGTCTTCTCTAATGGTTTCTGCACATACCTCTCAACAACAACCCTTATACCCTTACCAACAAGATCACCGACCAAGTAGCCCACGATAAGTATGATTATAGCTGCTAGTACATAAGGGAGATACTCTATTACAGTCTGTAGAGACTTTACAAGACTATCTCTAAGCCTCTCCAATGGACTGCCTTCTTGGCTAACAGCTATCTCTAGTAGACGATATGCTGTATAGCTGTTTACTATCATAATTCTACCCCTACACAATATATTATGGGAGGACTAAGTTAAAAACATTAATTTAGAGTATAGAGTTCTTGTCAGTCAGCCATGTAGCTATGGGATAGAATAGTTTATAGGATGCTGTATAGGGTAAACCAGCATTGGTGTAGGATTTGGTCTCTGGTGTTGTAAGAGAAGCTATGATCGAGATTATAGAGTTTATACGTAGAGCAATAGATCATATAAGAGATGAACAAGTAGAAGAAATGGCTAATGTATTGGTTGATGCATACAAGAGGAGAGCAAGAGTACTAGTAATGGGTGCTGGACGTACAGGTCTTGTAGGTAGAAGCTTTGCTATGAGACTACTACATCTAGGCTATCAAGTAGCAATCCTTGGAGAAACCATTGTACCTCGGATTAGAGAGAATGATATCGTAATAGCACTCTCTGGCTCCGGGCGTACAAAACTCATTGTAACAGCTGCTGAAACAGCTAAGTCTATAGGAGCACACGTTATAGCTATAACAAGCTTCCCAGAAAGCCCACTTGCACAAATAGCTGATACACTAGTACTAATACCAGGCCGTACAAAGATCTCTAGAGAAGAAGACTACTTCACAAGACAAATACTCGGTCTCCACGAACCACTAGCACCGCTTGGCACATTATTCGAGGACACACTAATGGTCTTCCTAGACGGAGTAATAGTAGAGCTTATGAGGAGGCTTGGCAAGACAGAAGAAGATATGAGAGACATACATGCAAACATAGAACTATAAACAGACACAACATAGGCAACCCCAATCCTACAAAACATAGGGTACACAAAACGTCGTTGTAATTAATAGCACGTCCATGGTGTGTGGTGAATCAGCTTTTAGGAGTGTACAGGTTATTGCATGACTTCCTCTATCATTGAGTGAGTGGATCTGATTTTATTATTGTTGGGTACATAGAATGTTGTTCTCCTAATTTGTTTTGAGTCTAGGATTGTTGGTGGTTTTTGGGTTGTAGATTTTTAAGGTCTTTCGTAGGTTCTGGTGTGTTTCTTTTGGTTTTGGTCTTAGGGAAACAGTAGATGGGGGATGGCTGGGTATATTGTTGTGGATTGGTGT
Organism: uncultured Desulfurococcaceae archaeon; assembly: GCA_964466845.1. Taxonomy (GTDB): domain Archaea; phylum Thermoproteota; class Thermoprotei_A; order Sulfolobales; family Desulfurococcaceae; genus CAYZRH01. Next base: position 16,709 of record CAYXOO010000016.1, read on the forward strand.
TTAGTGCTATGTTTTTAGCTGGTGTTTTCCCCTTGTTTCTTAGTGTCCTAGGCTTCCTAGTAATTCTTTGTATGCATATAGTAGTGATCGGAGTCTATTGTATTCTTTGTCGAATTCTTCTAATCCTATTTCTCCACTGCCTAGTCTTTTGACGAGTTCCTCGATCTGTTTCTCGATCTCGGCTATTCTAGTCTTTAGTATAGATGCTATGTCTTCTTCTCTAGTAGGTAGTTCTCTCTCTCCACGTAGTAGCTGTAGTGGTGTATACTCACCCTTTATAACACCATCTTCTATCCTAAGTATACGGTCTGCACGTACAGCAATCCTTGGGTCATGGGTTGATATAATAACTGTCTTACCAACCTCTCTAGCTAGGCTTAATAGCAACGATGTTATCTTAAGTGCATTCTCTGTATCAAGCTCTGCAGTTGGTTCATCAGCTAGTATTAACGGTGGATCATTGGCTAGTGCAACAGCTATTGCTGCACGTTGTTGTTCACCACCACTAAGCTCTGATGGCCTATGCTCAATCCTATCCTCTAAACCAACCTGCTTGATAAGCCATAGTGCTCTCTTACGCCTCTTCACCTGGGGTATACCCATTGCTATCATTGGTAGCTCTACATTCTCTAAGACATTAAGTACGGGTACTAGGTTGTATGCTTGGAATATATAGCCTACCATATACAACCTGTATTTCTCTAACTGTTTCTCACTAAGCTTATGAACACTAACATCACCGACAACAACTGATCCACCTGTAGGCTTGTCAACACCACCTATTATATTCAACAATGTAGTCTTACCACTACCACTAGGCCCCATTATAACAACTGCTTCACCAGGCTTAACCTCCATAGAGAGACCACGTAGTGCTTGTACTTCAACACCTGGTGCTATATGGTATATCTTTACAAGATTAGATACTTTTACAAATACACCCTTACTCCTAAACCCTTCTACAACCAATTCTCTAGGCAAAGACTCAACCCCTCCTATACATGGCTACCTAGTAGTGCAAGAGCTTCTCTAACTACACGTTTATAGCTAGACAGTATAACAGCTATGTCTAGGATTAACAGTATAGCTACTGGTACTACGATATACGATATAGTAGCTAGTGTAAAGTGTATCCTAAAACCAACACCATATACATCTAGTAATCCACGTCCACCAGGTAGTTCAACCATTGTAACCATTGATGTAAAGAACATACTTGCCAACCCACTCCCAAGAACTAGCCCAAGCAATACACCAGGTAGTATACCCAGTAATGCAATAGCTATTATCTCAGCAACTGATACACGTAGTATTGTACTAGATGATACACCACGTGCACGTAGTAGTGTGTATGCATACAAGTCCTCATAGAGACTAGTGTATACAAGCACTAGTGATACAAGTATTGATATAGAGTATAGTATGAGACCAGTAGATATACTCTGGCTAAAACTAGAGTCTAGAAACTCTCTAACACAACCAATACGTGAATATACCTCTCTAGAACAATACCCGCTATACCCCATAGACTCTATAGAACTCTCTAACCCAACACCTAGTTCTCCATCAACAAATATGTAGAGTAGAGTAAACAACCCCTTATACCCATAGGCTCCACTATAGAGCCTCCTATTCAACTCAATAAACTCGTCTAGAACATCAATACTCATTATAACACCTGGATCCATATAGACAACTGGTATATCACCAGATACTAGGAATGTTACTCTCGTACTATACAGTCCAGTATATATGGGTGTATATACACCATATACACCCTCATATGCTTTAACAATAGAGTATATTGATGGCAGGTTTCTTAGAGAACCATGTATCTCTATAGAATAGCCTGTATCATGGAGTACAGCTTCTCTCTTATCAAGTAGTAGGGTGTATAACCTATAGTCTCCATATAGGCTGTAAGAAGATGCATTAGATACAAATAATGCTCTCCAACCACTGAGGCCCTCGAATACACTAGCTGATTCTCCACTAAACAATATAGAGTCTGGTACATCTAGTACTCTATAGTAGTTAATTGGATCTACAAATAATATATAGTTTAGATACAACTGTCTACTATCACCCTCTATATAGTACGTCTTAGCCCATGTATAGCCACGGTACATTCCATGCACTATATCCGAGCTATAGATCCCGGGTATATCCCTTGTATCATTGAATATAGGGCCTACAACTAGTACTGCATAGGTGTAGCTATGGTCTCCAATGGTTTTCTCTAGAGACTCTAGTTCATTCTCTAATACACTATTATTTGATAGAATCAATGGCTTCACAAATACATAGTCTGATCCAGAGGCTATTGTCTGCAGCTCATACATTGCGTGGGAGACACTATCTGCTCCAAGTAAACCAGCTAATAGTATGCTTAGTGAGAAACTAATTGCTATAATAGATAGTGTTATACGAGCTGGTTTACTATATAATAGCTTTACCACAAGACCAGTGTATTCTCTTGTAAATGGCTTAACAAGTCTCCCAATAGCCTCTATAGTATACCTTGGATAAGCTATCAATAACTTAGCAATACCATATACAAGCATTACAGGGCCTAGTAGGAGTACAACTGGTTCTAGCATAAGGAGTATAACAGCTATTATCAACATAGCTGGTGAACCACTATACTCCATGTATATACGGTATGGATCAATAAACCTCATAATACGTAGTATAAAGTATACTCCAAAGAAGAGTGATATCCACCCTATCTTACCCATACCAGTTTTTACAAGACCTAGCTCCATATACATTAGTGGCCGAGTGAATTCATAGGGAGGGATCTTTTCTAGTAAACCAAAGTTTCTCCATATAGAAGTAGCTATAACACCTATTGTAGCAACTAGTGTTATAGCTATGTTTATCGGGTTCAATACTAGTGGTAGATAGTCCATGTAGTCTCTATAGCACCCACTATACACTATAATAGCTAGTAGTGGTCCTAGAAACAAGCCTATGGTGAACCCTATTAATCCAAGTATTATTGAGGATAACATAAAGTGTTTCTTAAGCTTATCAATACCTAGACCACGTATCCTCATAAGAGCTATGTTCTTCCTTAAAAGAGATATTATTACTGGTGGTGTCTTCTCTGATACAATCAATACCATTACAATACTTGGTAGTGTACTGAATAATGCTGTAAACCTAGATATTGTCTCATAGGTTGTCATCTTACTAAACAACTCTGGTAGTTTAGACTCTTTTGGAGCAACAGCTACTCTAGCTCTCCTTATAGTCTTGTATAACGTGTCTTCTACAATAACAGACTTTAGTATTGACAAAGACATGCTAGTGCTATAGACAACTGCTTCAGCCTTGAACCTAATAGCTATATAGGCTATTGTATAGAAGCTATTTTGTCTCTTAAGAAACTCTCTTACAAGACTATACAGGTCATCCCTGTACCTCTCTAGATCAGCTTGTAGTTCTGGTGGTACACGTGGGAATTCTATAGACTTTGGAAGAACTTCTACCATTGAATCCCTAGTCCATGTATATACTACTACATGTCTCTCCAACACGCTATATACATAGCTACTGTTACTAGCTGGTGTTACCAATACTATCTTATCCATTTTACCCATTTCATCATATAATAAAAGTGTGTCTAAGAACCAGCTTAACCACTTATAGCTTCCATACCTTATCCGCTCTATAAAATCCTCTTTAGTTAGAAACACTGTATCTAGTCCATTGAAGGACGCTCTTGTCCCACTTTTAACGTCTAGTGTATGGAGTGGTATCAATAGGTATGTATCATTGACTCTCTCAGTATAGATTATATACAATGTATAATTGTATAGGCTAATACTCTCTCCACCCAGTACTATAGACTCATTACTAGTTATATGGGTCTTTACCACAACTGATTCTATAACATAGTCTTCTACATAACCACTACTACCAACAATATTATCCATAAACTCTCTAATACTCTCATAATCAGTACTGTTTAAGCCTATATAGAATAGACTATGATAATCTAGCCCCTCTAGAGCTTCATCAACAGACCTATTTATATACATTTGAACCATAACCATTGATGACGAGAGGAGTAGTGTAACAGATAAACCAATAGCTAATAATAACAACATGAGTCTAGATGATAGGAAAACTCTTGATACACTAACCAATACCTACAAATCCCTCCTCTATAGCTAGACACAATTATCATTAACCCTCCTAAGATACAATAGCTTCTAAAAGCAAAATAAATCTATCCATATAACCCTCCTATAGAGTAAAGCCATTAAAACCCTTATAGACATAGATATACTATGCCCCGCCACCTCACACTCCCAGAGACCCGCTAGCCCGGGTATGGATATGAAGGGGGTCGGTCTGGCGGGGTACAATTATACATTGTTATAGAATACTAAGGCTAATTGAATTCAAAGTATTACTATAGTATTATTATATTACTTTCCTCTCTAAAGTAACTAAGCCTTATATTCTATAAGCAATATGATAATAGTTATGATAGTAGTAACAACAGGTTAGTCCTTGGTATAGTAGGTTTTATATTAACCTAAGTACTTTTAGCAATTAGACTTATAGCTGTGCCTCGATCTACATAGGTATTGATAGACCAAGTAGAAGAGTGATCGATATGGTATGTGTGGATAGTTTAATGATTCATTAATAATTTTCTTAGTTATGTGCTACTATGGTACATTACCACTTATGTGTGGAGCTAATAAGTTATTAAGTGTATCTACAATATGCACATTAGTGATAAGGTTTAGCTTTGGTGAATAGTTGCTTTGGCTGGTATAGTTAAGTCTATTACAATAGAGAGTTTTAGGGGTATATATTTTGGTGAAGTTAGTGGTTTTAAGAAGTTAAATGTTATTATAGGAAGGAATGGTACTGGTAAATCCTCTTTTCTAGAAGCATTATATCTAGCTAATGCTCCATTAAAAGACATGATAGGAATCGTAACACTAAATAGGCTATGTACTAGACGTGGATGGATTGGATTACCAAGTGTTTATGGATTATTCTATAAAGGATTTGGAGATACAGAGAAAGCACTCCAAGGGTTTAGGGTATTTGTTAGGTTTACTAATGGATCTTATGAACAAGTGTCTGTTAAGCATGAATCAGTAACTGATGATGAAATAGCTATACTTAGTAAACGTGGCCTTAATGTTTCAAAATTTACTTGTTTAACTATTAATGCTAGTGGAGTGTATAAGCATAAGTATAAGTTCTGTATTGATGATAATGGAGAATATAGTATAGTTGAGTTAGAAAAACCTAGAGGCAACCTTACTCCATCATTGCTTATTGATTGGAATCTAGCTATTAAGTATGGTGATCCAGAGAAGCTTTATTCAGTTCTAATAGCTAGATACGGGATCATGTTTAAAAAGACACTACTTAATATCTTAAGAGAGTTTACTGGTATAGAGAGTATTGAGCTTTTAGAAGAAAATGGTAGGACTACATTGTATGCATTGTTTAGAGACTATGGTATACCAGTCTATTATCTTAGTGATGGTGTAAAGTATACTGTGATAAACCTAATGTTGTTAAGTGTATTAAGAAATGGTATTGTATTAATTGAGGAACCAGAAGTCCACCAGCATCGTAGGCTTTTAGAAATACTTATAGAAGCTATCATAAAGTCTGTACATAGGTATAACAACCAAGTATTTATATCAACTCATAGCCTAGAACTGATCGATATACTTACAGACTGTGCTAACTCGTATGGTATAGGTGGAGAAACAATAGGGTTCTATAGATTAAGACTAGATAATGGAAAACTAGAAACAGTTGTGTATGAATATGATGTTGTTGAGAGGCTCAGAAAGGATCTAGAATATGATTTTCGTGGGTGACAGTTATTGGTTACTATAATGTTTGTAGAAGGCTTAACAGAGCTAATATTCTATAAAAACCTATTAGAAACCTTATTTGGATTTCAAAAGTATGAGCTAAGTAGATATAAAGAAGAAAGAAGCATCTATGAAGCTATTAGTTCAATTGGAGGAGTTAAAGAAGAGAGAACAGTTACATTAAAGTGTGAAGAAGAATTATTCATCATCATTGATTGTAAAGGCTTTGATAATATGAAGGAAGTGTTAAGGCTACTCCTATCTTCTGATATAGATAAACTTGCTGATCTCTTAAGTCTTGGTTTAAAGAACATTGTTATTGCTGGGGATAAAGATAGAAAAGTCGATAAAGTAATCTCTACTTTACTTAATACACTTAAAATAAAACACTCTATAGTTAAACGTACACTTAATACTATTAGATATAATATAAAGATTTTAGATAAAGACATAGACTTAGCTGTTATAAGC
>CAYXOO010000017.1:0-22418 GCA_964466845.1 uncultured Desulfurococcaceae archaeon
GAACCTGCAGGTTCCGAAATCACCTACCAACACCCAGCCCTCCCAGACCATGATCTAAAAAACTTATAAACCCAAGCCATCAAATAATATCTTGTACACCAAACGTCGTTGTGGATGGAGGCCTTCCATTATTTTCATTCATAACCTATTGTTATGGTATACTGTATGTTTGTGTATTTTGTTTTGGAGTGTTGGCGGTGGGATATAGGTTATCGTGTTTTTGATTGCATCAGGTTTTTGTTGCTATAAATGGTTTTTGTTGTGGGGGTTTGTGTTGTTGTAGTGGTGTTTGTTTGTGTTTTTGTCTTGTCTTTCTATTTGTTTCTCTAAGTTACTGTATTGCTTCTTTATCTCTTCTAGGTCTTTACTTGTTATTGTTTTTGATGAGTATCTTGCTTTCTCGTAGATCCATGCTATCCTATTGTATATACTGTGTATCTTGTCCCCTAGTTTCCTCTTCACTCTATACCCGTATTCTCTATGTGTCTCCCATGGCTTCCTTGATCCAGCTATACTCTCTAGTAGTGCTAGTGTTTTTGTAAACCATAGTACCACCTTGTGTCTCCATGATATAGCTATTGTCTTCCCCATATAGTACTCTCTAGCTCTCCCAGATTCCCTCTCAGCTCTCCCAACTACCCTCCTTCTACTTAAACCCTCTATCCTAGTTGGTTGGAGTATTGTGTATAGTATGTAGGCTAGAACTATAGCTACTATGGCCATGGGCACTAGTATGTTTGGTGGTAGTGTTAAACCAGGTGCTAATGGCTCTAATGTCTGGTTTGTAGACTCTACTGTAATGTTGGCTTCTGTAGTATTAGTCCTAGTAGTCGGTAATGGTTTCCTAACCAGTGGTCTACAGCTTATAAGCCATGGATAAAATATCTCCTTGATAGACTGTACACCATTAACTAACCTATAGTTCTTAACACCATCAATTATTTTATTAGCGAAACTACAATACCCAGTTTTTAGTACATTATAATAGTCTATAACAAGGTATACTGGGCTACAGTTAAACATATACTCTAGACACCAAGCAATAACTATGCTACTACCAAATACAGGCACTAGTATATAGGCTAGAGAATCATTAGTCTCCATAACATCTATTATAGTATTGGTCCATATAACTCTCTTAGCATTAACTAGTTCTCGAAACCCAATATCATATCTATAAACATGTATCTTATAGGCAAGACCAGATAATCTACCTAATAACTCATATATACAGTCTTTTCTAGAATACACATGTCTACCAGTATGGGTTATCTGTCTAGAGACAAGAGCTGGCCAGTGGTAATAGGTTGGGGTAACAGCATAGTATATACCATACCATACCCTAGAGCTTTCATTCAATCTAAACCTATACAGTCTATCAACAGTACTCAACATAGTATACCTAGAGAACGTGAACCAGAACTTTCTATCACAAAACACATACTCTACAATATATGGTTCAAGACCAAACCTATCAGCTACAACACTTGCTATAATGGATGCTTCCTTAACACCAATTGGCTGGATCCATGGAGTACGGTAGATGTCACCAACACTATAGTCTATATAGAGTGTTTCATAAAGCAACAACCTACCAATCAATCCGTAGACATAGTCTCTACTACTAGATACATTCAAATCACTATAGACAAGCAACCCATTACCAATAAGTGGTGTGTTACTAGACACGATATAGTCTATAAGTGGTATAAACATCTTATCAACAAAGTCGACTATAGATACATGATATGGTATAGAAGCTATAAACCATAATGGCCTACCATAAAACTCTATAGAGACGATATCATAAACTGGAGAAACAGCTCTAGAACCATTAGCTACAAGGTATAGTAGGTAACCATATAGGTAGCCAGACTCTACACCAACAACTCTATAACAATATAGTGTAACACCACCATATACCCTAGAATCATTAAGCACTAGAACTACTTTATCAATGATTCCTTCAAGACTAGAACTCATACCCATGATTCTAGACTTGTTGAGAGCCTTTAAGACAAAATCTGGCAGACTAGAATTATTGGAGCCGCCATAGAGGGTAGTAGAATAGCTATTTACAACTACGTTATCTATAGATATAGGAGCTATAGAATCTAGTGGTAGAGTAGAAGCTAGAGCCATAATAGCTATTGTGTATATGCATAGCTTATAGATAGACATTATTCTTCCTCCAGAGAACTCGTATACACATAGTCTCTGATAAGCACTAGTCCAGACAAGAACACTATCAAACTAACAATAAGTGATAGTATAGAAGCCACTATATCATACAATGATTCTACACAACCAAGCAGTCTTATAGAATAGTCTATAAAGTATAGACTAACCATGATAAGAGCTAAGCCTATAACCAGTGGTATGTATTGTCTAAGCCTATCTCTAACCACCATACATACTCCCTCCCTTCCTAGACTAGGCCTAGGCTACATAGGTTATTATAAACCATATAGCCAGACCTAAAGCAATAAATAAAGCTGGTGTATATAGCTCTCCAACTCCTCTCCTAATAATGAATATCTTGTGGAGTAGTAACAATAGACCATGTATCAATGGTATTGATAAACATAGATCCAATAAGCTATAGTACAGTATATACTCTTGTATAGTAACTTCACCAACCACTAGCCTATCAATAATCTTTTGTGAGCCAGGTAGGTTCATTATAAACACTGATATAGCTATAAATACTATGTATAGTATCTTTATTAGTCTAAACTCTATAGCTTCTGGATAATGATATGCTGTTCTAGAATCTCTAGCCATAGATATATAGTTTTTGATAATAGCTTTTACATCTCTATCTCTACACAATGTCTTAACAGTAAATAGCTCTTCTATAAAACCAGTTAGTAGTGATAATATCTTGTAGAAACCTAGTACAAAAACTATTGATAATGGTAGGAGTACTAGGTAGAACACACCTGGTTCTAGATAATAGGGTTCTACTAGTTTATCAACAGTATATAGTATCCTATAGAGTAGCCCAGTATAGTATAGTGGTGTAATTATTGATGGAGCTACTACTAGTGCTATAAAGAGAGTATCTACTCTAGATACCCTAGGAATACTGTATTCTCTAGCAATCATCATACTTGGTTTTCCAATGAAGTACCTATGTCTAATCCATAGTATTGTGAATAGGGATAACGTATAGTATGTTGAAGCAATTATAAGGTATATGCATAGATGCATCGGTTGACTAAGCCCTTGGAGCACCCCAGCTACTATGTTGTAGAGAGGATATGATGTGTAGATAATCAAGACTGTATGTACTAGTATAAACACTCTATCTCTAGCCACTATATAGGATGAGGCTATAATGTAGGTGATTATAATAGACGTTAGACAGATCAGACAATCACCTAATACACCATTAACACCTAGTATAGTGCATAAGCTATTAGATAATAGATAAGCTAGTGGTAGAACAACAGCCATTGTATAGAGTAGTGGCTCCTTAGCCATAGTATCTCCTCAACAACTCTATATAACGAGCTATCTCAATAACAGTCTTATATGGTGTTGTATGTACAACCTTGTATCCACTCCTACTAAGCAACCCCTTTATATCATCAAAGATCCTGCGATCAAACCTATGGTACTCAATATATAGCTTCTCCATAGCCTCTACAAGATCCTCTCTACCAATACTGATTAGGTGTTTCCTAATAGACTCACTAGTGAATAGTATTGGATCTGGGAGTATGACTATCAACTCATGTCCCTTTAATAATAGCTCTCTAAGTCTAGAGACTAATCCCTCGGTAAACACTATATTGTTGTTGAAATCAGTTAGTAGTATCACTATAGTCTTATCCCTTCTAACACACCTATATAGATCATTGACTATATCATCTAGTATGTCGTGGAACCTTAGATTCTCTATCCATGGTATATCAGCTAGTGTTTTCCTAACAACATAGGTGTGTCCATAGCCTCTCCCATAGCCAGTGAAACACTTTGTAGGCTTTGATGTAGAGACTATGTATCCTAATGCATAGTTGTCTCCACGGTATGCTAGGTAGTTAGATAGAGTTGATACTATACGTGATAGATACTCTAGTTCAGTACATCCTCTAACACCACGGTATAGACTTGGAGTTATTATCATATAGAATAATATGTTAAGGAATGCTTCACGTTCAAACTCTTTAACCATAATACTCCTTGTACGTGCTGTAGCCTTCCAATCTATAAACCTATAGTCGTCTCCATAACGGTATTCCCTGGTAAAGAAGTATTCTACACCAACACCTGGTGTATGTGTTAGTGTTAAACCACCAGGTACAAGACTCTCTAGATTCAACACTATATCCTTTGGACTAACAATTATAGCTGGTAATACTCTCACGTAGCTATACTGTGGTATTGATAAAATGCTCTTGTACAGCCCTAGTGGATCACTAATCTCTACATCAATAGATCCAAATACGTGGCTACCCATTAGAGGCTCAACAGTATACTCTAGTCTAAAACACTTACCTGGATACAATAGCCCACTCCAAACCCTACCACCCTCTAAGATGCTGAAGTGTCTAGGCGGATTATCTCTAACAACAACTTCTAATGGAGAACCCTTTCTCCCTGGTTTAACAGCTATTCTTACAACAACACTCCTATTCTCATCGACTTCTCTATCAACAATCCTCTCTACAACAACATTGTCTACAAACCACTTAGTCCTAGAAACGAGTATTACCCTAGAAAACCTTAGTATAAACATTAATACAGAGCCTAGGGTTAAGAGTGTATAACCAGTTACTACAAGGCCATACGGTAGACCAACATACAAGCTATGATAGATAATGACTAGTACTACACCAGCTATAACAAGACCTATAGACACTAGTGATAGATAGTAAGCAGTCCTTTTAACAATAACTTCACTCCACAGTACACTACCACTACTCATCTAGGGCACCGGGGCTTCAACAGATTCAATAATATCCCTTATAACACTATATACGTCACGTTTAGAAGCCTTAGCCTCCGGCTTCAACACTATACGGTGTGGGAAAACATATTTAACAGCTGTCTTTACATCATCTGGTAAAACATAGTCTCTACCATCAAGCAATGCTAGTCCACGGCTAAGCTGTAGTAGATACAATCCAGCACGTGGGGAAACACCATATTCTACATCTGGGTGTCTCCAACTAGCCTCGACAAGATCACATATATAGTCTACAATACCCGGCCTACCCTCTATAGAGCTAGTATACTCAACACTATAGACAAGCTTAGAGATCTCTAGTAGCTCTTCTGGGTTAGTAGCTGGTTCAACACTCCATTCATCAAATGGTTTAGCAAGTGTATTAGCTCTATAGAGTATCTCAACAAGATTATCCCTACCAGGCCTCTCAAGACGGATCATAACCATAAACCTATCAAGCAATGCCTCTGGTAATGGGAATACACCAGTAAACTCTATAGGATTCTGTGTAGCAATAACAAGGAACGGCCTTGGTAGGTGATAGTCTACACCCTCAATAGTAACCTTTCTCTCCTGCATAGCCTCCAATAAAGCAGACTGTGTACGTGGATTAGCACGGTTTATCTCATCAGCAAGCACTATATTAGCAAATATAGGGCCTCTACGAAACTCAAAGACATTCTTCTGCTGGTTATAAACCATTGTACCAAGTATATCACTTGGTAGTAGATCTGGTGTAAACTGTATACGTTTAAAACTAAGGCCTAGAGCACGAGCTAGTGTATAAGCCATAGCAGTCTTACCAATACCCGGTATACCATCAACAAGGATGTGTCCATTAGCAAGTAATGTAGCTGTTATAATCCTTAACTCCTCCTTAAAACCGACAATGAACTTACCTACAACACTAGATAGTCTCTCATAGAAATCCCGGGCCTTCTCAACCAACTCCTCTCTACCAGCCATAGCCTATTACCCAGCAACCTTCTTTATAAAATCAAATATCCTATCAACAACTCTATCCCAATCTACACTCAATGGAGTATATGATAACCCAAGTGCTCTTAAATACATTTTCTTTAAAAACAATAGCTCTCTCCTAAGATAACCCGGGTTAACACCAAGTCTACAAGCTATATCGTATAACAAGTGGTTATCTCTAAGAATAGAGTCTAGGCTCTTAACACCAAACCTAGTAATAAACAATTCCTCTACAAAACTATAGAGCATAGGTAATAGCCTATCTGGTTCACTAACTCTTTCTCTAATCCTTAGAATAACCTCTAGTGGATCAGATACTCTATACTCACTAGTAGGACCAGGAGCTCTCTCACCCTCGATCCTAAAAGGTATAATACCCTCGATATCAACCTTAACCCTACTACGAAATAGATACGAGGAAACACCGGCGTAGGCTAACAACATAGTGATTGCTGTAGCAACAATAATGCTTAGCAATAGCTTTGGAGGAATCTTTGATACAATGTGTATGCTTGGAATCTCTATGTTAGAGCTAGAACTAGAGTTTATAGATACACTCCTTTGTATAGGATAATTTAACCCAATATAGTCATAGACAACAATACCTCTACAATCACGATGTATATCAGCTATTATCAATAACCTATCAATAAACTTGTCATAACCAACAAAGTCTCCATACCATGGATTTAGAAGCATTAATGCATCACCAAGGATGTATAGATCTGTAGAGCCATAGTATCCCTTATAGCTGATATAGAATGGTTTTTCATACAATACATTATCACTACTACGATAAACTACAACACCCTCAACAGTACCATTACATGCATCATTGAATACTATAGGGTAGTAGACAACAGTCTCTCTAGGATATCCATTGTATAGTATAGCTTCTGTAAACCCATAGTATCTCTCATCACCAATCTTAAAACCTCTTAGTCCATCAACAATAGGCTCTAGACTAACTACATCAACTTCAGTATCTAGTGTAGGGAGTATAGCTATAACGATAACTGATGAATTGTATTTTCTTATAGAATCTATAATAAGTGATCTAGTTATCAAGGACACCCTATAGTCCTGCACCATTATAATAAGTAGGCTATACCCACTAGGCCGGCTATAGTTGTATACAGTATATTCTCTAGGACTACTAGGGTTACCATAGTAGTCTACAACAATAAACCATTCAAAACCATGATCCCTAGCTTTAGCTATGAGTTTCTCTAGTGAGAGAGTATACCTTGATGAAGAACAAACTGGTGTAAAAGCTATTGATAGAATAACTAGTACCAATAACATAGAAGACACTATGTAGTGTACAAGCCCTCTACATAGATCCATATAATCACAACCATCTAGTACACTCTATACACTAAACACACACAACAGATATTCATATAGTCTAAGCCTAATATACTATACCCTATCTACTACCCAGTTAACTACATGTATAGTGGGAGCCCTTTACTAGCTATATAGCTTCCCCTAATAGGTATTTTTGTACCACACATTGGGCACCTATTGTGGCTATCTAGGTTCCACTCTACTACACGATATCCTCTCCTAACAACTAGTTTCTTACCACATTTTGGACATATTGTGTCTTGGTATTCCTCATTAGCTATATTACCTATGTATACATAGTTTAATCCAGTCTCTTTAGCTATCTTATATGCTTTGAACAATGTGTCTAGACTTGTTGGTGGCTCAGTATACTTGTATGCAGGGTAGTAACGGTTTATATGAAGTGGTACATCTTCTCCTAGTATGTCATAGTGTTTACCAATAACCCATTCTATACAATCAATGCTATCATTAGCATTAGTTATTATTAGGAAGACAATCTCTACAAAACCACCATTATCAATAATATACTTAGCATTCCTAAGCACTACATAGGGGTCTGCATGCAAGTACTTCTCGTAGAAGCTAGGGCAACCCTTAAGATCAATACTATAGCCGTCAACACCTGCTTCTACAAGCCTCTTAACACTATTCTTACTCATATAACCATTAGTGACAAGAGTGAAGTACAAGTTATGCTTCCTAGCCTCTTCAGCTACATCAAGCAGGTACTCTAGATGTATAACTGGTTCATTAAAACTAGCACAAAGCCCTTCATCACCACGTCTTATAGCCTCATAGACTAGATCCCTTGGAGACACATAGACTCCATTCTCATGTGATGGAGGCTTTGTACTCAACAAGTAGTTCTGACACCATGGACAATAGAAGTTACATCCAAAACCAGAGAATGTTAGTGCTGTAGAGTTTGGATAATAGTGGAACAATGGCTTAATCTCTATAGGTCTAGACTCAATAGCACTCAATAAACCATAGCCTATACTGTAGAGTCTACCATCTATGTTTACATGATTCATACAATAGCCTCTATCACCTGGTTTTAAGATACACTTCCTCTCACACACAATACATTGTATTGTCTTACTAGCCTCATCAACTACTCTATAGAATTCTGAAGGAACTACCCAGGGTTTATCGAGCTCTATACTAGACATACCCTATATACCTAGTCACACTATTATTCTAATTAAGTACTGTATACACCAACAATAAAATATGTTGTCTAGAACATCCCTTATATACAAGAGACAATCCTATATGATCTTTGGAAACGGGCTGGTTTATTGAGTAAATACTTCACAGTCTGCACTATTAACCATAGACTTATTACCCACAAAGCTATGCAACTACAGTCAACTCTATAAATATACAGTCCCTATACTGTACAATACACTCTACACAATCCAATAATAATTGATGATGATAATGGGTTTAAGCCAATAGTTAAATGAGAGGGACGACTTAGCAATTGATCTAGAGACTCCTCTTACATCATAGAGTGTTATTTAACAACTACTATATTGGTAGTAGTGGTATAAGGTTTTCAATTCAAGACTCTATGTTGTTATAAGGAGCTGTACTATAGATAGTATAGATGATACAGCCTCGTTTAATACATCTAACGTTATTGTAGAGTATAGTATTGTTTATAGCGTGGATTATAATGGTATAGCTGTATACTATGGATCAACTTGGTGTAACGATTAAGTCAAACTGTATATATGATGCTGTAGAAGCTGTATCACTTATCAGTCTATACAATGTATTAATAGCTAGTAACTATGTAGAACACATAAGGGATCCTGCTGGGGATCTAGTGGGTAATGGTTCTATTGGTGTAAACCCGTATATGGTGGATAATGCATTAATGGCTTATAACATAGTAGTTAACTATAGAAGCTATAGTGTTAATAGTAGCTAGTGTATCAAATGCTGTAGTGCATTCACAGCAGCTAATAAACAACAACCCCGAGTAGTGGTAGTTCAAGTATCTTATGATAGCTGTAATCACATGGGCAATCAAAGGTATGGTAACTACTGGAGCAACTAGACTAGCTTAGATAGTAGTGGTGACAGAGTTTGCCAGTACACCTATAGTATTACTGGATCTAGGTGATGTAGAGGTATTCGCTACTGAACTGGTTGAGACAGTATGTTTAGTACTAGAAACAATAGTTGTTATGGCTATTGCCCCAAATCATTGCATCTTTGATGTTGTTTTATGAAGGGCTCGTAGGTAGATGATATAATGTTTTAAGTCTAGGCTATGTATAGTTATGCATAGAGTAGTGTGTAGATATCCCTTGGGTGGAGAGTGTTTTGGTTAAACCAATTATTCTAGAGCCTAGCTTGTTTCTTAGAAACCATAGACTAATCACTATATCCACTATGTTATCGTTATTCCTTGGATCACTAGCTATATTGTTGCTAGTAACTTATTATCTAAAGACTAGCTTGTATGCTGTACTAGTTTACTCTATTGTAGTAGCTTTTGTACTATGTTTTTCACTATATGTAGTAACAATTCTTTATAAGGCCTTGAATGAGTATAGGCTTTATAGAGAGATCGTTAAAAGAGTTACTATCGGTAGTGATTCACTCACTATTAATGGTGCTTCAAGTATATCTATTGGTAGACTACTGCTTTATAGGTATAGGATTGGAGGTATAGTATCTAGTGGTTATAGGTTTGAGAGAATAGCTAGAGCTAAGACTAACACTATAGGCTATAAACACATGGTTAGTAAACAAGTGTTTTTAGCACTACTAACTAGGTATAGAGGGAGACTACATACTATAGAGTACATGTATCGTGGGCTAGCACTAGAAGCTGATTTCAATGGCTATAAGCTATACATTATACCATTATACCCCTTCAAACCATTGTTTAGCCGTAACACATTAGAGGTTAAGAAGAATGGAGACTATGGCTCTATAGAGATTGGTTTTAAGGATAAGAAGCTATCTACAAGGATTGTTTATAAGAGAGAGCATTCACGTAGACTTGTTGTTAGGATGAGACATAGGTTTAGACATATGGAGTTGTTTTCTGAGTTGTTTAGTATTAGTGATTCTGGTGAACACACTATAGAATACGACTTCCCATTAATAGATGATATATACATACTACTGCTACCTGGCTCTAAGAGGCTATTAGAGTATACAGTACTTGACTTAACAGGATTCCCAACACTTGATTGTAGAGGTGGTTTAGAGGGTGTTATAGTGGGCTATAGAGGTACTGAGTTAGAGCTAGCACTAGACATACCATTGGGTATAGACGTTGTTGATAAGATTAGACTTGATACACTAGTTGAGACTGAGAAGGTAACATAATATAGCTATTGTTCTCCATTCTACATAACTAGGGTGGACTCTATGGATGCTAGAGAGATTCTAGTGGATATAGCACTGCATGGTGTTAGAGCATGTGATCCACTTGTACTAGTCAAGGATAATGTATGGGTTGATAGTAGTGGTTGTATAGTGGTTTGTGGGGAAAGGTTTTGTCCAAAAGGCTCTGTCTATATTGTAGGCTTTGGTAAAGCATCTGCTCGTATGGCTTTGGCTCTAGAGGAGATACTTGGTGATAGAATTGCTGGTGGTGTTGTGGTTACTAAGTATGGCTATAGTGAAAAGCTTAGATACATAGATGTCTTGGAGGCTGGGCATCCAGTACCAGATAGGAATTCTTTGGAGGCTGGTAGAGCTGTTGTTGAGTTTCTAGAGAGTACTAAAGAAGACGATCTAGTCTTTGTGCTTGTATCTGGTGGTGGTAGTTCACTCCTTGTCTACCCTGTAGATAGTGTTTCTTTTGAGGATAAGATGGCTACTCATAAGATGCTTGTAGAATCTGGAGCCTCTATACACGAGATTAATACTGTACGTAAGCATTTGTCTCGGGTTAAGGGTGGATGGCTTACAACTTATACAAAAGCAACAATGGTCTCTTTAATAATAAGTGATGTAGTAGGTAATGATCTCTCGGTTATAGCTTCTGGGCCTACAGTAGCTGATCCTAGTAGCTTCTATGATGCATACAAGGTATTGGTAAAGTATGGATTGTGGAGTAGGGTACCAGAGAGTGTTAGAGAGTATATTGAGAAGGGGTTGAGGGGTGAGGCCCTGGAGACTCCAAAGAGTATACGTGGGAATGTATATAACTACATAATTGGTGATACAAGAGTAGCTGTAGAAGCTATGTATAAGAGAGCTTTAGAGTTTGGATGGAGACCCTATATACTAACAACAATGCTCCAAGGTGAGGCAATAGAGGTTGCTAAGACGATAGGCTCCATGATCAGGGAGATCCACTACTACAACAGACCGTTTAGAAAGCCATGTATACTAATAGCTGGTGGTGAACTAACTGTTAGACTCCCAGAGAAACACGGAGTTGGAGGTCCTAACCAGGAATTCGTGCTAGCACTAGCACGTGAGATAAGGGGGCTTAGAGAGACAGTAGTCTTAGCAATAGATAGTGATGGAACAGACGGACCTACAGATGCAGCTGGAGGTATAGTAGATCACAACACGTATGATAGACTGCTAGAGAAGGGTATAGACATAGACCATGTACTAACAATACACGACTCCTACAACACACTAAAAACAATAGACTCACTAGTACATACAGGTCCTACAAAGACAAATGTAAACTCACTATACACAATACTATTAGAGTGAATCAATAAGTCTAGACTAGTGAAATAGAGATTGTAATACTGTGCTAATATAGATATTAATGTAGTAATAATTAGTCTACATCCCTTTCTTCAAAGATGCCCCTTGGGAAGTTATAACGGTTACCCGGGGTTCTGAGTTACTATTTTATACTCTGGGTATAGAATAGGTTACTGGGTGGTCTTTAGGTGTCTGAGGCTAGGGTGAGAGTATCTAAGAAGTATACTATATACATACCAAGAGCTATAGCTAAAGCAGTCGGGATAAGAGAAGGTAGTTTATTGAGAATAAGAGTTGAAGACTCAAGGATAATACTAGAGCCTATACCAGATCCATTTGAAATAGCTCTTAATGGGCCTAAGTTTGGTAAAACAACTTTTGAAGAATTTGAGAAAGAGTCTGAGGAGATGCAGAATGAACTCTTTGGATAAAATCAAGCTACTACTAGATTCAACATACCTACTACCCATAGTAGGTGTTGAAGTAGAAGGTACAAAGAGGGTATTGATGCTTCTCAAAAAGCTTAGAAGTCTAGGAATCCTAGAAATATACTACACACCCTTCAATATAATTGAGATCCTGGGTAAGATATCAAAAATGAAATATGATCCTAGTATAGTATCAATGGGTCTTAAACTCATAAAGGAAGAATTTAGACAAACACAGCCAACAATAGATGGATACACAAAAGCACTTAAACTTAAAACAAAGGGGTTTAGAGACCTAATAGACCTACTACTCTACACAACATCACTAACACAAAACATAGAATTCCTAACAAGAGACAAAACACTCATTAACTTCCTAAAAGAAAATAAAGAAGACATAAAAAACATAATATATGAAGAAGACTTTATAAAACAATACAACAACCTATAACCAAGACAAAACACAGCCAATAATAACCAATACACAACTCTAAACACTATACCCCTAACATATTCAATCTAAGATACACTAAAAACACAAAACCATAAAGTTTAAACAACAATAACCCATATACAAAAAACAAAATAACCATTAACTATAAGAAAATAAAATAATAAATCTATAACCCTTAACAACATCATCACTACAGTATAAAGTAACAAAACCACAATAATTATACAACAACAATCTATGCAACAAGTAAGAGAGAACTTAAAGTAAGACTCGATCAGGGATTAAGTATTGATGTAGAGATCAGGCATTATAGGGATGGCAAGTTACTACAGATCTACCGTAAAGAGAATGACCCTGTTACTAGGAATTTTATAGCTATTATAGCACAGACATTCCTAGGACTACACTACTATGAGACACACATACCAGTAAAGTATACAACTGGTGAAGAAGACACTAACTTCATACTAGACAATGCAGTCTATAACTATATACAGGGTAGCTATATAGCAATTGGTAATGGAGAAGGAACACCTACATTCAATGACTATACAATGTTCCAATTAATAGCTATGGAGCAGACAACATTTAGTGGATACCATAACTCAACATGTTATGTAGCAGAACTATTTGCTGCAATAAACAATATAGACATACCATCAGATACAGCTAATATAACAGAAGTAGGCATCCTATTGAAATACAATGGCAAATACATATTATTAGCACACGATACAGCTAATGTACCAAACGTACATGATGGAGACACTACTACTGTTACCGAAGTAGTGTTTAGGAGACCATTTACATACCAGTTTGCAGAGATAACATCTAGGTTATTATTTGAAGCTATAGATTCTTCTAGTGAGATCTTGGAGGTTAGAGACATGACTGGATCAACTATTAGGCCGGATTTCGGCTATGATCAAAAGGATAACTATTGTAGTGGCTATAGCTGTTACCATGACTACATACATGAGGAGACACGTATGATAGCTGGTGATACACCTAATCCACAGTCTGATATGGATAAGTATACATTGGGCGAGATATCTGTATCTGATGATAGGCCATCTGTAGGTATAGGCTATAACGATACATGTGCATGGATTAACATACAGACAGCACTATCTATATCAGCTGGTACTGATGTTACTGAGATTGGGTTGAAGCTATGGACTGATGGAACATATGGTGGTACTCCATGGCCAGGCTACTATGGCAGTGATTCATATAATGGTTATTGGATACTGATACTATACTCTCCACTACCACAGCCACTTGAAGGTGGTAAAGTCTACGACTCCCGTATAACACTGTATTACTGTTATGTTGGAAGTGGCTAGTAATGGATTTACTAAGGACTGCTATTACTGTAGTGATAGTTGGTTTCATAACTGGTTTATTTATTGGTATTGCTACTGGGTATGAGATACTCGGTACATATAGTGTCTCTAAAAACTACACATTCACTGGTGAAATAGGTGGTTCTATAACTGATGTTGGAGAAGACTATAGAGTAGAGGGTGTAACATCTAATGAGCTCATAGACACATATACTATAGAATACATAGTTGTAGGTATGCTTCAAACATTCTTTGGTGGAGACAATAGTTTTCTAAAGAAATACGTGTTTGAAGGTATAGTATCTAATGAAACCTATAGATACAATACTATTAGTAAGTACTATAGATTTAATGGAGTAGTAGCTGGTGGTTATAGAGCATTCATAGCTGATAGGGACGGCTAAATATGTATTTAGTGGTGTTATAGCTAGAGACACTGATATACATGCTGATTCTATACAGAAATACGTATCCTATGGTGGAGTCTATACTAGGCTATCTGGGTCTTTTGAGATAACATATCTATGGGTCTATAGAACTTTTGGTGCAAGACAATGGGTTAATGGCTATGAAGGAGTTGTTGAAGTTAGAGTCTATGATCCATGGGGCTACGAGTTTATAGATAAGATAGTGATCAATATTAGTGGTATAGCTATCTACGAGATCACTTGTTCTAGTGTTAAAGAGGTACTTGATGCATATAACTGGTTTAATATATCACGTGTAGAGAGGGTTGTAAGGAGTGCTGGTGAGATAGAGTATAAGCTATACCTAGTACCAAGCATTAGTGCTATAGAATTCAATGCTACACTAGAAGCTATAGCTTATGATACACTCAATAGCTTTAGTGATAGAGACTCAATAAACTTGACTATAAGACAATATCCTGTACCAAGAGAGGAACAACCAGGTGCACTAGGTGGTCTATTGAGTGAACTAGACTATACTTTAGAAGTACTAGCTATACTACTAACTCTTATAATAGCCTATATAGTGTATCGGGTGTGGAGGAGAGGTAGAGAGAGTAGTTATTGGGATGGATTATAGTGTTGTATAAGAGGTTGTCTAAACGATTAACTAGAAAGAAGGCTTTAGTGTTAATAGCTGTATCTATAACAATTCTATTCATAGCATCTATACTATATGATCTATACTCTTACACTATAGCACCATGTATTGACACTAGAGATGTTGTTGTATTAGATGGTATAGGGTTGTTGCTAGGTAATAAGTCTATTAGAGAATATGCTACAATAGCTCCTCTAACAATAGATGTGTTTAGAACCATAGGTAAGACTAGTTCTAAACTAATAATAGTTGTAACACATGGGTTATGGGGTAACGAGTTTGGATTAGCTACTATAGAAGAACCAAGTATAGCTAATGCACTAAAACACCCCGAACTACTAATAGCTGGTGTTTTAAAGAAGGGTGTTACCGGCTATGGAGAAAGACTTGCTTTAACAGATAAGATTATAGACTACATGGCCTGCTTTAACAACCAGACAATAGTATTGATTACATGCTATACACCAAGACTTAGAGACTTTGCCGAGAAATTGAAGAGCCATGGAGCATACCGTGTATACTATTCAGTATCTTTTACACAATATAGTGAAGTATACACCTATATAACTGGTATAGTAGAAGCTTATAGGACTGGAGGTTTAGAATCTGTCTATAAACTACTAGACAGTGATCCGTATCTAGATAAAGTATAGGCTATACTCTACTCACTAAAGCTTAGTACAAAACACACGACACTATTGTTAAACAGGATAGCCAGGTTTATCACTACCTATGGAGTTGTTCAAGTATGTATTATAGCCTATCTATGGTATGGGAATGTATTGTAGTGTGTCTTGGAGAGTAGGTGTTTATAGAAGATTTTATATCCTATAACCAGGGTTATTCTGATACAAAGAGATACTCTATAGTAGGGTGGGGTTTGTATGAAGAACCTTGTACTAGACCTTAGTGGTAGAGACCTCTTGTCTACACTGGATTGGAGTGTTGAAGAGATAGAGATTGCTCTTAGGCTAGCAGAGGAGCTTAAGTGGAGATACCATTATTTTGGACTGGAGGATATACCACGTATACTTGATCGTAAGACTTTCTTCATGTTATTCTATGCTCCATCTACAAGGACTCGTGCAGCATTCGAGGCTGCTATGACAATGCTTGGTGGACACGCTATATATGTTGAAGCTAAGACTACAAGACTTGGTGTTGGTGAGAAGAAGGTTGGTGAAGCTGATAAGGATGTAGCTGTTATGTATGAGAGGTATGGACATGGTATTGGTATACGTATACTTGACAAGGCTATAGACTATGTCTATGGACGTGGACACGCTGTAGTAGAGACACATGCTAAACACGCTCGTGTACCAGTTATTAACATGGCTGACGACATGTTCCATCCAACACAAGGACTAGCTGATCTAATGACTTTTAGAGAGAGGTTTGGAGACCCAAGTGGTAAGAAATACGTTGTTATGTGGGCTTATAGCCCAGAGATTCGTGGATGGTGTAGTGTGCAGGAAGACATTATATTGTTTACAAGGTTTGGTGTAGACGTTGTAGTAGCTAGTCCACCAGGGTTCAACCTTGATCCAAAGCTTATGGAGATTGCTAAAAGGAATGCTAGAGAGAGTGGTGGTAGCTTAGAGTTTACAGATAATCTAGAGGAGGCACTACATGGAGCACACGCTGTATTCCCAAGGAACTGGGCTTCACCAAAACTGGTAGAGCTAGGGTATAGTAGGTACAAGGACGAGGAGCTAAGGATCTACGAGAAATACCGTAGCTGGAGAGTAACTAGAGAACTAATGGATCTAATGGATAAACACGGCGTACTAATGCATGTGCTACCAATATTCCGTGGCTACGAGGCTGATGATGATGTAATAGATGATCCAAAGAAGTCAATCATATATGAACAAGCAGAGAATGGACTATGGACTAAAGCAGCAGTACTAGCACTAACCCTATATGGAGTCAAATAGGTATAGGAGACCCACCATCCCTAAGGAATGGTAAAGCAGCTTACTAACCTTCAAAACTACACAATAGTTAGGTTGAATAACACTAGTTGCTAGATCATCTTTTCCGTTTCCACTATAGCTTAATAGACACTATATGGAGTGAAGAGATAGTGTTTGATGGATATAGCTATACTAGAAGCCTTTAATAACTACTTAAGATATATCTTAGAAAGTGAGATGAAGGGTATACAATGTATAGCTATAGCCTTGATACTAGTTATTCTAATCCCTAGCCTAATCTATATACCTCGTGTATCATCTACTGGCTACCGTACACACTATATAAAGTATCGTTACCAGCAGACAGTAACTGGTAAGAGACACACTGGTGCATTCTTCCCAATAACAAGTACTACTTCTGGATACATTGTTGGTGAATACCATATAGAGTTATCATACGTTGATGCATGGATAAAATATAAGAGACTAGACACCAACATGCCGGAGGGAGTACTTGGGCTTCCAGAAGTGAACTGTAAAGCTAATCTCTCATCATTCTATGGGATACTCAATCCTGTACAAGAGAAGAACCCGTGCAGCGGATCTCCAGAGATTGAAGTAAAGCTCTATACAGGTGATGAAGTGGAGGCACAGTATGTCTATGAAGGGATAGATACTTATAAGGGATACCCTGTTGTAAAGGTTAAGAGTTTTGCTAAAGTAAGATCCACAAGACATTATTTTGGCCAAACAGTTAATGCTAAATCTGATGCTTCTACAGAAACCTATGTATACATAGGATTCCCTATAACCTTATACCAGACAGCTAGATCATACGGTACTGTTGGTTTAGCTAGTTCTACAATCCAGTTGAAGACTGAAATGCTTGAAGCAGATTTTCCAAGGAGGCTTGAATACAAGGTTATCAAGATCGGGGATATAGTGTTGATAGCTGGTGCACTAGGTAAAGCATGTCTATATATAACAGGATACTTGGGAGAGTATGAGTTGAATATAACCAATACATGTAGTGGTATAGCGTCTATAATAATCATTAACCAGGTAAAGATAAAGTATAAAGCATCATACCGTGGAACACATAACCTAGGGATATTGTTTACAGCATTCACTGTAGCTCCATGGAGTACAAAGATAATAGTGTTCCAAGACCCATTAACAAGAGATGTTAGTAAGTCAATAGTAGTCTTTAGTAAAGAAGAGATATTCCCATACTTTGAAGCATTCCTATTTGGTATAATAGTATCAGTATCAGTAATAGCAACAGTAGGCCTTATAATAAGGTTTAAACTATCCTCGATACGCGAGGAAGAAGAGATTGAGCCAACAACTATAGAAGAGGCTATTGCTAGTGAGTATAAAGAAGAAGTTAGTGAATAATAGTATTGTCTATAAAGACATTATCCCGTAAGAAACTGTTCTAGGAGTATTCTACTAGAGAAACCTTATAAAACATGAAGCTATAGGCTAATCCATATAACTCTCTAGGAAGAGAGTCTTTCTATGGAGAGAGGCCTTATAGTAGCTATAGTATTGGGTGCATTAATAATTGTTTCACCGATTATTTTAAACACCATTGATAGAGCATTCTATACTATGGAACAGAAAGTATAGACAACTATAACACCATTAATGAATACAACAGCTATCCCTACAGAGTCAACAATTATAGTAGAAGAGTATGCTTCTTCATCAAAAGGTAGTGATACATTGATAGTATCTCCAGTAGCCATAAAGCTTCCTAAGGGAAGCGTATTTAAACTGACTATAAAAGTGTTGTTTAAACATGCACAACCATGTCCATATAGTGATTAGAAGCTATACTATGTTGTAGAAGAAGGTGATATAAAGGTAGTTAATAAGTCTAGAGACCAGGTTGATCCAAAGACACTTATTGAGACTGTCTATTTTAGAGTAGATAGTAGTGGGAAGATAAGAGTTGTTTTGAGTATGGAAACCAGTGTCCCTACGGTAATGGAGAAGAAATTGCTATAGAAGTATACGTGTTTGAAGAACTAGAGGCAACAACTAGTAGAGAAACCACACTCACAGAAACAACTAGTACATCAATGACTAGTCCTTTAGAGACAACCACTAGCTACTACCTAGTATACAATGGTACAATGACTAGTATTGACTATGGGAGAGCAATAATATATGTTGATAATATAGAGATACCTATCCATGGTACATATACTATAGAAGGTAGTAATCAGACACTTGGATTTAACGATGCTATAGCAAATCTTAGTATTGGAGACCAAGTAGTGGTTTACTGTAGGAAATCTAGTTTCACTAAGCTGTAAGCACAGAAGACCATTGTAAATAACGAGACAATATATGTAAGGATAGAAGATTGAGTAATAGAGGTAAGAGTCTATGAAGCCAGCACTAGTGATTAGAAGGATAGTTTCTATAGCACTACTAGTAACAGGTATACTATCGTTTATATCATGGTTTATACTATTCCTCTATGGAACAAATGTCTTATATAAGATGATAATAGGGATACCAGCTATTACTGTAAGAAAACTACATATACTATCATCGTTTACAGCATCTGGGTTAGCAGTAATACACATTATATCTAAACTGGAGAGCACTGAAGAGCTATTTTAAGATAAGATAATGGGCTGGATACATGAGAGCAATTGATAATAAAGGTTTTTAAGTATACACTATTTCTTAACAATATCATGGTGGTGTCTAGTGTCTAGTAGCCAACCAATTGATTTAGGGAGAGTTGAGGCTGCTATAGCTGTTAAACTCAAGGGTATTCCATTGCTACTAGTATTTGCTAGTAAAGCACTAGTTGTTATGAAGCCAAAGTATAGTATAATGAAGACAGTCTTTATACCTGGTGGTGAAATACTTAGAGATAGAGAAGTTGCACGATACACACTAATGTCTCGTGACGAGTTTGTTGAAGAGATGAAGAAGTGGGGTAAGGGGAGGATAATCGGTTTTATTGGTTATGAGAAGATAATGTGTGTAAGTGTTAAAAAGACTTTATTTGGTGGGTTAAAGATTATTGTTGAAACAACTAGTGGTGATAAACTAAAGTTTCTAGTGATATGTGGTAAGGGTACTGGTGTATCTAGAGAACATGTACTAGATATACTTAGGGATGTCTTAAGAAGACATGGTGTTAGGACGACCGGCCTAGAGTAGAATTGATCAGAGAGGGCGACATTCTTCACTATTCTGTGCTGAGAGGAGGTATTTCATCATCTATGTTTTATCTATACCTAGCTTGTTCCTCTTAAGCATTTACTCTATAGTCTCTTAGACTTTACCCATATACCTATTGATGTAACAACTATTATTAGCACCAATACTATTACTCCAACAACCATGATGTTTCTCATTAGATCCTCTGTGTTTACTGTAGTAGTTGATACTGGGTATGCTGGTATAGCTGTTGCTATTGTATAGGTTGATGAGACTCTTGTATATACTGGTGGTTGTACCATAGTACTTGTGCTTAGAGTATACGATGATGTCCCTATGGTGGTACTGTTTACTAGACAGATCCTTCGTAGTGATTTATTGTAGTATGAAGTATTTGTATAGACTAGTACTAATGGGCAGTCACAATAGGCTGTAGTGTTGTAGCTACAGCTAATAGTTACTCTCCAATATCCATTATAGTTGTCACCACTAAGTAGTGTTGCATTGAATGTCTTGTTACAATACACAAACTCTACTCTATCAACATACTCTGTAGATCTAATAATGAGTACTATGGAGGCGTTACTGCTACCCCCATAGGTGATCCTGTATAAGTCTACAACAACATCACTATAGACTATACTAGTAGGTGGTAATAGTAGTAGTATAGCCAGTAATACTACTAGGTATCTAAAGTGCATCATAGGGTTACCTCAGAGCTAGACATAGTAGTCTAGTATGTATTTAGGGTGAGAGGAAAAATATTGTGTTTTACATCTATCTCCTTCTAAAGAGTATGAGTACAGCAATAACAACTATTATTACTATAGCACCAGCTATTACACCAATCATTACACCAGGTATTGTTGGAGCACCAGTAGCTGTTGCATTCTCTACTGCTTCTCCAGGTGATGGTGACGGACTTGATGGGCTTGGTGATGATGTAGTATTTAGTGGTGTTGATGTGGTTGGTGAAGTGGTTGTTGGTGGAAATGTAGTGTTTGTAGGTGTTGATGCTTGTGTCTGGGTTAGTGATGTGTATGTCTCTGTAGGTGGGGTTGTTGCTGGACTTGTTGTCTCTATATAGCTTGTTGTTGTAGGTATTGTTGTTGGTGATGTAGTTGATGGTGGTGTAGATGGTTGTGTGGTTGATGATGGGGTTGAAGGTGGTGGGCCAGTAGTTGTTGGTGTGGGTGTGTATGTTGTTGTAGTTATTGTTGTTGCTGGACTTGTTGTATATTCTGTAGTGGTGGTTTCTACTGTAGTGGTTGTAGTTATCGTGGCTGTTGTTGTGGTTTCTGGTGTTGTAGTAGCAGTGGTTGTTGTATACTCTGTTGTGGTTTCTGTTATAGTCTCTGTAGTTGTTGGTGTTTCTGTTGTAGTAGTTACTGTTGTCTCAGTTGTTGATGGAGGCATACCAGGTATTATTGGTACTAGTGCTCTAAAACCTAGTTCTACGTCATAGCTTGATAGTATAAAGTACTGTATATCTGGATCAGGAGCTAGTATGTCTATAGCACGAGGCTCTACACCAGCAGCTATAGCATCTGGATCACCACCACCGAAAACCCATTCACCCGGATCACCAGGTTGTACTGGACGTACCTTCATATACGCATAGCCGTCATAACCAGCAACTATTACAGCATAGCCCCAGCAGTCAATATTCTCTATATCGAATAACAACGACTTGTCTACAGAAGCTACAATCCAGTTTTCATCAACATATACAGTAAACAAGGTATCCTGTACAACACATGTTCCATTATAGTAGTATAGTGCAGCACGTTCTCCATCAGGTACTGGTGTATCACCCCACCCGGGTGCTAGTAGTAATGCAAAGTGCCATCCAGGGTCAATGTCTACGTTGGGGCCGAGAGTAGTAGTGTTCTTAGGCAGGTTGTCATTAGATGTTAACACGTATACCTGTACATACTGTAGTGAGTAGCCATTAGGCCCGTTCCATGGATTGTCTCCTAGTGTAACAAATTTTGTCATAAACAATACCTTGTCTGTATCCTCTACAAC
>CAYXOO010000018.1:0-20791 GCA_964466845.1 uncultured Desulfurococcaceae archaeon
TGTTGACGTAGTGTTTACTCCTAGGAAGACAGTCTATATAGAGCCTAGGCCTAGGAAGCCAACTGGTATATACTGGGAGTTGCTTGGCGAGAAAGCTGGTCTAGGTGTTTTTAGGGAGCTTAGAAAAATATTGTCTAGTAGAAGTTAGAGTCCACCAATTTCTTCTCTCTCTTCTAGAGCCTCCATCGCAGCATAGTACTTCCAGTACTTCTTATAGAGTCTACGGAACGATATAGAGTCTACTATACCGTATCCATAGATTATTATCGTTGGTATTAGTAGTAGTGGTAGTAGGTATATGTCTGGTAATGGTATAGGCCTTGGTATAGTGAATCTGTTTATATTCCATATAATCAGTGCTATCATAGCCCACGATGTTGCAAAGTTCATACCAGTATATATGTTGGGGCCTATCATAAGACCTGGTATACGATCCCTTGTTATTGGTGGGAAGAGATTACTACCCATAAACCCGAGTTGGTCTTCTATAACATGCATCCAGTATCCAAGCATAGCAGCTATTGCTAACTGTATAGCATGTGGATATCCCAGTAGGAGTAGTATTGGGTAGAGTATTAGTGCAGCAAGTGCACCAGCTGTAAAGCTATGGCTAAAGCCACGGTGCCATGGTATAAATCTTTCTTCAACAACTTCCCTCCCATCAGGTAGTACTATACGTTTATAACCTATCTCTGGACCATTGAATGCATCTATTACTGTTGGTCTAGGGTATACTTTTATGAATGGATACTTAGTGTTAGCTTCACCTACTTTACGATACTCTGGAGTCTCTGTACCTCTTATTGGTAGTCCACCAGTTGTTACTAGTGGCCCCATGTAGACCTTTATAGTTCTTGTAGCCGTGTCGTAGTGTATTAGGAATCTACGGTATACATCAGCAGCCATACGTATGTTGTAGACTTTTACAGTGATAAGCTTGCCTGTCTCGTAGGCCTCGTCAATAGCCTTAGCGATCATGGAGGCTATGAGCTGTGGATGGGGAGCATCTGCTACAACAAACTTCTTCCCAAAACTATCAATATCGAGGAACCCCATGATCTCTATCTTCATCCCAGGCTTTATCTCCTTGTAAGCTTTCTTTAGTCTAGCAAGATCCTCTTTTATAGCCTCGACACGTATCTCACCAGTATCATCACGTAGTTTAAACACTAGTTTCTCACTACTCTCCTCAACAATGCTTGTTACATAGCCCTCTATACTATACAATTGCCACCTCTTATCCTCTGTAAGATCCTTTATCTTGAGCTTCATAGGAGCGATCTTGGTCTCCGGATCCCATGGTGCAGGGTCTATCTCATAGTCTCTCCTCCATAGGAAGCGGCGGAACTTAAAGTCTATAAAGTCTGGTAGGTAGCCAAATACACCCGTTAGTACTGGCCATAGTATACCCATCTTTAGATCAGCTAGTAGTTCTGGGAAGAAGGAAGCCATTGCCAGTCCGGATAGGAAGTGCGTCCAACCCCTCATCTCATCACACCCTCTACTATCTAGGTACATGATTTAATCAATAGTGACACACCTAGTATCAACGCTAGAACTAGCAGTGCTATTATAAAGACTGGTAGTAGTTCAGCAAATACTGATAGGTTGCCAGTCATAGAGAGTAGTATTGGGAGGAACAATCCTCCTAGACAATAGCTACGCCTAGTATTAAACACTACAGCAGCTAAACCGATAAGAGTTGCAACAAACATTACTACAAGACCACTCCAGCCAGCCAGTACATAGGCTATAGTGGCAAGCCCAACAGCTACAGCATAGGATATCCAGATATAGTTGAATGATGTAACAATCCTGGACATTAGTTTTGAGAAATAAATAGTCGCTATAAAGCTTACACCAGCTGCAAGCAACACAGCAAATGCTGCATAATAGAACTCTGTCCAAGACTTAGGAGTATAAATACTAGAGACAATCCATGCACCAAGACCACGTGTTAGACGAGCCATAGGTATGAACAACAGGAAGAATGCTCCGACATAGTAGAGTACACGATTAGCACCCTGGCTAACAATAAACACGTCATCACCACGACTACTAGCCATATGCCCAGCAACCAAAGCACCAAGACCACCAGTAACAAGAGGCTGGAAAGCCGCTATAAAGCCTCCAAAAGCACCAGCAACAATGCCGTTTAGAACACCGAATCGGCTGGCCTCAACCTTATCCTCTACTACTTGTTTTGGTATGTATCTTCTTGATACAATGTTCTGTAGTACCCATGGCATGCCGAAGAAGCCTAGGAACATTGGAGTAAGCCTTACGAATGCTATTTTTACTGGTAGTAGGTTTGTGTTCATGCAGAAGTATCCTAGTATTCCTGCTGATAGGAATACTAGTATTCCTCCTAGTGGTTGCTGCCATGCTGTCCATAGTCTCTTCAACGGCGTTCTCTCTCGGTCTCCCATTTTCGGCCATTCACTCATAAACATGAATATTATGATCCCTAGTAGTATCCATGATATGTATGGTGTTGTTATTAGGTATAGTGGTTGTATTATGTATGGTAGTATTAGTACACCTACGAGAACCAGTATTATTGTGCCTCCTACAGCACCTAGTAGTGCTAGCCATACTGCTTCATGTCCACGTCCAAGCATTAGGTAGCGTTGTGTTGGGAAGAGCATTAGTATGAGCGACTCGTCTGCTACGCTTAGGTATACAGAGGGTATAATGCTTAGGTAAACGAATGCTACTAGTGCACCTATTGTAAAGTATGGGAATACATGTGGCATTCCAAGGAATACTGGAGATGCAATCATTAGTATACCCATTATGTTATAGATGTGGAAGCCTGGCAGCCATGATATTAGTACTCCAAATACTGTACCAATAAGTGTCCATTCAATAACTTCTACTGGTGTAATCACTTTCTTAGTCACCCCCTCCAGCTAGACTTTTACACCAGATACTGTATAGACAACTACTTCTTTCTCACCCTTATACTCTGATAGGTATCCTGCTACAGATATTGTTGCTCCACTCTCAATAGCTTGTTTAACACTAGCTGGTAGGTCTTGTACAATAGACTTTGGTATAAACACCTTTATAGAGCCAGAGCCATCACTAACGTATACTACCCACCCACCCTTAGTCTCCACATACTCGTCAACACTAACATCTTGTAGTACAACTATACATCCAAGCTCCATACCCTTTAACTCCTCAATAGATGGTGTTGGTGGTGGAACAGCTTGTGTAACACTAATCTCTAAAGCATATATGTATATACCTAGATCCTGTATATCATTCTTAACAGTTCCAGTGATCTTTAGCTTACTACCAGGACCAACACTCCATGGATCAATAGCTGGTGCTCTCATAAGACTAGACTTAACAGCAACCTTTGTAGAACCAGTATCATCACTAACGTCTAAGACGTAGAACTCGGCATTACTACCCTTATAATAGCTTACACCAGCGAGCACTACTTCAGCAACAACTTGTTGACCAACATAATTAGATAGATCACTCACTTTAACTTGTACAACACCACCAGTAGGTGGAGATGGAGCTACACCAGGTAGTGACGGGATAGACTGTCCCTCACCAGGTACTGGGTAATCAGACGGCTGTACACCACCAGCTGTATACACAACGATCTCTAGTTCACCACGATATATGTCAATATAGCCTGCTAGTACAATCTCGTTTCCTTCAACAACAAGGTTCTTCCTATCAAGCAATGAGAATGTACTACTTGGTATAAACACTTTGATCCTACCAGTAAGATCCTCTATATAGAATATAGTGTACCCACTACTAATTGATAGACTAGTTATTATACCACGTACAACAACAGTGTATCCATCAAGATCCTCTGTAATATCACCAATACTTAGTAGTGGTGATGGATAAGGCTCTATGATATCGTGTTTCATAACTATTACTCTAGATGGAGACTCTACTGTTCCAACAATAACTATTCTTGTACC
Organism: uncultured Desulfurococcaceae archaeon; assembly: GCA_964466845.1. GTDB lineage: Archaea > Thermoproteota > Thermoprotei_A > Sulfolobales > Desulfurococcaceae > CAYZRH01. Next base: position 3,957 of record CAYXOO010000018.1, read on the forward strand.
AGTACCTATGTTGAATGGATCAAACTCTTTGACAAATACATCTTTGTCGAATACCAGCTCTATAGATCCTGTATCATCATATGCTGTTACAATATACTTACCACGCTCGTACTCTACTTGTCCCATTACGACTTCTGCTTTAACGACTTCACCTACGTAATTTGGTACTTCAGCTAGTGTTACCTCTCTAATACTCATAGGCTGTACTTCAATATCTTCTTTACATCTAGGCACGATCTCTGGTGATACACCACGGTATAGATAGACTATTCCACTAAAGTTTGCTTTAACTCCAACCATTAGACTCTGTATCTTAGTCTTATACTCTACATCATCACCGTATATATAGTTTAGTAGTTTAGGTATGAGGACAGTAACAGTATCCTCACCAGTGTCCACATATACTAGTATACCTGATGATACATTCCTAATACTAGTTATTATACCACCTGCTTTAACATACATATTCTCCATATCAATAGTTAGTGACTTTACATACATTGGCACTAGTGGTGTAGTATGGTTTACTTCTAGGAAGTCAATAGACTGTATAATACCATAGGTGTATGTCTCACGTACACGTATTTGTACAAGAGCTCTAACACGATCTCCTGGGAACGGTATTTTACATCTATCGTATGACTCGTTGCATAGTTTCAGTACTTTCCTAGCCTCTGGATCATATATATAGAGGTTCATTTCACCAGTAGAATCATTTACTGGAAACCTAAGGCTTATACGTCCACTCTGTACACTAACGTATGGTATACCAGTTGCATTACCTTCAATTATAACTGTGGCATAGTTCATAAGGTATTGTCCATATATGTCAGCTATCTTCATAACAGGTACTGGTGCAAGACTTGCTAGGAAGTATACACCGATAAGACCTAGTGCTATAAACACTATACTCATAAGCTTAAGTACTCCAAGGTTAAAGACTCTAGTAGGACGAGCACTACCGTAGTACAGCTGGTACTCTATGTCTAGAAACGGGTGTTTCTTCTCACTAGACTGATCAGACATCTCTATTAACCACCCTCTTACTAGATTAATGTATCCTAGGGTAATATATGTATATAGCTATACAGTCTTGCTTAGAGCATCTATACTATATAGGAGGAGACATATATACCTTAGCATACATAGCCGTTCTATAGAGGCCTGGTTAGAATGACAAGTGATTTCATAGGCTATGGTAGAGAGGCTGTAAACAGGTTTCTAGATAATAGTTTTGAGGAGTACTATAGAGAAGCATCTAGTGTGCATAACGTACTAGCTGACCTGGTTAGTGCATGTAGAGACTATACACTTAGAGGAGGGAAGAGACTACGAGCACTCCTAATACTACTAGGCTATTGGAGCAGGGAATGGGGTCTTGATGTAGAGCCTATAAAGCCTATAATGGCTGCTATAGAGTTTCTACAAAGCTATCTACTAGTACACGATGACATAATGGATCGCGATGAACTAAGACGTGGAGGACCTACACTCCATGTATGGTATAGTAGGAAGTGTCTAGAGGAAGAATTGCTTGGAGATTGCAGCCACTATGGTGTATCGCAAGCTATTGTAGCTGGTGATTACTTGGAAGCACTAGCTATAGCTAGTTTCACTAGAGCTAGACTACCAAGTGATAGGATTGTGAGGATTATAGAGAGGTATAGTAGGGGTTTAAGAGAAGTAGCTTATGGCCAATTCCTTGATGTCTACTATGCTTATAAGCCATTGAGACATGTTAGAGAGGAAGACGTACTTAAGATACATGAGCTGAAGACTGCATCGTATACAGTAGAACTACCGCTACACCTTGGAGCAATAGCTTCTGGTGAAGGAGAAGAACTACTTAGTCTATACACTAGGTATTCAAGACCAGCAGGTATAGCTTTCCAGTTAAGAGATGATATAATAGGATTGTATGGTGATCCTAGAGTAACTGGTAAGCCTATGGGTAGTGATGTACGTGAGAAGAAGAAGACTCTATTAATCATAAAAGCCTATGAACTAGCTAGTAGTGATGACAAGAGGTTTCTAGAAGAAATATATGATAAACGTAGACCAGAAGATATAAGTGATGAAGATATAGAACGTGTACAAGATATTGTACGTGAAACAGGTAGTCTAGATTATAGTGAAGAACTAATTAAGAAGCTATATAATGAAGCCATAGAGATAATTAATAACACAAACAGTATCTGTAAAGAAACCAAAAGATATCTAATAGAGATAACAAGTAAACTAACCTATAGAAATAAGTAAAAGTATTAGGACATAGTCTGGATGTCTTGAGTAATCAAAAGTTGTTATGGCAACAGGTGATTATTGAGGAAAAATATTAGATTCATCAAATGAATCCAGCATACTATTATAGAACACAGCTACTCGGGAAGCTCTATACATAGTGCAAATGTAAAGCCAACAGAGTTGGTGCCATCGGTGAACTTAGCTCTTATAGTTAGCATCACTATCTTATCATAATCTATAAATGTATACCCCTGTCTAAAGAAGTATGTATAGTAAGCCTCTGTACAATCTGTCACATACTTATATGTTACTATGTATTCTGTCTGGTCGCTTTCGTCATAGACTACTAGGTTAGGTGACGTAATACTAGTACCAGTACTTAGACCTAATGATATTTCTGGAGAAATCTTCGTACCAGTAAATGCTACTGAGGCTCCTACACTAAACTCGGTACTTGTACTAGTAACTGATACTGTAGTTGTTGGAGAATGCTCTATTAGACCGTACATTCTGAAACCATGCAGATATAGTTTCTCAATTCTATAATTATTATCATATCTGACATCACCAGGCATTGCATTTACCCTTAGTATTAGTGCATATATGCATATACAGGTACAGGAGGTTCTTCACCATTAGACTTCATTAGCTTATAGATGTATATATGAGCTGATAGAGTACCCTGAATATCACTACATTCGAAATAGAGGAACTTTATCAATTTAGCTTGTGTATATGGTATCTGGTCTTTAGTCTCAGTGCTGTTTGCATAGACTTTGCTGTTAAGGCCACTTATGATCAGTAAAGATGCCATGACTAACAATACAGTCAGTATTAAGATCCTTCTAGTAATCATGTTTTATCACCCAGTTTTAACCCTCCTTTATAATATCAATAAGGGTTTGCATTGAGCATAGTATAGCTTCATCAATATGGTCCATAGGATCATAATCATCCCTTAAGCTGCTATACACGCTAGTAGATGTGTAAGGACATAAGTATTCATTATATCCGCACTTGGCTAATGGACCCACTAGTAACATTGCCCCGATGAGATGTTTTTCATAAGATTCTTCAGTCATTTCATATATTTGTGAGAACTTAACACTGATTCCTACTTCTCTAAAATCTTTAGGAGATAGTCCTTCTCCCACGTCATCAATAACTAGTAGAGCATGTTTTTTATCAATAACTATGTTTCCAATGTATTTACTTAGCTTAGGCAACATCGTTAACCTAGTTACAATAATGGTAGCTGTATTAGCGTAGCTACTAATTATTTTAGGTAGCTGATCTGCATCGCTATAGTATATAAACTTGATCTTATCTTCGTATCCGGGTTTCACACCGTTTTTAACCATAGACTCTAATTTATTGTCTATATCTTTAGGTAATATGATGAGTATAGTGGATACATCAATTCTTATACCTTCTTGTTTAGCGTATTTGTCTTTGATAGTATTGTCTTTAGTATAGCTTTGCCCTAGTTTAAGTGTAGGTGATGCTAGGAGGATTAAGCTAGCTATTAGTATAGCAGATATGGTTAGTAGCATTAGTAGGATTAAGCGTCTCCTCAATATACATCCCCTACTACTACTTATGTCCCTATTGCTTATTTTTTTCTCTTTAATCATTAATTCAGTGTATTTTATTTTGTATAAGTATTCATTCTATTTCTTAGTTATTGGATACCATGTCTATAAATAGCCTTCTAGCACTTAAGTATATTATGGTGATACACTCTCATGTCTGGTCCTTGGATGTGGCGTTGGAGACATTGTGGTAGAGGAAGACCTCCTAGACCACGTAGGATATTTGTTGAACCAAGTGGTGTTGTATCCTTTATCCCACTTGTTAATGGTATACCCTCTAGTAAAGAACCTGTTTATCTAGCTCCTGATGAGTATGAGGCTTATCGACTGGTATACTACATGGGTTTGTCTCAAGAGGAAGCTGCTAAGAGGATGAGTGTTTCTCGTGGTACACTATGGAGGCTTCTTGATAGTGCTCGTAGGAAGATCGGGATTGCTCTTGCTGAGTATCGTCCTATTGTGGTTTCTCTAAAGCCTGTTGAGCAATAGCTTCTTTTACTATGTTACCAGTCTATTATACATGGTGTAGACTAGTTTGGTCGAGTTGATTAGCCTCCCGATCCCTCTTGTATCTAGTGTTGTTGAGGGTTTCCCACGTGGTGGATTGATTGTACTTGCTGGTTATCCAGGGATTGGCAAGTCTGTATTCATTAATACGACACTAGCTAATGCTTTAGGAGAGGGTTTTGGATGTGTATATGTTGCTATAGACTCTAGTGTTGAAGAGATCATTGATGATCTTAGTGAGAGAGGCGTTGATGTAGATAGTCTCTTGTCTAGCAATAGACTACGGTTTATAGATGGCTTCTCTATAGAGCTACATGCTATAGTACGTACACTATCATATACCAGAGTATCTATACTAAAACCAGTTGAAACACTAGACACACTATATAACTCTCTGGAGACACTAGATGCTGATAAGAAGCTATTGGTGATAGATAGTCTAAACGAGTTCTTAATGAGGAATGAACCAGGTATAGCTATCGACTTTGTTAAGGGATTAAAGCTTATTGGTAGAAAGACTGGATGTATAAGCCTTGTAACACTACATCTAGGGATACCTGGTCTTGAACAACTATATTCTAGTATAGAGTACTTGTCAGACGGCTATATAGAGATGAGCTTTGACCCTAGGCTCGAAGAACTGGGTATACCGTTGAGGAGGCTACGTGTCAAGAAGATGAGGAGTGCAAGCCACGAGCTACAGTGGATACCATATACAATAGCTAAGGGTGGTAGAATAGAAGTTGTTGATATAAAACAAATTATTAGTAGTGTACGTGCTAGCCTTGCTGAGCTGAAAAGCCTTAGTCTAGACTAGAACTACTCAACTCCTGCACCACCAGAGGCCCCGCCCTCACTACTAGTTTTCTTCTCAGCCTCTTCTAGCTCTTTCTTAATCTTCTCCTCTTCTTCTTTCAACATCTTCTCTAGTTCTTCAGGTGGTATAGGTGGTGGTGTTGTAGCTAGTGTATAGCCTATATAGCCTAGTACACCCATTACGACGACAACCGCTACGACAGCTGTTAGCTTTAGCAACTCCAGTGTATACCCCGTAAAATACATTATGTATATATAGGCTATTGCAACAACTATTGCTACAACCATAAGTAGTGAACCAATTGCTTTATCACTAGCCATAGCTCCTAGACCTCCATTAGGGTTAATATAGTAGGGTACTAGTATATATCTAATACGTTTTACTAGAAATACGTCGGTGCATCAACCAAGTTGGGTAGGAAGCGAGGAGAAATAGAAGAGTGGCTTAGACGTATAGTGTGGGGTGGTTTTAAGGACGAGTATGTAGTGTACATAAGGTTCCGTAGAGAAGATGGTGTTGAAGAACTATATCCTATACCTGCAACACACATAACTGATCTAAGGCACGGATACATGTATGTACATGGAGAACCTATACCGTTACACCGTGTTGTAGAGATTAGAGATAAGAATGGAGTAGTTGTCTACAGGAGGAGAGGATTCAAGGAGAAGGAAAAAACGTCTAGTCAGTAAAAGCCTATGTGGTGGAAAATCCTATTATATCCATCCACGTAGCTTCATAGCACGTACTACACGGTCTATAGCTATTACATAAGCTGCCGCTCTCATTGGATACTCGCTATACTTCTTCTGCCACTCATCAAATACTCTTATGAAGTTCCTTGTCATAATGTTGTCTAGTCTATTCAATGCTTCCTCATCTGTTAGGAAGCATCCCATACGGTTGTGGCTCCACTCTATCCAACTCATTGTTACACCTCCAGCATTAGCTAGTATATCTGGTACTACTATAACTCCCTTCTCATGTAGTATACGGTCTGCTTCTGGTGTTGTTGGTCCATTAGCACCCTCGCTTATAACTTTAGCCTTTATCCTTGGAGCGTTCTCTTTTGTTATAACGTTCTCTATAGCAGCTGGTATCAGTATGTCTACATCAAGCTCTAGTAGTTCCTCGTTACTAATCTTCTTAGCATCCTTATAGTTGATCACAGCCTTTGTCTCATCCTTAACCTTCATAACCTCCTTGATATCCAGTCCGTCGGGGTTGTATATACCACCCTTACTATCACTAACAGCTACTACTTTAGCACCCCATTCAGCTAGATAGTAGGCTGCATAGCGTCCCACGTTACCAAATCCTTGTACAGCAACAGTCTTACCCTCAAAACCACCAATCCACTTCTTAGCAGCTTCACGAGCAGCTAATGCTACACCATACCCAGTACTTACTACACGGACACGCAGACCACCTAGATCAACTGGTTTAGCTGTTACTACACCCCATGCATTATATCCTACGATCTTGCTGTACTCGTCAAGATACCAAGCCATTATCTGTGGGTTAGTATAGACGTCTGGAGCAGGTATGTCTATATCAGGCCCTACATCACGTGCTATAGCTGCAAAGTATTTACGGGACATCTCCTCTAGTTCACGTCTACTAAGCTTCTTAGGGTCAACACGTATACCTCCCTTACCACCACCATATGGTATACCAGCTAAACTGTTCTTCCATGTCATCCACATCGATAGTGCTACTACTTCACCAGGTGTTACATTGGGGTGGTACCTAATACCACCCTTGTAGGGACCTAGTGCACTATTGTGTTGACTCCTCCATCCTAAGAATACCTTTATCCTGCCATCATCCATTCTAACAGGTATCTTGACTTGCACAAGTTTCTCTGGATGTCTAAGTACTTCTACAACATCGTCTGATAGACCTAGTATTGCTGCTGCTTCTTTAAGTTGTTTAACAGCCATTTGGTAAGTAGGGTCGTTTTCATAGATTAAAGGGGTAGACATATTAGTTACACCTAGCATTAGATAATTCTCTAGTATAACAGTATCTATAGCCTTGGTATATATAGGTATTGGTGCATATGTAGAGTACATACTATATGTAGTGGGTGTATAGTGGGTATGTATGCAGATAGACGAGTAAGTAAGATACTTACATATACCATTATAGCCCTACTATTCATATCAATATATACAGCACCAACACATACAAGCTATAGACTAGACAATAAAATAGAGGTATACTTCCTGCCAACTGATGCAGGTAAAGCAATTGATAGAATAGTAGAACTTATAGACAACGCCAAAGACTACGTATACGTAGCTGTATACCTATTCAATTTAGAAGAGATTGGTAAAGCACTAGGTAGAGCATTTGATCGTGGAGTAGATGTACGTATTGTAAGTGATTCTGAAACCCTAGATGAGAACCCACCTATAAAGAGTCTTATGAAGAAAGGAGTACCAGTACGTCTAGATAATAGAGACCATGCTATAATGCATAACAAGTTTATTGTAATAGATGATGAGATAGTAATTACCGGATCAGCTAATTTTAAGGATACAGAGTTCTTTAGAAACAACAACGACCTATTAATAATACACTCTAGATCACTAGCTATAAACTATAAGACAGAATTCCTAGAGCTATATAGTGGACTCTATGGACGTGGAAAACAAACTGATGTAACTACTATCAAGCAAGACAGTATTGTTATAGAAAACTATTTCTCACCAGAAGATCCTATAGTACAGAGACTTACAAAGCTTATAAAGAATGCATCAAAGACAATATACTTTGCAGCATTCGTATTTACAGACAAGGATATAGCTGATGCACTTGTATATGCTAGAGAGAAAGGAGTGATAGTATATGGTGTTATAGAGAGCTATAATGTTAGAGAAGGTAGTGATACATACAATATATACGAGTATCTAAGAGACCATGGAGTAGCTGTAAAGAAGGATATGAACAAGTATACAATGCACTTAAAACTCATAATAATAGATAATGAGACAGTAATAACTGGTAGCTATAACCCAACATACAGTGCTAGAACAAGAAATGATGAAAACATAGTAATAATACACTCTAGAGAAATAGCACAAGTATATGCAAAATGGTTTCTAGACAAGATATACCCTGGAGTAATAACACTGAGAATAAAAGTTGTCGATCAAAACAATAACCCGTTAGTCGGAGCAAGAATAACTATAACAAATATTGATCGTGGATCAACCATTATTGTTGAAACAGATAGTAACGGTACATACACAAACATATTCCCAGACTGGAAGCCAGGTGAGAAAGTACGTATCTATGTAACATATGGTGCACTAATGCCTGCTTCAACACTAAAGGTTATCACATTAAAGAATGGATTAAACCCAGTGAATATAACGATAGAGTATAACCCATTAATAGTAGCATTAACAATAATTGTACCAGTATTAGTAATAACAATACCGCCTCTCTTCTACAAACTAGTTATTGCTAAGAAAAAACGTAGTAAGAGGGAATAACATAGGCAAGTAGTTAACAATTTAAACGTGTTTAATAGATTTTTCTTCAACACTACACTAACAACTATATATTAGACATACCAGGTATACAGGAAAACATTTCACACTATAGTACTAGCTAACAGCTTATTAGCAGTGATCTATAGGAGGATTAAGGCTATAAATCATCAGCCCTCACACGGTTCTTCATAGAATACCCTCTGATCCGAAGTCGGTCATCATCTACCTAGTTATTCTCTATACAAGTGTTTTTAACTCTTGTCTCTATATCATCTACTTGGGGTGACCGGTGTTGAAGCCTGCACTAATAGTTGTTGATATGCTGTATGAGTTTGTCTATGGTAGGCTCCGTAGTCCTGAAGCAGAGTCTATAGTACCTGTTATTAAGAAGCTTATAGATATTGCTCATAGCCATAGTGTACCAGTTATACATGTTATTGACCAGCACTACCCGGTTGACCATGAGCTTAGGGTTTGGGGTGAACATGCACTGGCTGGTACAGATGAAGCTAGGGTTATTGAGGAGTTAGCACCTAGTAGTAGAGACTATGTTCTTGGTAAGAGATGGTATAGTGGATTCCGTGGTACTGGGTTAGACATACTACTACGTGATCTAGGTGTAGACACTGTTATTGTAACTGGTATACATACACACATATGTGTATTGCATACAGTGGCTGATGCATTCTATTATGGCTACAACGTATACGTTGTAAGAGATGGAGTAGCAGCTTTTAGCAGAGAGGATCACGAGTATGCACTTAACTATATGGAGAAAATCTATGGTGCAAGGATCATAGATGGTAGCGAAGCAACTAAGATACTATCTCATACAACGGGATAGGATAGACTCTACCGTTATCCCTCTTAAACAGTATACGTACACCATATACTTTCTCAAACAACTCACTAGCACCTAGTACATCGTCTCTATAGCCAGAATACACTATTCTACCATGGTCTAGGAGGACTATGTAGTCTACAGTATTGAATGCAAACAATAGATCGTGTGTAGACAAGACAACTACTCTACCACGTGAGAACTTCTTAATAAACATTGAAACCCAGGCCTTACCCCTTAGATCCAAGTGGTTATCTGGTTCATCAAGCAATAGATACCTAGGATCTCTAGCAATAGCCATAGCAAACAAGACTCTCTGCAACTCACCACTACTAAGTTCAGACAACCTCCTATCAGCAAGACCTTCAAGCCCAGTTTCAACAAGTATACGTTCAACTATAGCCTCGTCTTCACTAGTCTCAAAGAATCCCCTTGATAACGGGTATCTAGACAACAATAGTGCTTCATAGACTGTATAGGAGAGCATTTCTGGTACACTAATACTGCTGGTATAGGAGATTAATCTGGCTAGAACCCTATATGGTGTACGTGATACCTCATATCCATCAATGTAGACTAGGCCATTATACTGGATAAGCCCTGCAATAGCTTTTAACAAACTAGACTTGCCAGCACCATTAGGCCCTATAACACCAGTTACAACGCCCTCTCTTAAAACAATATCTACTCCATCAACAGCTACTACTCCATTACGGTATACAACCCTTAAACCACTAGCCCTGATCAATCTATACTCTACCTCTAAACCTCTTAACAAGTAGTAGTAGGAAGAATGGAGCACCAATAGCTGATGTCAATGCACCAACAGGTATCTCTCCATACATACCAGATAGTATTAGCCTGGAGAAATTATCTGTTATGAGTAGGATGAGAGAGCCATTTAGACAGGATAGCGGTAGCACAAATCTATTGTCAATAGTTTTAAGCATGAGCCTTGATATATGTGGTGATACAAGACCTATAAACCCTATAATACCACTATAAGCAACCGTTATAGAAGCTAGTACACCAGATACGATTACCACAACAAACCTATATGTTCTAGGATTATAGCCTAACTGCATAGCATACTCATCACCAAGAACTAGTGTGTTCAAAGGCTTAGAAAACAATACTGTACACGTAGAAGCAGTCATCAAGAGTATTACTTGTACTATAAACCACTTATAAGAAACAGCTATCAAGCTACCAAGTAGTAAGTGTATTACATAAGGGTTCCTAGAAGCTATTATAAATGATAGAGTAACCGATAACCCAGAGAATAGAGCTGATACACCAATACCGGTCAGTACATAGGCTATATCAGAACCACCAATAGCTTCACTAACACTTATAACTATAAACAAAGCCGTTAAACCACCAGTAATAGCAACTATAGATACAATAAACAGACTAGTAGCTGGTGTAAACAAGTATAGCAGATAGACACTAAATAATGCACCACCACCAACTCCAAGTATATGATGGTCTACGAGAGGATTACGTAGAACAGACTGTAGAGAACCACCTACAAAACCAAGTATAAAACCAGTAGCTATAGCAGAGAATATCCTATGAAACCTATACTTATAGACAACACTTGACCCACTATAGCCTAAACCCATAAACACCATTGAAAGTAGTAGTATCAATATAATGTATAGGGTTAACAGTATGGAAAACAGTATCTTCCTCTTATAAAGCTTCATTACATAGTCCTCCTAAACACGACATACCCTATAGCAACACCCACTATACAAGACAACACAGCTACACCAGATAATAATAGGTAGTTACTAGACCCACCTCCACCACTCTTTGACCCACTGGTATTCAAAGCAGATGAACCCAAGCCGATGGTGGTTTCGTTATTGGCTATAGCTGTACTGACAGAAATACCGCTACGCTTCTCTAGAACACTTGATACCCTATATGCTATAGAAGAGACAGCATAGCCTACCAAAGGCCCTGGTCTACATAACATGTCTGTTTCTGTACTATTTAGTAAGACTATATCAGCACCAATATCGTATAGGCCAGCGTCTCTAATACTACTATTGTCTATACCCATACCAGTAGCTACTAAAACCACATCTGGGCTCCAAGAAGCAATCTCTTCTATACCAACTGGTTTCCACCCAATAACGCTTGCTACGTTTACAAGTCCTAGTCTAGACAATAGGTCGTCTATATATGTAGACTTGCCTGCAACCCATACTCCATTCCATATACCTACTACAACAAGTACTCTAGTGCCATGGTACTTATGCACTAGTGTTCCAGCTCTAGCTATAGCTTTGTCTATATCTAGTATTATTTGTCTAGCAGTCTCTGTCTTATCGAATATAGTTGATACTATATCTATATCACTATAGACATCCTCTATAGAACTGGCTGAACCACCGTGTAGATAGACTACTGTGATGTTGTTGTCGTTAAAGAAGTCTATTAGACTAATATGTGCACCCTTATCAGCTATTACTAGATCAGGTTTTAGAGCAAGTATTTCCTCTAGTTTAATAGTAGACCACCAATACCCTCCAACATCAGCTATGCTATGGCTTCTAACATAGCCTGCTATACCATAGAATGAGTCATTATACGATATACTATCAACACCTATAATATACTCCTCAAGTTCAAGTGCAAAGAGTAGTTCAGTAATACTTGGTGCTAGAGATACTACTCTAGATGGTGTTTTTGTGAAACATACAGTTCTACCGATAGCATCTACTATACATTTCTCCCCACTATTACTGCCTTGACTATGTATTGTTGCTGGTGTATAAACCAGTACTATTATTAGTGTTAACACTAGTGCTAAGGATAAACACTTCTTACCAGCCACCATATGGACTACCCACCCATATGTAGTCTTTAATTAGTCTATAGAAGAAGAGAAAATATTTAAGCGTTTCCCTAGGCCTAAGCTATGGGTATGATTTACAACTAGTATACCTTTCAAATACACTAAGTGGTAGTTTACCAATATAGTGTAATAGCTCTAGCTCAATAGGGTGTGGTTTAGCAACAATTACTAGGCTATGAGGCGGCTCTGGGTATTCATAGCTAGAGAGTCTAGAGAGTATATCTGCTCTAACAGTCTCCCTATCAGTACCAATCTGGGCTAGACCAACACCAATAACTCTATCCAATATGGGATTACTACTATATTCTCTATCAAGACTGAGAAGTAAGTCTATAGCCTCAGGTATTGTCATAGCAACTCCTTTGTCTATCTTAAGGTCTAGGAATAATAGCGTATGAAGACCGCGTTTTAGGTTGTCGTATATAGTTTCTAAGACACTATACGGCTTAAAACCTTCTGGATAGACTAGTGTAACTGATTTACCAAACCTATAGGCTTGTAGACCAGAAGCACTAGCTACTAGACAGTATACACTCACACCATACACAACCTCTACATCGACACCCTTCTTTAGAGCTTCTAGTCTTATAGCATCATGTGTAGTAGCTATGAATGGATCACCTGGTACGAGTAATGCTATATCCTTCTCAATAGCTTCTTCAACAATACTCTTTATACTCCATCCCTCTAGGTCAGACCTACTAGCTTCTACTATAACTGGTTTACACCCGATAATCTCACGTAGTCTATCAATACTATAGTCTGGTACTATACTAGTGTATCTATCAACAACCACTTTATCCACACTCTTTAGAATAGCTATTGCTTTTAAAGACAAATACTCTATAGAAGGACCCATACCTATAAAGTATAGAGTCAATATTGATACCCACTAGACTTCTAGTTCACTATACATCTTAACTAGTTTATACACTAGAACAAATGCAATCACTATTATTACACCTATTAGTATAAGCAGGTGTGATATACTAGCTAGCCTACTTAATAAACTGTTATTAGATTCATTTAAGCTACTACCGCTAGCACTTCCATCACTAATAATGCTGTTCTCTAATATAGTTGTTTCCTGTAACTTAATAGATACAATACCCTTACTTACATTATACATATACTCTATAAGCAAACCAGTCTTTGTATCAACATACGCTCTCCCATTCTTTAAAGATATATTGTAAACCAAGATTTTAGTACCAAGTATTGGATCTATGATATACTCGGCTAACGTATAGTTTGTTGTATCAATATGTAGCTTATAGCCTACAAAAGGCATTTCATCAGACTTCCTAGGCTCGTCATAAAATGGTACAGGGATTACAGTATCTATCTTTACTCTAGTCTTTTCTACGGATATAGGTATACATAATGGTATCATATAGTCTTCAAGATACTTTGTAGTTTCTAGGGTCTTATTAATTCTCTCATACTTTAGCTTCACATGATACTTCTTTCCACCCATAGATGATATAATGTCTAATATCTCTACGATATAGGACCCCATATACTTTGTATTATTCTTAATATATGATGTTTCAAACGAGAATTTATCACCCTTACTTATCGGGAGGCTATAATAACTATAGCCAGCTACAACATAGTTGGAGCTTAGTATTGACAATATTATTAGTAGTATGCATTTTACAGCTATGGCTCTACTCCATAGCAATGCGGTAATATCACTTCCTTAAAGCTTATCTAGGCCTATACACTCTATACACGTTTATTATCTATCAAGATTTGACTGTATTATCTTTAATCCCTAGAAAAAATTATACAGTGTATCGATCATATATACTTTTTATAAGAAGCTTTACTATAGATACACAAGCACATTATATCGTTCAACTAGACTATATTTTTAAAGAATAGCTCAAGCATGTCAACTATATGTTCTATATCATATCTAGAAACTATATATTCTCTAATACGGTTACGAATCAAAGTATAGTATTCTCTATCCCTACTCCAGATACTATAGTAGTCCATGATATACTTTACATAGCTATTAATATCAAGTAGATCGACTAGATTACCGTTAAATCTATTCTTCACAAGATCGACTAAACCTGTTACTCTAGAAGCTATAACTGGTAATCCAGAAGCTAGTGCTTCTAAGACTCTTAATGATAAACCTTCACTTCTCGATGGTGCTAGGTATAAGTGTGATGAAGCGTATACTTTTCTTAGATCACTAGCATCTAAGTAGCCTAGGTACTTTACATTACCATACTTCCTAGCAATAGCTTCTATATACTTGCTATAGGGTCCACTACCTGTTACTACAAACTCTATCTTACTAGCTATACCTCTATATTTCTCGTTGAAACGCTCTATTATCCTACACAATATATCAGCTCCTTTATCAAAACACAATCTACCAGTCCATAATACCCTAAAGGGTTCTCCACTATCCTCTATATAGTATTTCCTAGTCTCTATACCATTTGGTATAACACACACCTTGTCTGGTGGTACATTGTATGTTATAGTAAGTATTTTGTAGAAAGACCACGTAGTTACATGTAGGTAGTCAAACTTCTTATAGAACCTTATAGAGAAGCCCATGTACAGCCTATATGGTAGACTATAAAGGTCTGGTATTGAATGAAAGCCTACTACAATGGGTTTTCTAATCCTCTTTCTAAACAAGCTATACAGTATCTCATTAGGTGGGTAAGACATTAGGTATACTAATTCAGAGTCTACTACATGCTCTAGTACACACCATGGATTGATCAATGGGAAGCCTATAGGGAGCTTTATGGAGCTACACTTTACTAGTTCAACACCATGTCTCTTAAGAATACGTGAGTTACAAGTCTTCATCAACGGGTTTAAACTAGCACTTGTATATACTACAGAGACTCTATGGCCACGTTTTACAAGACGTGTAGATACATCTATAATCCACTTCTCAGCCCCACCTGGGTAGTTGATGGTGTGTGGATGTATAATTGTTATCTTCAATAAACTCCCCTTAATGGATGATACTGTATAGCGGCTTATAGAATACCGTTACCTAGGTATCTCCATACCTTATAAGCCATTAGCATTAAGAGGAAAGTGTATATGATCGATATCACGGCTAGCATTATATGTGACCAGCTATAGATAGCAATCCATGTCTTCTGGCTAGTACCCAGCATCTTTTTTAGAGGAGTAGATATGTTGAGTGGATCATCTGACATAGAGTTTATAACAGACAATGTAGCGTTTTCATACTGGTTATCCTCTGGTACAAAAACTGGTTTACCAACTACAGCTGCTGAGTATACATAGACTAATGGATAGAGTGCCATTGAGAGTATTGGGGCAACAATATACGTTAGTGCTATAAGTTTGTCTCTAGTATTATTATGTACAGCTACGAGTGGTACAAATGCTGCAAACCATAGATAGTACTGTGGATTACTAACCTTAATAAGTAAAACTACTGTTATAGCCACTAGTGTTAATCCATAGAGGAGTGTTTTCTTAGAAAACTCTTTACAACAATAGAACAAGAAGTATAGTTCTAGAATATAGACAGCTATGAGTACTGGAAACCATAGATCATTAATAACCTTTGGTATTGCAGCTATGTTGTACTTCATTATATACAATGGTATAGCATATAAGCTTAGTCCTTGTGGTAGCCTACTTACATGGAATAGCAACAGTTTATAGATAAAGTCTCCTGGGCTATAGATAAAGAATGGTGTGATGACTACTAGTGAGAATAGTAGGGCAGAAGCTATAAAGCTCTTTAAACCCGCTAGATCACGTCTCTTATAGTAGTATATGAGATAAACTGGTGCTAGAAGTGCTATAACATGTTTAATGAGGACAGCTGTAGCGAAACATAATCCTGCATATAAGTGTTTCTCGTGTTTTATAAAGTAGTATGAGGCTAGTAGTGCAAGAGCTATCAGTAGATCGAATTGGTATGCAAATACTATACCATAGCCTGCTATGCATAGAGCCCATAGTGATGCAGCTTTGAATCCTTTAAGCCTATAGATGATATGTGTTATAAGGAGCATAGCTATTATTAGTGGAAGCTTTATTATAAGCCTTATAAGTGGTATATTGTCTCCAAACAAGGCTTCTGCAAGACCATAAGTAGATACATATAGGATTATAGGTATTGGTGGGTATGCAACCTTAGATGCATACTTGTAGACAGAAAGTATACCGTGTTCACATGCAACTCTATACCATTCATTAAAGTATCTTATATCATAATAGTTCCATGACACAGGAGCTATTACAAGCAATAACACAAGCATAGCCCCTAATAACACTTGATACCTAATCCTTTCCCATAAACCCAATCTATCCACCCATCTCTTCCTTAAGCTTCTTAGCAGTCTTTACAAGCACATTCATCAATACATTAGCTGTCTCGGCTAGCTCCCAGGCATCTGGTCTAGCTATAGTAGATGCTATGTGGCCCACCATATAC
>CAYXOO010000019.1:0-20455 GCA_964466845.1 uncultured Desulfurococcaceae archaeon
TCTAGTATAGTTGTAGTTGGTTTAGTCTATCCATTACCTTGTTTAGTCTCTTAAGTAGTATCTTTCTCTCAATACTTGCTACTAGTCTCCTAGTTGGTATTACAGCGTCTGGGTTTACACTTATACTGTCAATACCTGCTTCTACAAGGAACTCAACAATCTCTGGGTAGACGCTTGGTGCTTGTCCACATATACTAACTGTTGCTCCCTTGCTGTGGGCTTTCTCAATAATCATCTTTATAGCTGCTAGTACAGCTGGATCACGTTCATCGAAATAGCCCATTTCAGCTAGGATGCTGCTGTCACGGTCTGCTCCTAGTACTAGTTGTGTTAGGTCGTTGCTACCTATGCTGAAGCCGTCTACGTATTCTGCAAACTTGTCTGCTAGTAATGCTATGCTTGGTACCTCGGCCATAGCCCATACCTTGAAGTCCTTACCCCTCTTAAGCCCTTCTTCCTCCATTATCTTCAATACCCTCTCAATCTCCCATGTTGTTCTAACGAATGGTAGCATAACCCATACGTTTACAAGACCCATTTCTTCACGTACCTTACGTATAGCACGTACCTCTAGACGGAATGCTGGCTCGTACTTGGGGTGTATGTAGCGGCTTACACCACGCCAGCCGATCATTGGGTTGCGTTCTTCTGGCTCATATTTCTCACCACCCTTTAGTCCACGGTACTCGTTTGTCTTGAAGTCACTAAATCTAACAACTATTGGTCTTGGATAGATAGCTTGTGCAACCTTGGCTATACCTTCTGCTAGTTTATCGATGAACAATTGTTCCTTACCCTGGTCTATAAGGTATAGTGGGTGGTATTGTATCCAGTCTGTGATAATGAACTCTATCCTCATTAACCCTATACCATCGAATGGTAGGTGTAGGTACTTGTCTATAGCATCTGGTTCACCAAGGTTCATATAGATCTTTGTAGCTGTTACTGGGTATAGTGGTAATAGTTGTTCTGGGCTAATACCTACAGCACCTACAACCTCTACCTCCTTCTTAGGCTTAACAAGTTCTTCAACAATACCCTCGTATACAACACCCTTACTACCATCAACAGTTACCTCTATACCAGACTCTATAACCTTGGTTGCTTCACCAGTACCAACAATACATGGTATACCTAGTTCACGGCTAACAATAGCTGCATGGCTAGTCATACCACCCTCATCAGTAACAATAGCTGCTGCTTTCTTCATCAATGGAACCCAGTCTGGATCAGTCATCTTAGTAACAAGTATCTCACCCTCCCTGAACTCTTGGGCCTCCTTGCTGTGTGGGTCAAAGATAACCTTTGCAACACCAGCTCCAACACCAGGGCTAGCAGGTAGTCCACGTACAAGGATCTTTGCTTCAGCAAGCTTTACTGTCTTACCAGCTATAGCTACTTTCTTCTCTTCAACAGCCTTGGCCTTGCGTACACTCCATACAGTCTCTGGTCTAGCCTGTACAATGAAGACGTTCTGTGGGAATGGTAGGTCTGAGTCTATAGCCCACTCAATATCCATTGCACGCCCATAGTGTTTCTCAATCAATACACCTAGTTCTGCAAGCTTCTTAACCTCTTCATCACTTAGACAAGGCTTCTCTGGATCAAATAATGGATACCTAGGGTCTGGTAGTTGTATCTTCTCATTAACACCCTTCTCTGGGTTAAACACTATAGCTATGTTCTTACGGCTAATCTTCCTCTCCTTGACCTCTAGAGTCTTCTTATCAACAACCCATTCATCAGGTGTTACTTTACCACCAACAACAGCTTCTCCAAGACCCCATGAACCCTCTATAACAATAACACTCTCATCACCAGTTACCGGGTGTAACGTGAACATTACACCAGCACTACGGCTATTAACCATCTTCTGTACAGTAACACTCATCAATGCACGCTCATGCGGTATACCTTGTTGTACACGATAGAATGTTGCACGAGCAGTGAATAAGCTAGCCCAACAATCCTTTACACGCTGTACAACAGCGTCTTCCCCATAGACGTTGAGATAGGTCTCCTGCTGACCAGCAAAGCTTGCTTCTGGCATGTCTTCTGCAGTAGCACTACTACGTACAGCAACCTTAAGCCTAGATGTATCAAGTCCTAGACGAGCAGCTAGTTTACGGTAGGCCTCCCTAATACTCTCCTCGATCTCCCTAGGCATTGGCGTCTCCTTAATCATCTTCCTAATAGTAGCTGTTGTTTCATCAAGAGCCTTCTTGTCATTAACATCCAGCTCTCTAAGCATAGAGTATATCTTCTCAGCCAACCCAGTCTTCTCTAGGAAGTACTTGTATGCATAAGCTGTTACAGCAAACCCGGGTGGTACAGGTATTCCTGCACGAAGCATTTCTCCAAGGTTAGCGTTTTTACCACCAACAAGTACTACGTCATCCTTTGTAACTTCTTCTAGCCATAGGATAAACCTTTTCTCCTTACCCTCTATACTCAAGACAACTCAGCCTCTCTATACACACTCTTTTATAGAACACCTAGGCTATTCTAGTCTTATAAGGAATTCGGCTAGAATATCAATAGGTGTTTAAACACTGGTTTATAAGGTGTTTACAATGGGTTAAATGTGGTGTTAAAGCGTTATTGGAACACGGTTGTTCAGCTGCTAATCCCTTCATCACATAATCAGATGCGTCATCAATCATCATCTACGTCTCCTACGTGATACACGGCTACGTAGCATACTCCAGTATATCCATGCTCTCCTACGTAGTGTCTTTAGCCGATGCGGTTCTCTCTCAATAGACTGTATCCTTGGAACCATAGAGCGGAATCCATTGACACTCCTTAGACTAACAATGGCTAGTGCTAGTGCATGTATCCTCTCCCACTCTCTAATCCTACCAACTACCTCCTCCATATACTTGTCTAGGAACCGGGTAGTGTGTTCACCACTAGCAAAGATACTGTGCTCCAATATACTCTTCAACAACAAGATATTTGTCTCAACACCAGCTATTGTATACTCTGACAAAGCCCTCTTAAGCCTCTCAATAGCCTCACTCCTACAACAACCCCATGCAATAACCTTAGCTATCAATGGATTATACTCACTAGGCACTATAGAACCACGGGCAACACCACTATCAACACGTATACCCGGTCCACTAGGCTCCATATAATCAGTTATAACACCAGGGCTGGGCATCATAGTCAATGGATTCTCTGCGTTAACACGAGCCTCAATAGCGTGTCCTCTCAAAACAATGTCTCTCTGCTTAATATCAAGCCTACCCTCTAGAGCAACCAGTAGTTGTTGCTTGACAATATCTACACCAGTAACCATTTCTGTAACAGGGTGCTCTACTTGTAGACGAGCATTAATCTCTATAAAGTAGTGCTTCCTAGTCCTTGGGTCAAACAAGAACTCTACAGTACCAGCGTTAACATAGCCTATATGCTCCATAAGCTTTACAGCATCTCTAGTAATAGCTTCTCTCTCCTCCATAGACAATATAGGGGCAGGAGCTTCCTCAATAAGCTTCTGGTGCCTTCTCTGAACACTACAGTCTCTCTCAAACAAGTGTATAACCCTATCACCATCACCAACTACTTGTACCTCAATATGCTTTGGATCAACAAGGTATTTCTCAACATAAAGCCTGTTATCACCAAAAGCATTCAATGCCTCAATAGATGCTTGTTCAAACAAGTCATAGGCCTCGTTATCACTCCTAACGACACGTATACCCATACCACCTCCTCCACCAACAGCCTTCAACAACACTGGATAACCATGTTCTCTAGCAAACTCTACTACATCCTCTGGACTAGAGACAGCTCTCCATGGAAGAGTAGGTACACCAGCTTCTTCAGCAGCCTTCTTAGCTCTAGCCTTATCACCTGCAAGCTCCATAGCCTCTGGCGTAGGCCCTATGAATACAAGTCCTTTCTCAACAACACGTTTTGCAAACAATGGGTTTTCAGACAAGAATCCATAGCCAGGGTGTATAGCGTCTGCACCAAGCTCTAGAGCAGCCTCTATTATATCGTCTATCTCTAGATAACTAGTTATCTCGTAATCCTCCTCCATAAACCTCCGATGTAGGCTCTTCTTATCAAGCTGGGTGTATACACCAAGTGGTGTCCATCCAAGCTCTCGGACACTACGTGCTATGCGTATAGCTATTTCCCCACGGTTGCATACGAGTACACGGTAACCCAAGGCCTGCTAACCCACTACCTTTCTATCCATCCACCCGGTTCACTATTATTACACCATTACTGTCTTGCTCTACTCATTTATGTGGGTAAAGGGAATTAGTATATAAGAGTTAGTGGTTTATAGAGTTGATAGACTAGTCTGGTACAAGAGTTAGTCTATAGTCTAACCTACTCTAGGACAATCCTTAGAGACTCAATGCTTTTGAATAAATCAGCCACTCTCCTATAATCCCTCTCTCCCTCAATAAGACGTAGTTTGACAATATCCTCTTCACACAAAGGCTTTACACGGTAGACATAGAGTGTATGACTAGTAGTCTCTATAGCGTGGAGCAACCCTCTATTAACCATCATATTGATAATAGACTCTATATCATGTTTTGATGGATAAGGATGGTTTGTTGGATGAGTATGAGCTGAAACACAGTGTGGTATAACTGGTAGTGCAACACGATCCCTTTCTCCCTCGACAATAAATGCTTTACCATTAAACAATACAGCCAAGTAGTACTCACGTGATAGACTACTAGATTTAACCGAGTACTCCTTCATCTTGTAGTGAAGTGTACTCCTATACACATTATACACAAGCCTATAGAGCTCTCTATAATCTATTGAACCCCTACCAATAAACACGTTGTCTATCTCCCATTGACTACTAAAGACTTCCAAGCTCTCAACAGGATCGTATACACAATCTATTGGTTCAAGATAGACTCTATCTGGTACACTATAGTCGTAGAGGCTTAGACCACCAATATAGGTGCTACTACAGTATGCGTCATCAACTATGTCTTCAACTAGATTAACTAGTCTAGACAAATACGCTATATACCTTGTAGAATTGTTTTCAAAAACAACTTGTTCTCTCAAAACCATTCTATCCCTTAAACCCTTCTCTAGCAAGTACTGTATATACCTCTATAGCTCTATACATACTATCAACACCTATGTACTCATCAACCTTATGTGCAACACCTGGTTCACCAGGTCCATAGGCTACAACACTAACTCCAGCCTCACTATAATAATGTAGATCAAGTCCACCGACACACACTATCTTCCTTGGAGAAACACCTACAACATCCTCTACAATACCCGCTAGCCTAGACACTAGCTTACTATCAATACTGGTTAGTGCAGGCTCTAGTCTAGCAACAACCTCCATACTAGCCTTTACACCAGTATCTCTAGAAACCTCTTTAACAAGACTCTCTAGTTCTCTAATAACATCCTCTGTATTCTCTTCAACAATAAGTCTACGATCTATACTAAACGATACTCTACCAGGTACAACATTTATACTACCAACACTCTCTACTCTACCACCAAGGACTATCGTTGGATAAGCACCCTCTGGCTCATCATACTCATAGCTACTCCTACGAGTCTTAAGCAATGGCTCTACACGTCTAAGGAACTCTTGTACAAACAAAACCATTTTCTCAAAAGCATTCACACCCTTCCATGGAGTACTAGCGTGTGACTGTCTACCCTCTATAGATACTATAGCCCATACAAGACCCTTATGTCCAATCCATATAGTATCCAAGCCGCTAGGCTCTCCTATAACAACCCAGTCTGGCCTAGAACCAAGTTCTCTAACCAAGTAGCCAGTACCAGTAGCTCCACCTATCTCTTCATCTGGTACAAGTACTGCTTCTACAACATGGTCTAGAGGCTCCTTGGTTGACGATAGATAAGCTATAGATGCTAGAAAACAAGCTATACCACCCTTCATATCAGTTGCTCCACGACCATAGATCCTGTCACCAACCTTCCTGGCCTTAAAAGGCTCTGTAACACTCCATCCCTTACCCGGCTCAACTACATCGTAGTGTCCATTAAACTGTAGCTTCTTCTCTCCAGCTCCTATCCTGGCAATCAGTATATACCTTGGTTTATCCGGGTTAGCTGTCTTGGGAAGATTTTCTCTAACAAAACTATCTGGTACACGATGCACTGTAACAGATACTCCATACTCTCTCAATACATCTCTATAGTAGCTAGCTATCTCCCCATAGTATTCTCCAGCTATACTTGGATAGCCTATACTCTCCATAAGAACTTTTTCAGCAAACCTATAAACCCATTCAGGGAGCTTCAACATATACACCATCTTAACCCAGTACACTAAACAAGTATAGAGGATATACTATAATAGCTTATACACCCAGCTATAGAGATAGCTATAGTGACTAGGTACTTTAGGGTAGAATATTAGTAGTAATAACATGTTTGTAAGGAGGTGTAGTAGCTGGTTTGAGGAGGTTCCGTGTAGAGACATGTAGTGGTGAACTAGTAGAGGTTATGATATGGGAGGAAAACGGTGTCTTTAAAGCCAAATTCAGTGGTGATGATAGAGAGTATGTTATACGTATAATAAGTTTTGATGAAGAGCTAAAACAAGCTGTACTCGAGATCAATGGTAGGAGGGTCAAAGTATCAGGTGTTGAGTCAGGTATCGTAGTTAATGGGATACCAGCTATTGTTAAGAGGATTATAGAGCTTATACCAACTGGTTTATCAACAACTAGTGTAGAGAGAAAGAGAGTAGCTCGATCTCATATACCAGGAGTAATAGTTGCTCCAATAGCTGGTAGGATAGTTGATGTAAAGGTTAAGTCTGGTGACAAAGTTGTTGAGGACACAGTTGTTGCATTACTAGAGTCTATGAAGATGATCACGGAGGTAAAAGCTGGTGTAAAAGGTGTTGTTGAGGAAGTATATGTTGAGAAGGGTAAGACTGTCAACAAGGGTGATAGGATAGTTAAGATAAAGACTAAATAGCTACTCCTCTACACTGTAGCTAATGGCCTTGCTAATGCTATCCTCTTAACTCTAAGTATCTCACGTACCTTACCAGCTATAGCTTCTCTAAAGACACTATAGCTAAACATTCTTGATACACTAACACACTTCATCCTCAACCTATCATACAATCCTCTATTAGAGTCTATAAGCCTTATAATACCTGGTACTTCATCAATTACTCTATAGCCTAGTCTACCCCATACCCTGCCAACAATGTCGTACCATGCACCACCATCTCTATATACAATAGGTACTAGTCCAGCAGCCATAGCTTCTACAATAGCTATACCAAAATGCTCTGGTCTCTCTGGGTGTAGGTAGTAGCGTGCATCCTCTAGATATCCTAGGATCTCTTGTCTAGGAAGGTTTGTCTCAATAACTATATTGTCTAGTCTATACTCTCTAGCTTTCTCTCTAATCCTACTGATCACTCTATAGGAGTACTCATTAGTAGAGCCTATGATGACGAAAGTATAGTCTCTCAACTTGCTAGCCACATCAACTATTCTATCAAGTCTCTTATCCTCTACAAACCTACTAATAGTTACAACTAGCTTGTCTCTCACATCATTATTGTTGCATCTACTAAAATACTCTATATCAACTGGTGGATACACTATATCTGGTACTATACGGTATATCTTGTAGACAAGTGATGCAGTCCACGAGGAATTAGCTAGTACTCTACATGGAAACAAATGGTTTCTATAGACACTAGTATATAATCTCTTAAACCATCCATACAGCCAGCTATGTATCCTTAAACCATTCCCTCTATAGAGGTGCATCAATAGTGGATAATGTATATAGGTTATATCTACTGGAGAAACCATGTTACTTTGAGTATCTACTACTACATCATACTCTCTCCTAAGCCTAGCTACATACTCTCTAAAGAACCTGTTGAAAGCCCGGATAAGCTTCACTATAGACTCTCTACCAAGAACAACATCCTTGAAAACACTAGCTACTGGAGACTCTCTAACAAAAACCTTGAAACCATTCATATCTATACCAAACACCTTCTCCACTCTACCATAATCTATTGGAGCACAAGTATGTATTGATACATCAAACCCTTCTTCCTTCAAAGCCTTAGCCATGTTGAGAGCTAGGTATTCCCCACCACCATAGAAGCCAAAGAATACATGTACTATAGCCACCCTCCCCTCCATCCCCACCTATCCCTCCTACCATACACTACTATGGTCTCTTGCTAGTCTATACCAGTATGTATGTGTCTCTATAGACTACCTTGGTATACTGGCTGTATCTATACACTATCTTTAGGTTCTATCTAGTTTCTACTAGGTGGTTAAAACCAGCTTATATACCTTAACGGAATAGCTTATGTACTACATACCAATTCTACTGATAACCATCTAGTCCAGTTAAACACACAGCTTCTACTAAGTAGAGATACCCACTTACATACAGTATTCTCTAAAGGAATTTAAGGGATAGCTTACTAGAAAGTTATTACTTGATGAAGAGCCTTCCCCTCCAGAGCCCACTGGGCTGTGAAGAGAGGGTAGAGTCTCTGATTATTCCTTGTCTAAGCAATCTTGTTTTTACCCCCTTCCAGTAAACTATTAGATATATTGATAGGGGTGTATGGTGTATAGTATATCTTGGGTAATAGAGAGTTTATAGGATATGTTGTTGGATCACTGGTGTCTATGGAGTCCATCCCTCTAGATCATATTCCTTACGAGCTAGTACTGTATGCTAAGAAGAATAAGGTTCTATATCAGCTAGGACTATTTGATGATAGAGTAAAGAGTTTCTGGGAGTGGAGAGAACTTGATAGGAGATGGAAGGCTCAACTAGATGCTTTAAAGAGTGTATCAAGACTCACTAGTGAGGGTGTAGAAGTACTTGTTATAAAGACTTTTAAGTCCTTCAATTATGTACCAGATGATATAGACCTACTAGTTATCAACAAGGATGATATGGGCTATGTAATAGAGTATTTTAAGAAACAAGGATTTAGCCTACTTAAGAAAGGTACTCCAGAGATCACGTTGAGAAAGCTATATAGAGGTACTTTCGTGGATCTAGACATACATGATTGTGTTGCTGCTGGCCACTATAGGTATATGGATAACAACTTCCTATGGAGGTATAGGACTAGATACTGTATCGATGATATAGAGGTATATACTGCTAGTCCTTGTGTAGACCTAGCTCTTGTAGCTGGACATAGTGTGTTGAAGGAACTATACATACTATTATCCGATATATACCATGTATATAGGCTATGGATTACAAAGAGACAAGTTGTTGAGAGAGCTATTGTGTTGTCTAAGAGGATAGGATTGTATAAGCCATTATCAATACTGATTAACGAGATGTATAGAGTGTTCTTTAGGAGAGAGAAACTAGTCTATCCATACAAGATACCATATCAACACATAATAGCTTCCTATATAGAGAACCTAGAGTATAGGATTGGTAGAGAAGGGTTGTCTCCAGTTAAAGAGCTACTGCTTACACCTGGTTCAAAGGGTATTAAGCTGTTGTTTAAATACATACTTGGAGGCTAGAGTCTGGATGATTATAGCATTCTATGGCCCAGATGGAGCTGGTAAAACAACTATTGCTAAAGCAGTTGCATACTGGCTCTACTCTAGAGGCTATCGTGTATCAATTGTTAGACTACGTGAGCACCACTTACTCATGTATCCACTAGTATGGTTTCTCCAAAAAACAGGCTTGTTACCATCAACTGGTTCTCCTAGAGAACTAGACTATAGCTTTGCATCACTATTTAGGAAATCAATCAAGCTAGTCATACTAATTGAGTGGTTTAACGCATTCCTATGGATTATACTGAATATATGGCTTAGGAGACTACTAGGCTACATAGTTGTTGCAGAGAGATCTGTACCAGACTTTATAGTGTCTATGAGGATGATTAGTCTAGGTAGGGTTTCTAGAGAAAACACTTTGTTTAAGATACTTGATAGAGTAGCTGGCCATGGGAAGATAGTGTCTGTCTACCTATATGCTAGGCCAGACATACTTGTTAAGAGGAAGTCTTCTGAGAAACTATCTATAGCCTATATAAGCTATTTACTAGCTGAATACAGTGTATTGTCAAAGAAATATGGTTCCCTAGCAATAGATACTAGTAGGAATACAGTATGTGAGACAACATACATGGTGATAAAGCATATTAGTAAAGCCCTAGATACTCTAGAGAGTCTAAGGCTATAGTGGTTAGAAGCAATGTATCTATAGAGGGGTATTATGGACTGGAACAAACTGTTTAGAATACTAATAGTTACCCTAACTACACTATATGTTATAAACATAGTATATGCTAGGTTAACAAAACCATATAGCCTATGGCCATATGATGGAGTCTACATGTTGTATCCACTGTTAGCATTACTGGTAGTAACTGCACTATGTAGCCATAGGATAGATTCTAGTGTAGTCAATATAGTGTACTATATAGTCATACCCTTGATACTATTAACACCAGTTTTTAACACAAGGTACTCATTCGGAAAATTTGATGTATGGGCTCATATGTCTTACTCTAAACACATTATAGAAACTGGTTTCCTCCCAGATACTGGTGTATACGCCGACCTATACCGTAGTACTCCATTAATACAAGTATTTATATCAGAACTATCGTTGCTAACAGGTCTTGATACATTAACGGTTATACGTTTATTCCAAGCACTCTTTATTATAACCATAATAGTTGCTACTAAAGCAATGGTAAATCTATTGTCTAGGTACATAGCTCCTCTAGAACATCGTGTAGATGCATTCTTACCAATACTACTAGTACTATTCATACCAGATGTATATGGGTTTAGGGGTACACTAGCCGCTCTCCCTTTATTTTCTATAACACTATACTTGATCATAGCAACTATTATTAAGAAGAAGATACAATATCTAGCGACAACAATAACCCTTATAATAGCTATATCCTTTATGCATATACCATCACTAGCAATACTAGTTGCTATGTCTATAATACTACTACCAGGTATCTATATAGCTAAACTGTTTTGTAGAAGAGAGAGTATGTTCAAAGTAATAGACATTAGAACTCTTTCCTTAATGTCAGTAATGCTAGCTATACTCCTTGGTATACACATAGCCTATACAGAACCTGGTAGAGGACTAGCTTCCTCACTTAAAGACCTAGTCTATAGACTATATACACTATTTGTTGGTGAACCATTTGCTGTTAAGAGAGCCTATAAAAGAGCATTAATAACACTTGATAGATACACGTTATTCTATACAGTATACGTGTATATAGGGAGGTACATACTACAGACAATGTTATACATGATAATAGCCCTTATAATAGCTTATATGATGTTTATAAAGAGAGACTGTAACAGATATGCTATAATATACATGCTTACTATAATGCTACTACCAACTTATCTATCGTTCATAGTATTTAGCCTAATGTATAACATTAAAGTAAGATTCTTATCATATATAGTATTGTTTATGACAACAATATCTATATACTTAATCGATAAATTATATGTATATAGAAAAACGTCTATAGTGCTCAAAACATTGTTTATAGTATTCTTTATACTGTCAATACCAAGTACATTCTATATGCAACCACTAGTACCTAACTATAAGGGACATGGTTATCTAGTAGACTTTAGTATTGATGATAACCCTTACCTTATAGAAGCCTATAAGTGGGTTAATACCCAGATCAGTAGGGATATTGGGTTAAGAGTATCTATAATACTCTTCCCATATATTGACTGGGCTATCTACTACTATGTAGCAAGAGACTACCATGACAACATAGCTGGTTTTGTCTATAAAGATGCTGTTAAGAAGATGGATATTGTGAGAGGATATACTGGCTTAAAGCTACTTATATACTTCTATCCAGTAAAGACCTTCTTCCATAGCTATATATACAATATAACATATAATAGGAATGTGTTATATAGAGACAATATAGTATACAATAACGGTGTAGCCTATGTAGTTGATATAGAGACCAAGGTGCAGTATATTGAGTAGTTATAAACGAGTAGTTATTAATAGAAAGGTTTTAGTAAGAATAGTAAATTATGCTATAAGGAATAAGGTATTAATAAATACAGTATACTATTTAAACAAACTATATAGTGATGGAGTAGTAGAAATAGAGAGTAATGGCCTAGGTCTCTTTAAGAAAACACTCTTATTCTCTAGAGAATTTGTAGGAGAATACACTAGGTTAGTAGAAGAACTTAGTCGTAGAGAAAACGTGTTATTTAAAAAACCATGCATACCAGTTGATATAACAAACGATATAGATGCTATAACCACTAATACTGAGACTGGGTACATAAGATCTGGTATAGGCTTTATAAAAATAGACCATTATAGCCCTGATAGGCTTAAGAGACAATATGGTATAGGGTATAGTA
The DNA here is from genome assembly GCA_964466845.1 of uncultured Desulfurococcaceae archaeon. Classification (GTDB taxonomy): domain Archaea; phylum Thermoproteota; class Thermoprotei_A; order Sulfolobales; family Desulfurococcaceae; genus CAYZRH01. Next base: position 12,423 of record CAYXOO010000019.1, read on the forward strand.
GTGAATACACTTGTAGAGACAAGATCATTGTATGTAACCCATATACCCTAGAATGTAGATCAATAGAAGTACTTGCTCTCAACATAGTAATTGATACAATAGCTTATATAAAGAATATATTAGATAATGGGTTCATAACGTTATATGATCTACTGGAGACTAAGACTAGGCTATCAGTAATCAAGGAGTTTTATCCAAGCCTATACCCTAGTGTATTTAGAGATGTTATAGAGTTTATTGAGAAACTTGATGTTAGAGATTATTACCCTAGATTAATCCCGTTAAAAACTAGGTATAAATACTCCACTAGTAAAGGACTTGGTTTAGTAAAGAAACACTATATAGACTTATACAAGATATTTTTTAGGAATAAGATACCAGTATATGGAGACCTAGTTGAGAAGGTTAAGAGGTATATATGTTGAGGAAATACATTATATCATTATCAGGAATTGATGGATGTGGTAAGACTACTCAGTCTAAGATACTCTATAGACTAGTAAAGAGGTCTTATAAGAGAACCTATCTAATCCAATACAAAACCTACGATCCATTTAAGAAAATAATCAATATGGGTGTTAAACAAAGGCTTCACTTAGAAAAACAGTATAGTTTAGCAAGAAGGTCTATTAAGTATAGGATTAACTTCTTCCTAAAGAATATAGCCTACTATATACTATGGATTTTAAACGATATTGTATTCTCTTATAACCTAAGGCGTATACTTAGACATGTAGATGTTGTTGTAATGGATAGAACACCGTTTATAGATGGTGTCTGCCTACTTGGTTTAAGAAAGGTTAATCTAAAGCCCTACATACGGCTCATAAGGTTTCTCTATAGATGGATCTTTAGAGTAGATAGGTGTAGAGTCATAGCTATAGTCCTTGATATAGATCCAGTTATAACACTTAGTAGGAGGAAAGAACACTCTCTATATAGACAGGTATTGTTAAAGACCTATATACTAGGTGTTGCTAAGAAGTTCTACAAACTATATAGATGTTCTAGTAATGGTTTCTCTATAAGAGTTGTTGATGTATCTCATAAGTCTATTGAACAAGTATCTAGTATTCTATGGGGTATTGTCTCTAGAGAGCTAAGGGTGAATGGTGGATAGTCTTTGTCTAGAGTTATTGTCTTCTCTGGAGTTGTTGGTGCTGGTAAGACTACTCATAAAAGGCTACTAGCTAAGTATCTAGCATCTAGAGGATATAGGGTTAGAGATACTATTCTAAAGACGTCTTATGGGTTATCATATATACTATTAACCATGCTATGTCTTGTCTCTAGAGTAAGACCAGGGAATAAGGTATCTCCTATAAGAATGCTTATTGATGAAAGGAAGAGTTTTTTCAAGAGATTATTCAAGCTATGGCTATGGGTTGATGTATTTAGTGTTTTCATAGAGTTTATTAGGAGGATATATCTCCCACTAAGACTAGGCTATACTGTTGTTGTTGTTGAAGACTATATACCAGCTGTTATTACAGACTATATGTTCTTCTCAGTAAAACTTGGTGTACCAGTAGAGAGTATCGTGAGACAAATAAGAATGATCTATAGGCTAGATATAGCTGTAAAGTCTAGAGGGTATAGAGTGTACTCGTTCTTCTTTGATGCAGAAGATAGAGAATTGTATAAGAGATGGGTAAGGAGAGGCTCTAGTATAGAGTATAGGGATTATATTATTGTTCAGAAGAAGCTATTATATAGGATAACACGTTTCCTATATAGTGATACAGTATATATAGATACTACTAGAGAGGATATAGCTAGTATACATAGGCGTATTAAGGAGTTGATTAAACTATAGATCACCTATAGTCTATGGTGTACATGAGTTGAAAGTACTTGTAATAGCTGATCACGTGTCACATGAGATAGCAATGGCTGCTGGTCTAGAGCTATACCACGGATACAATGTCTACTTTATACATATAAAACCTTGTAGTGATAGGGATCATATAGAGTATAGTGGTGGGTTAAGAGTTGTTATTGATAGAGAGAAACAAGTTATAGTACCATTTATAAGGCTTTGTCTAAGAAACCCCTTTACAACCTATATGTTTAAGAAAATAGCTGGTGAAGAAGCTATAGATGGTGTTGATGTTGTAGTAACTAATTTGAGGAGTACATGGTTTCTAGGTAGGGTTTTCTCAAAGAAATACTCAGTACCAATAGCTATACGTGTATGGGGTGTATGGACTAGTAGGTTTAGGGAGAAGATAGCATATGGTAGAGAATATTACTCCATACCCTCTATCCCATTAAGCTACTTGTTTACACTTAGACAGCTGCTTGGAAGCAGTATTGTTGTCTCAATGGATATGGGTACATATAAGCATTTAGCTAGAGTATATCGTGTTAAAAGCTTGTTTGTATACCCCTCTATATCGGAGGCTATGGATACTGGAGATACTAGTTATGCTATGGAGGTTATTGAGAGGTTTAAGGAAGAGTATATACTGTGTATAGCTAGTCTTTCAAGACCCAAGGGTGGTGTATGGAATGAAGAGTACTTGTTAAAGATAGTATATGGTATTGCTAAGAAGCTAAGGGATTACCCAGTAGTAGTTGCTGGTACTAGTTGGAATGATCTAAGAGGTACGAGTCTCTATAGCTTGTTTAAGAAGGTAGATAATGTATACTTCTTAGGATGGGTACCAAATAGTTTTATGAGGGTATTGTATAGATATGCAGTACTTGTTCTAGCGCCTATATTCTATGGCTCAACAGTGTCTAATAGGATTGTTGAAGCAATATATCATGGGAAGAAGCTATTGACTAACACTAACGCTTCTAGACTATATCCTTGCTTAAGGAATGTGGATGATATAATTGTTAGTGATGAGTATAGTAGGTACTATGAGATAGCTTATAGAGCTGCTAGAGAAGGTGTATTGTTTAGTAGGGAGGTTGATAGGTTGTACTGGAGGGTTTTCTCTACAAAAACACATACTAGGGTATTTAATAGGTATATTAGAGACTACTTGTTATAGCTCTAGACTTTCTAGTTAAAGCTGCAAGTGATAGTGTTAGGACAAGGATAGAGAGTGTTAAGGCTAGAGACTCTGTTCTTATACCAAATGGTGTATAGTTTAGTATAAGCCCTAGTATGCTAGACAGTGCAATTGATAAGCCAATGCTTATAAGGAGCTCTTCTAAACTAGACAATTCTTTACTGGGATAAAGCGTTTGTAGAAACATATATCCTGGAACAAAAACTGTATAGATAATACCAACTACCATCCTTAATCCAGACAGTACGTCTATGGGGTACATATTTAGAACTAGAAAGACTATTGTTAGAGAAACTATAGTCCAAAACCATAGGCTATAGTCTATTCTAAAAAGATACTCAGTAACAGATCCAGGGGGATCAGGGTCGACAAGTTCTATCTTACCATTTTTTACATCCACGTATGTACTATAGAGTGTACTATACAATCCCTTATCCCGGGCTTTAGCTTTTGTTTTTACATATTCTTCTAGAGTAGCCATTACAGAGGCACCTCTATAACGTATACAAATAAATGTGTCCATCTACCAGTATAGACCCACTCGTTGGTCTCCGGATCATAGATCCAGAGTTCAAAAACTATTGCTATACGTCTACCAGCATATTCCATAGGGATACTAATGTTTACTCTAAGATACCTTGTCTCTCCATTATCTACTAGTAGTTCATAGACCGTCCTCTCTTTTTCTGGAGAAGGTTTTTCTCTAGAGGGTAGCGTGGTATTGTCTGCTATCTTATATACTATCCTAGCATATACTGGATAACCTAGCTCGTTATGTACCTCAATACATAGCTTTACAGGTGTATCTACATAAGCATTAACTGGGTAACCACCTATGAGGCATCTTTCGTTAAGTAGTGATATTGATATATAGTGTTCTCTAGCCCACCCAAGATCCATCTCAAACAACGCTATAAGTGAGCCAATCAACACTAATGCTGTGATTACAGTAAATACTTCTCTATCCAGTAGATCCATGCTTTTTAACCACCCATTTAGCTCTAGTTTTATACCATAAGAATAAGTAGAGTCTTGGGAAGAGTATATAGAATAACACTGGTATGGATAGTATAAGTACTGCATACACTATCCGGGTAACAATATTTGAGTACATAAGGTTATCAGCTATACTCTCTAGCCTATCAATCTCCTTCTCAACATTATCTAGGATACTATCTGCTCTACTATAGTCACCCTTTTCTATATACTCATGTGCTTTTTTAAGCATAGATACGAGGCTTGATACATTAACTCCCTTTTTAGACAACTCATATACTCTAATATAGTCTTCTAGAAACCTATTATATAGTGTCTCGTACTTACTATCGCTACCTTTACTCCATAAAGGAGTACTTGTTGATAGCAATAGAAGGGTAGCTGTAACAACTAGTAGTAATGCTACAGTATTCTTCTTTATCAGCTTCAATACTATCTACCACCTAGAGATTCTGATATACTCTTTAAATTCCTTATACTATGTCTCACAATATATACGGTTATATACACTATGTCTATGAATACGATTGTCTGTACAACATATATATAGAACATATAGTTACCCATACTAGATGATTCACTAGTCTCTAGAGGCTTCATTTCAACAAGGACATCCTCTAACCCATCAACTATATCGTCAAACCTACTACTAATGTATGGATGGAACAATGTAACTCTAATATAGATAGGCTCTAGCGATCCACCAACAAGTACTCTCATCTTATAAATAGTATAGCCCATTATATACCTATAGCCATGTCTCTCAGCTATTATAAAGAATATTGAGGAGTCATCATGTTGTGCTATCCAGTACGACTCTATATTGTATCCTTGATAGGTGAGACATACTATCCATGAATGGAACTTGTTTGGTGAATCAGCTATTTCTAGGTAGCCTAGATAAGTCGATCCCCTACAGCTTATCCTTAGGTAATATATCTTTATAGATGATATTGGAGTAGCTATTCTTAACTCGTATGGTCTATACCATATATTCTTATACAGTGTCTCATTCCTAACTAGTAGCTTGAAGGGATTCTCAATAACCTCAGATACATCTAGGTAGGCTATCTCTTCCCTACCACCTAGTTTCTGGTTAGGACTAGTGTTTACTAGTGATAGTGTTAGTGTTAAGCCTATAAGTATTAGTACTATATAGACTGATACATTCCTTACAATCTCTATGTTTAGTGGTGGTATCTTAACAGCTACTGGTCTATATACGCTATACAAGTTCTTCTTGATAATACTCCTATATATCAGGTACATTACTGTTGCAGTAGCTATACCAGTATATATTAGAGCTGGAGTACTATGGAAGAAGTCTAGTGCTACTCTATAGCTATGGTATTTGGTTATCAATAGTATAGCTAGTACACGTAATAAGTTACCTATAAATACAATTGATACACCAGTTAGTGTAAACAATGTGATATACAGTATCTTCTTCTTAATAGAAAGCTTACTACCTAGTACAAAATATGTTATCAATGGGAGGAGTGCAAGCATTGAAGAAATACTTACTATACCACTACATAGATAGCCTATCTCAAATACCCTCATATACCCTTGTGCATCAACTACACGTATAAACACTCTACCCGATCTAATAATGTATGGTAAGCCAGCTATACGTGATGCTAGATAACCTACTACTCTTGATAACTCAACACTAGCTTGGTCTAAGAGACTACGTGGTACTGGTACTAGGAATAAAGCTGTTACTAAGAGAAGGTACAGTTTGTACCTGTATTTAGAGGGTTTGTAGATTAGTATGAGGAAGCTATAGACTAGTAGTATGTAGGACAGTATCTGTATGCTAAGCCTATACAAGGGGTTTAAGAAGCTTATTATATACAGTGTTACAGAGAATACTATTAGTGTTATAAACAATAGTATCTTGTTAACCTTAATCTCATACTCTATAGTAGCTGTATGTAGTGCAGAATAGAGTATATAGGCTACAAGTATCAATGCTATTACTAGATATGAATACTCTTCTGTCTTCAATATATTATAGTATGAAGTTAGCGTGTCATAGTATATACTATATGATATAACAGCTATGGATACAAGTACTAGTGCACCAACAAATACTCCAAGGCAAGACACTATATTCCTAGCCAAATACTACACCTAGTCTCTAGCAACATAGTCTCTAATACTCTTAAGCACTCTATCTATATATTCCTTATCCAGCACCATATAGTCTCTATAATCCATCCTTGGAAGTATATAGCCTGCTTTACCAAGTATGTATTTAGCGTAAGACCACCTAGTAGATACTGGTGAGCCGTGTATAACAACTAGCCTGGCCCCACCAGGTATGTTGTTTCTCCATAGAAACTCTAGTAGTCTCTTAGACCACAATGTATTGGATACAGATACTATGTTTAAAGGCCTTATATCTGATACTAAGTATTTCTCAATAACTTGGACTGGTATATCTCTAGACAAGCTATTATACTCATACCTCATATACGATGGTATATCCTCTACTAGCTCCATTAAAGCCCTTAGTACATCTACACCCTTCCCTCTAAACAATACAAACTCGTTATCCAACACAATCACTAGACATACTAGGTTATCTAATGAATTAGCTAGTTGCAGTAACAAACTAGAGAGTATCCTATCTAATTCACGGTGATTAGCAGAACATGGATCAAGTATTATCAACTGTATTCTAGAAGACCCATGTGGTAACCCAATACTCTTAGAAACAGCTTCTACCTCCTTAACAACAAGTTCTCTCCTACTAATAGTCTTCTTCCAGTGAATACTACGTAGATCATCGCCTGGTACATAGTATCTAACACCCCTATAATCACCGATACGTGTACGTATAGTGGTGGGCTTCATAAGACTCTCTATAACAAGCCATTTATAGACAGGGTATTTCTCTCCTTCAACACCTGCGTAGAATAAGCCATAGCGTTTACTTAGAAGCTCTATTATCTTTTGTCTAAGGAGACCAGTTATAGACTTTGATGGTGTATAGCCTCTACCCTTCCTCCCTAGATCGAGTAGTGCTCTAACTTCTAATGGATACTCTAGTCCTTCTCCTAGTACCTCCCTAGTTTTAACGATAAGATACTCTATCGTAGGTACTACGTTTACTTTAAATGTTTTCTCTAAAAGCTTTACTGATGTAAGAGAGTATTTATCTATAATAAAAGTCTTTACTCTAACAACTTGTTCTCCAATATCACCTAGTGTTAGAGTTAACGTATACCTATTCCTCCCCTTACTAGTACTTAATACATACCTCCTGTTATCAACATAGACTATTAGTTTAGCATTCTCTCTAGAGCCTAGGTCAATGTATAGATAAATGTTGTTGTCTACAACAACTCTACTACTAGATAATCTTAGTTCAATACTAGTCTTCCTCAATAGAGCATTATAGTATAGTGTGTAGAGTGTAGTTGATACCATTGTTAATACTAGGGGTATCAGTATGTCTATCTTAAAAAACACTAGTATAGACATTAAGAGAGTGTATACAGCCATATACCTGGATGAAACATAGAGTGTAGAACCAAGTACTCTATCTACTACGCTACCAGTATAATACTTAGTTATAGTTTTTGAGAAAGCTATTGGGTAGAGTATTGTAAAGACTATTGTAAACAGCAGTACTACTGGTTCAACTATGAAACAAGTTATCAATAATAGGTAGAGTAAGAGCAGTCTTAGTAGATCATCTTTCTTCAATAAAGCTATTAACGGGAGGATAACTAGTGATAAGACATTATATACTTTATAGCCTATACTAAATATACTATAGACTACCGCTATAGTCACTAATAGGTAGAGTATCCGATCAATCTTATAGACTATGCTTCTTAACAACATAGTTGTACACCAGACTAAACAATACCCCAACAACAATGACTACTACCGTATATAGTGTCCCAGAGACGCTCTCTTGTGAACTAGAGTATAGATAATATCTAATGATATCGATTAACGTAGGGTTAGTGTATAGTATACAATAGTATGGTGTACGAT
>CAYXOO010000020.1:0-20229 GCA_964466845.1 uncultured Desulfurococcaceae archaeon
GTTTTTATTGTTTTCTCTTTGTTTCTTGTTTTACTTCTATCTTTTTCTCTATGATCTTCTTTGCTCTTCTAGCTAGTTCCCTTATTACATCATTCTTTGTTATAGTACTTATTATTTTTCTGTCATTGCTTAGTACTGGTATTCCATCGAGTCTAACTCTATACATCTCCTCTATTACTCTAGAGACTCTTGTTTCTGGTTCAATGTATTTCCTGTATGGAACCATAGCATCGATTGCTAGTAGTGGTGTTATCTTTACATATCGTGCTCTCTTTGCTCCACCACGGACTAGTTTCCTAACCCATATAAGCCTTTTACTCCTAACACCCTTCTTTGAATCTTCTAGTGCTATGAATGGGAGTCTATTAGCTGATATAACACCTAGTACTTCACCATCATATACTGTTAGTGCATCTAGGTATAGTGTCTTCATCTTATTGACTACATGGTATAGGCTGTGATAGGGGTTTACATAGGCTATCTTGCCAGGTAGTATGAGATTCTCTACTCTATAGTCTTCTAGTATCTTCTTAGAAGCTTCTACGACCCTATCCTTTGTAATAAAGCCGATTATGTCACCACTACTTGATTCTACAATAGCTATTTCAGACTCTGTATTAGCTAGTATAAACGCTACTTCTTCAAGAGGAGTATCCTCTTTAACATGTGGCATACGTTTAACCATTACATAGTCTATGAAGTATCTATCCTTAGACCTCCTCCTCCACAACTGACCATGTAACCCAATAGCATGCAGCATACTCCACTTAGAAACATAGCCTACTACATCATTCTTCTCATCAACAACAAGTAGGTAGTTAGTCTTCCTTCTAAGCATTTCTAGTCTAGCATGCTCTACTGTATCATTAATAGTTATAGCTGGTAGCTCACTAACCATAGCATCACTAGCATAGAGACCAGTATACACTGGCTCAACAGCATGTCCCACGAGTACTTGTGACAACATTTTCTCTCTACTAACAAACACTATTCTCTCTTCACGAGCAACAGGTACTGGTATAACACGTGCTATAGGTACTGGTACACGACCAGGCTTAGCACCCTCTAGATAAGCTCTTATAACATCCATGTAGGTTAGTACACCAACCACTATACCATCACGATCAACAACTGGTATCAACGGAAGCTCTTGTTCAACCATAGCCTTAGCTACAGCTTCAAGAGGCATATCACTAGATGCAACAAGCGTTCCACGAAGCATAATCCTCTGTATCTTAGCAGGCGACGTAAAACTATGTTCGCTTTCACGATGGAAGAACCACCTAGTGGACCTAATGAACTCTCTATAAGTCACAATACCCATTGGACGCCATTCATCCATACTACGTACTACCACTAGACCAGGAAGACCACGGTATACAATCCTAGCCCAAGCCCTGTTTACTCTATCCTTCCAAGACACAACATATTTGTCTAGATCATCTGTAGTCATTACCTCAGAAACAGTCTCAGCAATAGGCTTATACCCTGATCTCAATAGATAGTTTATTATATCACCATAGGTTATAACACCCAATAACCTGTCATCACTAGTGCTATAGACTACAGGTACACCTAGGACTCCAAACCTCTGCATCTCCCTATAGATCTCTTCTAAACTACTATCTTGTACAACAAGAGGGTGTTCTCTAACAACATCTCTTACTCTCAAACTAGTATAGTGGCTAGTAGCTAGGATAAGCTCAATAGGTGTTAAGAAACCAACAATCCTCTCACTAGACCTATCCCTAGCTACAGGGATTACTTCATCAAAATACTTCCTAGCAACACTCCTAACACTAGATAGATTCTCAGACAAACCATAGACTATAAGTCTAGGCCTCCTAGCAATCTCCCAAGCTCTCACCAAATCACCTCCTAGAAACACTCCCTATGAAAAATCTAGGCTAAAAGGAGTAATAAAGACATAGTATAACAAGTATAGGACTATCATCCACTACAGACCCTCCTAGAAGACTAGGAAAAGAATAACCATAGCCTCTCTAGAGGAGAAGCTATGCCAACACACCAATAGTCTAGGAAACTGGATAACGGTAAAGAATAAGAAGCCCAGACAATGTATAACATAGAGGTAGAGCCGCCGTAGTATAGCCCGGTCAAGTATGCGGGCCTTTCGAGCATAAGCCGTGGAGAGCCCGTGACCCGGGTTCAAATCCCGGCGGCGGCATAGCTTCTCCTTATCTTGGTTGAATACGGATTGTCTATATAAACCAGTGTTTTGTTAGATACACTGTATTGTGGTGATAATGGTGTCTATGAGTTATAGGAGTGTATTCATACTAGTATTGTTTTCTGGAGTATTTAGTGCAGCAATTGTATTTGCGAATATAGCAGCTGGTATTAAACTCTCTATATTCCTTGGATTAATTGTGCCAGCTGGTACTATTGCATACTCAGTGACATTCCCAGTAACAGACATAGTTGATGAAGTATATGGTAGGAGGGTAGCTGTCTATATAGTATGGGCTGGATTAGTAGCAGAGATAGTTTCTCTAATACTAATAGGTGTTGAAGACCTAGTACCAGCTCTAGACCCCGCTATGGAGGAGATGTATAAACAAGTATTCCATCCACAAATAAGGATTGTATTAGCAAGCATTATAGCCTATATTGTCAGTCAACACCATGATGTATGGGCTTTCTGGAAATGGAGAGAAGTGACTCATGGAAAACACTTATGGCTTAGAAACAATGCATCAACAAGTATAAGCCAGCTTATAGACACTACTTTATTTACACTAATAGCATTCTATGGACTATATAGTATCAATACTATACTAGAGATAATCATTAGCATGTGGTTATTCAAACTACTCATAGCAATACTAGATACCCCATTTGTATACATAGGTGTAGAGTTGATAAAGAAATACATTGCTATAGAAGACTCTATAGAACCTAGAATAACACCAGTTAAACCAGGCACACTATAGACTCTAGAAACCCTAGAGATGAAAAACATTCTGGAGAAGTAGATATATTCTTTTACCACTTAAGACTATACCCCCATAATAGGCTCTCGGGTGACTGTATTGCCTACGACAATCCTTGTAACTGGTGGAGCAGGATTTATTGGGAGTTGGTCATGTGAACTACTGATTGAGAAAGGGTATAAGGTAATAGTATATGATGATCTATCATCAGGGAAACTAGAGAATCTATCTCATGTAATAGACAAGGTAGTGTTTGTTAAAGGCGATATATGTAGTTTTAAGGATGTCTATAGAGTTATGAGAGAGTATAGAGTCGATGCTGTACTCCACCTAGCTGCTATAGTAAGCGTTGTAGAAGTTAATGAGAATCCCTTTAGAGGACTCTATGTAAACTTCTATGGAACACTAAACATACTTGAGGCTATGAGGAGGCTAGATGTAGATAAGATCGTGTATGCATCTAGTGCAGCAGTATATGGAGACCCAGTAGACCTACCTATTAAAGAAACACATCCTCTTAAACCAAAGAGTCTCTATGGAGTATCGAAACTATCTAGTGAACTACTACTTAACTCCTATAGAGAAGTCTATGGCTTAAAACCAGTAATACTAAGATACTTCAACGTCTATGGACCACGTATGAAGCCTGGAGCATATGCTAGTGTTATATACAAGTTTATAGAGAGCATCATCAGCAATAAACCGTTAACCATATATGGTGATGGGCTACAGACTAGAGACTTTGTCTACGTAGAAGATGTAGCAAGAGCGAATATTGCAGCTATAGAGAAGAATGTAGAAGGAGTATACAATATAGGATCAGGAGTTGCTACTAACATTAGAGAACTAGCATCACTAATCCTTAGGCTAACCCATAGAGAAGACTTAGGCATAGTCTATAGAGAACCTAGACCAGGAGATATAAGAGATAGTTATGCATGCATAGAGAAAGCAGTTAATGAACTATCTTGGAAGCCTAGAGTAGAACTAGTAACTGGGTTAAAGAAGACAATAGATTATTTCCTATCCAAGGAACTAGTGGATAGAGAGTAAAGTATTATGGGTATGAGTATATGGCTTGGAAGTTCTCTAGGTACTCCTTTAACCCATACTGCCTCTCCATACTGTAGTTCTCCACGTGTAAATACCGAATCACTACCATGTACTACATAGGCTACTCTACCACTAAACTCCAGCTCATCCACAGATACTTCACTACCATTAGGTGTTAAGAAGAATGCTTTCTCTACACCAAGAACGTTATATAGATCAGTTAGTTCTGGGAATAACAGCAATGGTTTACCACGTTTATAGGATAACCTATAGGCTTCTGGTAAACCAGCTTGTGCCGCACCACCTATAGGCTTAACTATAACTGGTGTCGCGTTATCGAATGCATAGACTGTCTTTACAAAATCGAGTAACCTCTGAACACTACTAACACTATATATTACAGCGTATTTCACTAGACACCACCTCTATCAAGATAATCTGCTATATACAAGGCTATAGCTTTAGCTAGTGGTACAGGTACTGCTTCACCAACTTGGTTATACTGTTCATCCCTACCACCAAGGAATATAAAGTTGTCTGGAAAACCCATGAGACGTGCTTGTTCACGTACTGTAAGAAACCTGTTTTCAAACGGGTGTATAAACCTTGAACACCCCTGTACTGTAGGAGCAGTCTTGTCTGGATGCAGTCTTACTAGGTTTGGTAACTCCCTCTTAGCACCCCTATAGTAGACTAGAGCTTCACCCCATCTAAGCCTAGCTATCCTCTTTAGCTTCCTCTTAGAAATCGAGGGTAGCTCATGGTTTGGTGGGTAACTAGTACCTGGCTCTGGTAACCCGGATAACGCCTTCCTTACAGTAACTTTCTCTCTATTCTTTAAAGGCTTGATCTCTATGTTTGATATAAACACTCTTACTCTATGGCTAGGTGTTCCATAGTCTTCTGCATAAAGTACATTAAAGTATATCTTGTCATAACCTGCTTGTCTAAACTCTCTCCTCAATGCACTCTTTAACCCATCATCCATGATAGCTGGTACATTCTCCATAACAAATACTCTAGGCCTCAATATAGAGACTGCTCTAATAAAGTATAGTGTCAATACACCCATTGGATCACGGTATAGCCTGTCTAGAGGATTTGGTTGTCTACGTGGATTAGCACTTGTAAATGGCTCACATGGTGGACTACCTATGACCACGTCTATAGAGTCTCTATAACTATCGATAAAACCTGTATTAACGAAATCCTTTATATCCTCTACATACACGATTGCCTCTGGGAAATTAGTCTTAAATGTCTTTGCAACAGTAGGGTATGCATCAAGTGCAAATACATGTCTATACCTATGTGTAAGTCTGAAGCCTTCTGAGAAACCACCTGCACCACAAAATAGATCAACGAGTTTATAAATAGGCTTCATAACCTATAATACACCATTCTCTCTCAAGACTTTCTCGATCTCTTTAATCTTTTCACGTAGAAACTCAGCTGTTTTCTCACCACCATACTCTTCTAAAATACTTCCACAACGTGGGCATATAAAGTCTCTACTAAATGCTTCTTCTGCAGTAAACTTGTTTAGATCATGTGGACAGTAGTAGAGGTTAGCTTGTAGCTCATAATCTAGCCTGATCTTAAGTTTTTCTAGAGAACGTTTAAGTCTATTAATTATGATGCTTTCTAGATTATCTGTATCAATATACCATCCCTGTCTACTCCTCTCTCTACTAGCTACTCTACGGAATGAGATAATGCCTTGTTCTGCAAGTATCTGTAGTATCCTACGTGCCTCATTTGATTTCAGACCAAGTTTCCTCCCAATAATCTCCTCTGGAACAACACCACCTTGTTCAATAATATAGTTAAGTATAATCCGTGCCTTCTTACCATATCCTGGCTGATACATATCAAGTAGTTTCTCAGCAAGATCAAGTACTTGTTCTAATGCTTCTCTCTTCTTTCTACTCAATAACTCTCACCTTTTTACCATATCTACTTGGCTCAATAACTATTTTAGCATTTGGGAAAGTTAAATGTAGTTCTCTACCACAATAGTATCTATCAAGAAAAATTGCTAGAGCAGCTACTTCTGAGTGAGGCTGGTTCCCAATAGCTACGTTATAATCTGCATTTCTATAGTAGAATGGAGGGACTTTTTCAGCACCTACAACTACTAGTATGTCTCTATTAGAACCCCTTATCTCATCTATAACATCATCTACATGGATACCATACATTGTTAAATGTACTACCAACCCACTATTCTTCCTCCACTCAATAACATATCTACGTGAATCAACCCCTTGTTCTAAAACCATTTCACCACCCCATCTATCCAAGACCTTCCTTAAAGATTTGATAACATTATCATCTACTACGTCACCTAGTATAAAACCATGAGCACCAAAAGCTCTTGCAACCAGCCCTACATGTGTTGTAATTCTCTTGTCTCTCCCCGGTCTATGGCCTATCCTAAGAACGTATATTCTAGCCATAAACCATCACTACTAGAAAACCTATTTCTTCAACATAGAGACTATGTTATCTAATAATACATCTATGTTTAAGCCCTTATAGGCTGATATAGGTATTAATTTATCACTATCAATTCCTAGCCTCTCCTCTAACACACTTATAACACTAGATAAGTGTTCTCTATCAACTCTATCAATCTTGTTTAATGCATAGACTACTGGTTTTCCATGCACACCAATGTTTCTAAGTATCCTAGTAGTCTCTCTAACCTCTACAACGACATCCTCAATATCCTTGGATGAGTCAATAATATTTATTATTACATTAGAATCTATTATCTCAGATAATGTAGCATAGAAAGCCTCTATAATCTCATGAGGTATATCTCTTATAAAACCAACAGTATCTACAACAATGAGTTTAACACCTTTATGTAGTATAGCTCCAGCTTTTGGGGTTAAAGTAGTAAATGGTTCTGGTCCAGCGGGTTTGTATTGTCTAGTAAGATAGTTGAATAACGTAGTCTTTCCAGCACAAGTGTACCCTACTAAGGCTACATGTGGATAACCCAGTCTCTCTCTAGCCTTTCTACGTATCTCTCTAATCCTCCTAAGTTCTTCTAGTTCTCTCTTAATCCTAGCCATTCTCTTCTTAGCCATTGTATAGTATTTCTCATAACCATATCTACCACCACCTAGGAAACCATGTAGTTCTCCAAGCTTAGCATACCTTATCGTCTCCTTTATCAATGGTAGTTGATGCCTTAGTCTTGCTAACTCTATCTGTAGTAGTGCCTCTCTACTACCAGCATGGAGAGCGAATATTTCTAAGATCAACTGCATTCTATCAATTACTTCTCTCCTTAGTATGCGATACAAGTTTATGAAATGCCTTGGTTTCAATAGATCCATTATAACTATTTTCTTAATACTCTTGTCCTCCCTTAGCTTATCAATTAATGGTTTTGTTAGATAGTATTTAGGATTGACTTTCCTAGTAAAGATGGTCTCTAATACAGAATTGTTATAGACTGTTTTAACTAGAGATAACTCTTCTTCTACATACCTCTTATTCCTTACTGGTATAGTTACTAGTATCCTCTCCTCCATAGTCCATATATACCCTCATAGCATACTAGAGTCTAGAGCCCCTTTTATACCCGATATCCTACTTCTTTATACGTATAAGGTCGCCTATAGTATAGTAGTCTTCACTAGTAGATTCAGCTGTATAACTTGTTTCTTCAACGACTGGTTCTAAGAGTTTAATGCGGAGTACGCGTTCTAGACGACGTGCAAGCTCTATAGAAGGCACTAGTCTGCCAGCTTCAATCCTCTTAATAACATTTTCTTTCTCTCTAACCTTCTCTGCTAAAACCTTTGTACTCCACCCCATCCTCATACGTGCTTCTCTAATACGTTTAGCATAATCTGGTACAACCTCGTATTCCTCATAGAGTATCCTCTTAGGAACCCTTCTACTCCTGTAACTACTCCTCCTAGTGCTCCTAGCACTCTTACTAGTTTCTTGTCTAACTTCTCTTACACGGCCCTGCCTTACTAGTCTCTGGTAGCAATTTAGGCATATAGTCAGTGTAGCTCCCTCTAAGACTACAGTCTTGGCTAGAGACTTGGTGGGTATGAGTCTACCACATAGTTCACAGTAAGACACTTTTGTACACCACCTCTCTAGCCTATAATATTTGGTAAGAACTATTATTAGTCTTCACATAATCATACCAGTACTATTGGGTGGGGATATAGGCATGGTTAGTGAGTCTAGTGGAGAAGCTATAGAGACACGTATGAGTATAGAAGACTACATCAAGTTTCTAGAAGCACGTATACGCTACCTAGAAGTTGAGATGCAGAGGCTTAGTAACCAAGTGAGATATTATAAGAGTGAAATAGAAAAACTAATGTCACCACCACTTATAGAGGCTATAGTCCTTGAAGTACTAGAGGATGGACGGGCTATTGTAAAAAGTACTACTGGTCCAAACCTCGTAGTATACATACTCGATAGGATTGACAAGAGACTGATAAAACCTGGTGTACACGTAGCTCTTAACCAGCGTGGAACAGCTATTGTAGAAGTATTGAGCGACCGTGGAGACCCCTATGTGAAGAGCATGGAGGTTATAGAGAGACCAAATACTACATTCAATGATATAGGTGGTTTAAAGGAGCAAATTAGAGAACTTAGAGAAGTAGTAGAGCTACCACTTAAACACCCAGAGCTATTTGAGGAAATAGGTATAGAGCCACCAAAGGGTGTACTACTCTATGGCCCACCTGGTTGTGGTAAGACACTATTAGCTAAAGCTGTTGCTAGAGAAGCTGGTGCTACATTCATAAGCATTGTTGGTAGTGAGCTTGTACAGAAGTTTATTGGCGAAGGAGCACGTATTGTACGTGAGGTGTTCTCTCTGGCACGCCGTAAAGCACCCTCTATAGTCTTTATAGACGAGATAGACGCTATAGCTGCTAAGAGGATAGATGTAGGTACTAGTGGTGAACGAGAGGTACAGAGGACTCTTATGCAACTACTTGCCGAGCTAGATGGTTTTAGACCACTAGATAAGGTAAAGGTCATAGCTGCTACAAACCGTATAGACATTATAGACCCCGCACTCCTTAGACCCGGGCGTTTCGATAGACTCATAGAGGTTCCACTACCAGACTATAAGTCTCGTATAGAGATATTCAGGGTGCATACACGTAGGATGAAGCTTGCAGAAGACATTGATCTAGAGGAGCTAGCCAGGCTTACCGATGGAGCCAGTGGTGCAGAGATAAAGGCTATATGTACAGAAGCAGGCTATAACGCTATACGTGCTTCTAGGAGAATAGTTACTATGAACGACTTCCTTGATGCAGTTAAGAAGGTTATGTCTAAGAAGGGTATTAGGAGAGTAGGGTATAGAGAAAACACTGGCTTATTCCAGTAGTGGTGGTGTATATTGAGGCTTGTAGAACCAAGTAGTGAAGAACTATCCATGCTACGTACTATAGCCTCTATACAGTTCAGGGGTATACCGCATGATTTCATACCAGATGATATACTCTTACACAAGTCTCCATCAACTATGCGTATCCGAATGATTTTTTGGAAGAACAAGCCATTCTTAAGCCTAAGGGCTAGTGATTACTACTTAATCCCCCACATACTAGCTGGTTATAGGCTAAACGAGTACCTACCAATCCCTCTGCTAAGAGTTGTTGTATCTAATAAATACTCTAGATTTATAGCCCGTGGAGGAAACGTGTTCTGTCCACACATAGTCTTTGCAGACCCCTCTATAAGGCCCCGCGAAGAAATAGTAGTTGTTGACGAGGATTATAGAGTACTAGCTGTTGGACGTGCACTACTACCAGGCTGGGCTATGACATACTTTAATAGGGGTGAAGCTGTTAGAGTTAGAGAGAGCATTGAGTGAGGCAAAGCCTATGTCTAAGATAAACATTGTATTAGACAAAGACTTTAATGTAGATGAACTAAGAAATTCTGTATTCATAACTGGCTATACAGGGTTTGGACTAGTAGGTTATCTAGCCTCTAGACATATTGCATACACGCTATCTATGGAGAGAATAGGTTTTATTGAGACAAAGTATATGCCGGAAACAACATTCTATACAAATACGTATGGGATAGTATACCCATTTGAATTATTCTATAAGAGACTAAGAGGCGATCTAAAGATACTAGTATTGATAAACCATACAATACCCAGTACTAGAGAGAGGACATTATACGTAAAGAAGGTGTGTAGATGGGTTAAGGAAGTAGGTGTTTCACAAGCAATACTGATTGGAGGACTAGATCCAGCTATACGTGAAGACCCTAATGAGAAGTATCGTTGGATACCAATTGGTGGATATACAGGAAAACTAAGTGCACCAATACTCGAGGAAAAGTACGTAGTAGGGCCATTAGCTCTAACAATAATGTATCTAGATGCATACAGAGTCCCAGGAGTAGTAATGCTCTCATACGCTGAACCATACAGGCCTGACCCTAGGGCTACAGCTGTTATTGTCACAGAGATATCTAAAATGCTAGGCATCTCTATAGATGTCTCAGACTTGTATGAAGAAGCCAAAACTATTGAGAGGATAGAGGATAGAATGACTGAATTACTAGAGAGGATCCAGGAGAGCGGGGAAAAACGTGAACACCCTATGTACATGTAGGTAGCTCTATTGCTTTTAGGCTTATCTTTTCTCTTAAAAGCTCTCTATAAATACACATTGTCCACCAGACATCTCTACATACAATAATGTTTACATGGCTAATGCTCTTGCTCTTTATAAACCCTATGATATCTCTTGCTAATTGCTTGCATAGTCTATAGTCTTCTTCTAAAACACGTGGTTCTTCATGTTGAAACACTGGATAAGACTCACTCAACCCCCATGGTATAATGCCTAGTATTGGGTGATAGAATATCTTCTCTAGATCAGTAGAGAGGGAAGAGTTATCTAGGAAACTTTGTTGTCTATACGGCTTTCTTACTGCTGGTGCTAATAGTACCTCTTTAGATAACACGTTATAGTAGTTATGGATCCTTTGTTTAAATAACACTATTTTTGGGTTATATGTAGAGCTGTATCCATACAGGTATATAGCATGAGATGATCCACGTGTTACTGGAGTATATTTTATTATATACTTGGTATACTTAGTTAGTGTATTAAAGGCTGACTTTAGACTTGGATGCATCATACTCTTATACTCGAGTAGCTCCCAAAGTCTCCCCTCCCTAATTGCTGTCTTTACCCTATTGATCTCCTCTTTTAATACGTATATGTTGTGGAGAGCTAGTAAACATGTCTTCTCTCTAGGACTAAGTTCTGTTAATTCCCTGGGTGTATACTTTGTACATACTGGGCAGCTACATGGGAAATATTCTAGTTCGTCAAGCTTTTTAGTACCACTTTCCACCATGTACCTATTATCACGTGCATAGAGTACATAGGATGCAGAATCAAAAGTATCCGCACCAAGTGCTACTAGGAATGGTATTATCATTGGATGCCCTACACCAAATACGTGTAGAGGCTTGTCTGGTGGTAGATGCATCCTAGCCAGTGCTACAGCCTCTATTAGTTTATCATAATCATATCTTTCAAGCAATACTGTTGGACTACCGAGAGCATACATATGATATGGGAGACTTGACGCCCTAATGCTAGAGTATATAACTAAGTCATTATATGGAGAACCTTGGATGGGGAGAACCCATACGGAGTCTGATTCCTGGATTAAAGGGAGTGCTTCAACAGCTCTCCTAAATGTCTCTTGAACAGCTCTCCAAGCCTCTATCTTAGACATAGACGAGCCTGTTGGTACATCTAGAATGACAGCTATGTCTGAACCGATACCTATTTGGTAAGACACTATAGTCTTGTTATCAACTTCTACATCCCCATAGACTAGTGCTTGATACCCGCCTGAATCAGTCATTACCACGTTATGCCAGTCTAGAGCCTTATGTATAGATTCTAGTCTACCCTTCTTCCTCCTATAGAATAGGTAAGCATTCGTTATGATACCTTTGAAACCAAGCTTATATATATCTTCTAATGATACTTCTTGTCTTAAAAAATCTACAACAGGGAACAGATACGGTGTTTCAACAACTCCATGTCTAGTCTTTAGCCTGGCTATTCTAGCAGCTAAGTCTATATCCTTTATCTCATAGGTAGACAAGGCCCTACTATCCCTTTAGCATAGCCTTTCTCTTCTCAATATACTCTTCAAACACTTGGTGTATATTCTGAGCCATTGGACCACTTCCTTCAACGCCTTTCTCAGTAACCTTTATCCTGCCAAGGACTAGTACGGCTCCTGCTTCAGGAACAACTTTTACAGCATCCTTTCTTAGCCTAAGCCTTTCTATGAGATACTCTGCAAAATCACTTGGTTCAAACAATGGTATCTCTGTTACAAGTACCTCAGAGATCCTTCCTCCATAGATAACTACTTTTGGATACTTATTACCCTCCTTATCTACAGCATCTGATAAAACCATGTTTAGCCCTGGATGGTCAAAGCCTACCAGTACTCCCTCATACTCTTTGCCATTAGCTAGTACAACCTTAACCTTCTTATCAAGCATTCCAAGTAGCTCTGATATCAACCTACGTGTTGCATCTGATACACTCACTCTAGATACACCTCTTACATTTCTCTCTAGATAGCTGCTAGGGATATATTGAGATTACGGATAAGCCTATAGAGAGGTATAGATGGGGTTAATCGCTCTAGATAGGCTAAGGTTTATAAGTATAGAGTTAGAGTCTAGAGCAACTGTAAATGGGTGTAGAGAGTTGAGTGTACTAGAGCTAGAATGTAGTATAGAAGAATGTGAACCACTTAGAATGCCTGGTGTCTATAGAGTACACACTATCTGTAAGGACCTATCAATAGCTATAGAGCTTGTAGAAGATGTCTATAAACTACCAAGTAGTGGTAAGACGCTGGTGTATATAGGCAAGGATAAAGACAAGTGTATGGAGAAGGAATTCTGTGGACAAGCACATGTAGTTTCTATAACAAGTCTTAGTGAAGATACTAAGAGAGCAGTGTTATCCATAGGGGGATTGCTTGTAGTAATAAAGGGTCCAAAAGAACATGAGGTATTTAATAAACTAGAAGTTGTAGAGAAGTACTATATCGGTATAAAAAGGATTCTATAAGAAACATTTTTAATAATAATCTCTTAACCAGTAGGGTATAGAACTTGAATAAACTAAACTCTATAGTATATCTACAGGTATATAGGAGAAACGATGCACCAATAGAGAGTGTTGAGAAAGAAGTCTCACACTTCCTAAGATTCATATATACTAGGTCAAAGCTTAACAAAGACATAGTGTATATCGTTGTATCATATAGTGTTAAGGGGAGATACTCTGGATACATAATTCTGGTACCAGACGAGAAATGTAGAGACCAGAGAGTACTTGATAAAGAAGCAGACATTATAAGATCCTATGTATTAACTAACTTTAAGGATATATATGTTGATATAGAGAAGCCTAAGAAACCCAAGTACTACATACCATTACCTCCTACATCATTTTTTCGGTAGAAACAATAAATTACTAATAGTAAATCCATACATGTTTAGAACAACACATGTGTATCCAGAACAACATGTTGAAGAAAGACATGATGTGATAAATATTGGTAAACTAGTGAATACTGATACAGTAGTTGGTATACCATACAATAGTCTAGGCCAACACGTAATAATACTTGGAGCAACTGGAAGCGGAAAGACAACAACTACTGCTGTACTTGTTTCACAAATAAGTAGGCTAGAGGATATTAGAGTATTAGTAATAGACTGGCATGGGGAATACCGTAGACTCATAAAGTGTAGGTACATAAACCCGTATAGAGGCTTAAGACTTATATTTAACAATGTATTAGCTGATGCAATGGATGTTTTTGAAGAAGTACTGGAACTAACTCCTCCACAATCATACATAATGTATAAAACACTTAGAGAGATCTATGGCGGTAAACGGGAGAACAGTGTAGATGTAGAAGAAATACTTACGAGTATACAGAGTAGGTTGGAAGAGAGTATAGAAGAATCTAGTGGTTTACGTGAAGCAAAGTATGCTCTGGTAAGAAAACTATCTTTATTTGAGAGAGAGTCTGCTAGGGATCTGTTTAGTGGAGAGGATAGCTTAGATGAGATACTGTATACAGCAGATAATCCAGTAGTACTTGATGTAAGTCTTATAAGAGAACCTAGTGTTAGGAAAGCATATACACTAGTACTTTTGAAACAATTGCTTAGGAAGAGGGGTTTGGAGAATAAATATAGAGTCTTAGTTGTACTAGAAGAAGCCCATAACCTAATGCCTCGTGGAAGACAATCTTTTTTATCAAGGTATGTGGCAGAAGTTAGGAAATACGGTATAGTATTAGTGATAGTAACACAGTCTCCATCAAGTATTATAGAGGATGCTATGAAGAATACTGGTACAAAGATCATACACTCAATAAGATCAGCAGTGGATCTAGAGATGGTGTCTAAGTTGATAAAACTACCACTGGAATACGAGAAGCTACTACCTGTACTAGAACCTGGTGAAGCAATATTCTATAACCCAGTATATAAAAAACCACTTCTTATAAGAGTTGATAAAAACCTTATAAAAAACTAGTTTACTCTTCTTCTTCCTCCTCCTTCTTACCCTTCTCTTCCTCCTCCTTACTAGTACGAGCAGCAGCTATGATGTCGTCAATCCTTAGTATTAGTGTAGCAGCCTCAGTACCAGCCTTTAATGCGTTAGCCTTTACACTAACTGGCTCTATAACACCTAGTTTCATCATATCCTCCAGATCTCCTGTAAACACGTTTATACCAATCCAACGCCCATCCGGCTGCTCATGAGCTGCACGTAGCTTCATAATGATCTCTACTGGGTCAAGACCAGCGTTTTCAGCTAGTGCTGTCACCAGACCCTCTAGTGAGCGGGCAAAGGCTTCTATAGCTAGTTGCTCCTTACCACCAACTGTACGTGCATACTTCCTTAGGTGGCGGGCAAGCTCTATCTCTACAGCACCACCGCCAGCAACGATCTTTCCATCCCTAATAGCATCTGCTACAGCTGATAAGCTATCACGTAGTGCACGCTCTGCTTCATCAACAAGTCTCTCAAGGCCGCCACGGACTACTATGCTTACAGCCTTGGGGTTCTTGCATCCCTCTATAAACACCATCTTGTCTTCTCCAACCTTACGTTCTTCAACAAGTTCTGCTGCACCAAGGTCCTCTGGCTTTAAGTCGTCTATATTGCTTATGATCTTACCTCCTGTTGCTCTTTCTAGTTTCTCCATGTCTGACCTCTTTACTCTTCTTACTGCTAGTACACCCTTCTTAGCAAGGAAATGCTGAGCAACCTCATCAATACCCTTCTGACAAATAACAACATTAGCACCAGTACCAGCAATCTTCTCAACCATCTTCTTAAGAATCTCCTCTTCTTCCTGTAGGAAAGCCCTCATTTGTGTTGGATCAGTTATTCTTATCTCTGCATCAATCTCCGGCTTTTCAACCTCTAATGGTGTATCTAGTAGTGCTATCTTAGCCTTTTCTACACGACGTGGCATACCAGGGTGTACAACCTCTTTGTCAAGCACTACTCCATATACTAGCTGTGTATCTAGTAGGCTTCCACCATGCTTCTTTATAACCTGTATATTGTCTAGATCAATATAGTATTTCTCACCACGTTTCTCAATGATTTGTCTAACAGCTTTTACAGCTATCTCTGCAAAGTGTTCACGTGCACCGTGTACTGCCTTGCTTGTTAGTGCTGTCCTAGCTATCTTCTTGAGAACCCCTTCATCATCTACATTGATTAATACAGCTATCTCATTTAGTTTCTTAATAGCTTCTTCTAATGCTTTACGGTATCCACTAACAATTATTGTTGCATGTATGTTCTTGTCTAGTAGTTCTTCTGCATGTTTTAATAGTTCACCAGCAAATATCACTGCTGTCTTAGTTCCATCGCCTACTTCCTCGTCTTGACCCTTAGCTATCTGTACAAGCATCTTAGCTGCTGGGTGTTGTACATCCATTTTGTCAAGTATTGTAGCTCCATCATTAGTTATTGTTACATCACCTAGACTGTCTACAAGCATTTTATCCATACCCTTGGGTCCATAGGTTGTCCTTAGTGTTTCAGCAACTGCTCGTACAGCCATTATATTGGTTCGTAGAGCGTCTCTACCAGCTGTTCTCTGAGTACCTTCTTTCAATATGAGTACAGGTACACCCATAGGCTCTACAGCCACACCTAATCACCCCATGTTGTATCTCACTAACAGTTTTCTAATCAGTCAAAATAGGAGGGGTTCTATATAAACTATACGGTCAATAGGTATTACCCGCCTCTCTAAAATACGTTTATAAGGGAATAGCAATGTAGAAGCTATGGTGTATAGAGAGACTAGAGAGTGGTAGCAGTGGGTAAGGTAAGGATAAGGCTTGTTAAGAGAATTGCTCGTGAATTGCTTGAGAAATACCCAGAGCTATTTACAAAGGATTTTGAACACAATAAACAAGTTGTTAGGAAACTAGTTGATACAAAGTCTAAGAGACTAAGCAATCGTATAGCAGGCTATATTACACATCTTGTCAAGATTAGAGAGAAAAGGAAGTAAAAAGCTATGGCTTTAGTAACTCTAAACATTTTTACAACAAAGGGGTTTAGAGAGACAACTAGGCTAGAATTACCAGATAAGGTTGAACCAGAAAAACTTTATAACATATTGATAGAGAACGTTAGGAAGCTACTAGCCATACCATTATCTAGTGATAAACCATACGAGATACTTATATTCATAAACGGGGTTGATCTACAGATATATATGGCATACAACACAGTTATAGAGCTAGACAATAATACAGTCATTGACTTAATAATTATTAGGTATGGTGGATAAATCTGGTGAAACCATATGTATAGCTTTAACTATAACATAGTAGGTGATGTAATAGAGATAAACAGTGGTAAACGGAGGATATATTGTGTTGTTAAGAGATGCTTTATAGAAGACCTAGATAGTTGTGTTAAAAGAGCTACTAGCTATATGGATAAATATAGTGATCTAGTAATAGCCTTTATACCAACAACTATACCAGTATCACATAGACTCATAATACAGTCTATAGTGTATACATATATGTCTTTAGAGAGAAAAACACGTGTTAGAAACAAGGGGTTGATGCTGCTATCAATACTCTTTACACGTAGACAATTATCTGAAGTAGCTAACCTCGTTAGAGAGTATAGTATGAAGAACAAACAAGTCTATGTAATAGTCACAGCATTATCGCTAGAAGCGATCAACAAAGTAGACTGGACAGAGCTTGCTAGAGATTGTTGTCTGGTTAGAGAGGCTAGTCTAGAGGAGTATCTAAGTGAGCCTACTAGTATAGAAGCATTGTCTAGGATATATGGTCTAGATGAAAACAGTCTGTCCAACCCTATGGATATTGAAAAGTATTTGCTTACAAAAATCTCTAGACATTACCTCTCGATGCTATAACTACCATTCCTCCTCTTCTTCCTCCTCTTCCCACCACTCTTCCTCCTCGAATTCCTCTTCCCACCACTCCTCTTCTAGCAACACCATACCATACCACCACAGCATGTATTCTACTAGATAGCTGGTTTACTACATGTTAAAAAGCATAGCGTATATCATAATAGACACTATTATATAACCAATTCTTTTTAGAGGAAAATACGGCAAGACCTATATAAGGGAGTAACGCCTAGTAACCAAGGGTAGACAGGAACATTGGTATCATGGTGTCTAGGAAGTGGTTAGCTTTTGCCCAAAATGTGGAGGTTTAATGGTTCCCGTTAAAGACGAGAAGAGTGGTAAGAATATACTGAAGTGTACAAAGTGTGGATACAAAGTTGGTTTAAAGAACGAGCTTATAAACAGATACAGGTTGTCGCAAGAGATCGATTTCGAGAAAAGAGTAATTACCGCAAAGGCTACAAAGAGTGTGAAGAGAGCTCTAACTCCAGAGGAAAGAGAGATGCTACAGGAATACTATGAGGTATTCCTAGAATCTTTTGAGACAGAAGAAACAAGTAGTGAGTCAGACTAGTCTTTCTCACCCCACTCGATCCATAGTGTCTTGGGTATGTTATGGCTCAGTTAGTTTACTAGAGTTCTTCATCACATAAACGCTCTGTGCCGTCACCACTCATCATATCTGTTTCTAGTGTTTCTATATAAAAACAAGCCTAATATAGGTGATGTATACTTAGAATTGTAGGGGATTTAAGGTGGATAGGTGATTTTATGGCTAGAGTAGCAGTTGTTGATAGAGAGTATTGTAAGCCTAGCAAATGTAATCTTGAATGCGTAAGGTTTTGCCCTATTAATCGAAAAGGTGTTAAGAAGGCTATAGAGCTACCTAGTGATAGGAAACATGTTGTTATATATGAAGACTTGTGTATTGGGTGTGGTATATGTGTTAAGAAGTGTCCGTTTAAAGCGATCTCTATAGTTAATATACCAGAGGAGCTGGAGAAGAATGTAGTACATCGTTTTGGAGAGAATATGTTTAAACTCTATAACCTCCCTATACTTAAGCAGGGTAAGGTACTCGGTATTATTGGTAGGAATGGTAGTGGGAAGACTACTTCTATAAAGATACTATCTGGTATAATAAAGCCTAATCTAGGCAGGTATAATGATCCGCCTGAATGGGATGAGATAATAAGGGTTTTCCGTGGAACAGAGCTCCAGGTTTATTTAAAGAAGCTTGCAGACAAAGAGATCAGAGCTGTATTGAAGATCCAGTATGTAGAGCTTGTAAAGAGGATGCTTAAAGGTAGTGTTAAAGAATTACTTATGAAGGCTGATGAGAGAGGGTTGTATAGAGACGTAGTTGATTACCTAAAACTCAATAATGTACTAGATAGGAATGTTAGACAATTAAGTGGTGGTGAACTACAGAAGTTCTTGATAGCAGCAGTACTTGTTAAAGACGCTAATGCATACTTCTTTGACGAGCCATGTAGCTACTTGGATGTTAGAGAGAGACTAAGGATTGCACGAGCTATACACGAGTTTCTACCACTAAGTAAAAGCTATGTAGCAGTTATAGAACACGACCTTACCGTATTAGACTATATATCAGACCATATAGTCGTGATCTATGGAGAACCCGGTGTGTATGGTATAGTCTCTAAACCCTATGGAGTAAGAACGGGTATAAACCATTACCTAGAAGGCTATCTCCCAGCAGAGAATATGAGGATCCGTAGAGAAGCCATTGTATTTAAGATAACGATACAACCACGTAGTGTTAAGAAGAAGGAATACCCAGTAATCAAATGGACTAGGTTATGCAAGAAATATGCTTCTGGGTTTAAACTAGTTGCTGAAGAAGGAGAGGCTTATCCAGGTGAAGTAGTCGGTATACTAGGCCCCAATGGTATTGGTAAGACCACGTTTGTAAAGATGTTGAGTGGTGAACTCGAGCCTGATGATGGAACTGTATTGGTTGGTGTTGAGAAGATAAGCTATAAACCACAAGAGTTATCACCAAAGATATTCAGTAACGAGACTGTAGCATCATGTTTAAGAGAGGCTAATCCAGACACACTAAACCCTACTACATGGATCTACATGGAGCTAATTAGAAAGCTTAACCTACACAAGTTATTCGATAGGAGAATAGAGGATCTTAGTGGTGGAGAACTACAGAAACTAGCAATAGCTGTAACATTATCTAGAAAAGCCGATCTATACCTACTTGATGAACCATCAGCTTATCTTGATGTAGAAGAAAGACTTGGTATAGCTAGGATTATTAAGAGGATTGTAGAAGAGAGACGGGTTACAGCATTCGTAGTAGAACATGATCTGATGTTACAGAACTTTGTAGGAGACATAGTAATAGTCTTTACCGGTAAATCAGGAGTAGAAGGTTATTCATCAAAACCAATGGATCTAAGGAGCGGGTTTAACAAGTTATTAAAAGAGCTAGATATAACGTTTAGGAAAGATCCAACAACGGGTAGGCCTAGAGTCAATAAGCCTGGCTCTTACCTTGATAGATACCAGAAGAGTATTGGTCAATACTATTTATTAGAATCAACATGATGTATAGAACATCAATAATCATTTTTAAATAATTATTTAAAATATGCTAAATAAGCACCTAGTATAAGTGAAAACAGACTTTCCAATAACATTTATAAGCTACAAGCTAGAAAAC
>CAYXOO010000021.1:0-14844 GCA_964466845.1 uncultured Desulfurococcaceae archaeon
GAACTGGGAATGAAGGGCCCGGGCCGGGATTTGAACCCGGGGCCTCCGGGTTTCTATCTATGATTTGTCCACAGCCCGGCGCTCTAACCAGGCTGAGCTACCCGGGCCACCTAGGGTTTCCATAGGGGTTTCTGTGGCCTGGGTTCTTCATCGCCCACTTGACTGGGCTCTTGGAGTCCGGGCCCTTTCTTTGTTATCTGTTATTCTTTATTGTGTGTTTTTGTGGGTATTTTTGTTTTTCTCTCTATTATCTCTTTTAGTTTTTCTACGAGCTGGTTTCTCTCTACTTCTATCCTCTCTCCTGTCTCTCTAACGTATACTGTAGCTGTGTTTTTCTCTGCTTCTCTCCTTCCTATGTAGACTATTATTGGTATCTGTAGTGTTTTAGCGTATTTCCTAACCTTGTCTATCTTACGTCTAGCAAGGTCAAGGGATACTCTAAACCCATGCCTCCTAAGTTCATCAGCTAGTCTCCATCCAAGTCTCCAAAACTCTCTATCAAGGACTATAACGTATATGTCTGTAACAGTCTTTCTATCAAGCCTATACAATCCAAGCTCTAGCCCAGCATCAACAATCCTATCAACACCAAATGATACACCAGTGGCTGGTATGTCTCTACCAAGAAACAACCCTATAAGACCATCATAACGTCCACCACCAGCAACACTACCAACCCTTACACCCTTTACAACAACCTCGTGTATAGGACCAGTATAGTATTCAAGACCACGGACAAGACTTAGATCAAGTATTATCCTAGAAGAATCCCTAACAAGACTAAAGACTTCGTCAAGAAACTTTACAGCTTCTTCAACAGCTTTTACACCCCTGAACCACTCACCAACAAAACCTAGTACACTAGACGGGTCACCACGGAGATCAAGTAGTTTCTCAACAACACCAAGCTGGCTAGAACTAAGCATACCCGATAAACGCTCAAGTACAGCATCCTTACCAATCTTATCAAGTTTATCAATAGTAATGTAGACACTATAGAAATCACTAACCCCAAGGTAATCCTCGTAAATACCTCTCAACAACCTACGATCATTAACTCGGACGACATAGTCTCTAAAACCAAGACTATCCATAACATCAACGATAAGATTAAGAATCTCAGCATCAGCCTCTGGGTAGGGACTACCAACAATATCTGCATCACACTGTAGAAACTCCCTATAACGACTCTTCTGAGGCCTCTCATGCCTCCATACACGTCCAACCTGGTACCTCTTAAAAGGCAATGGAGTGTTACGATGGGTAGCCAAGTACCTTGCTAAAGGAACAGTAAGGTCGTAGCGAAAAGCATACTCACGACCACTAAACGGATCAACAAACCTCCATACAAGCTTATTCTCAGCTTCCTCACCATACTTACCCTTCAATACATCCCAATACTCAATAACAGGAGTCTCAATAGGATCAAAACCATACCTCTCAAAAACATCTACAATTCTGTCAACAACCCATCTCCTAACTAATACAGTCTCTGGAGGAAAATCCCTAAACCCACGTGGAGGCCTAACCTCGGTCAATCAATCACACCACTCCCTACTCTCTAACACATACCACTAAATACTCTAGCTCTCTTATCTTATATGGAGTGTTTCTTAAAATAGCTCTAATCAAGGAGAACAACTTGGTCTAAGATATAAGAGACTAAGTCTAATAGGCTATGGGTCATAAGTATTTAAAACACACGGAAATACACTACAGTATAGTAGAGACAAGACAAAGAGCTACTAATTGGGTCTTTGTATCAAATATTATACATATATACATAGATATAAAGTCTAAGTATTAGATTTAGAATAAGAATCACGTAACTAAGTTTCTTTTAATAACTTTATGAATTCGTATAATAGATAAAGTATTTTATAAAGGATCTTGAAACTAGCACTATACATTTGAGATATAATGCTATGGTGCTTAGAAATGATAATATATTTTGAAGTCAATACTATATTAAATAAGAAAGTTAGGGTAACTAAAAGATACTGGAGCTATATTACTAAGGCGAAACATCCATCAGTATGTGGTCGGGAAGAATATGTGAAAAAGGCTTTAGAAGACCCTATTGAGGTTAGAAGGAGTAGAAGGGATCCAAATGTCTACTTATACTATGGTCTATTTAAGGATAAACTTATATGTGTTGTAGTTAAGCATCTAAATGAGGAGGGTTTCATTATTATAGCATACCCCACTAGAAGAATAGCGTCTGGTGAAATAGTTTGGAAAAAGCATTAAAGATTAGAGTATACTATCTACCAGAAATTGACACACTTGATATATGGGTTGACGATCCTTCTCTAGAGGTGGAGGGTACAGCTATTAGTGATAATGTAGTACTAAAGTATAGTGGTGATAAACGAGTTATTGGTGTGGAGATATTGTCTCTTAGAAAGCTTTGTAGAGAAGAACTGGAGCTTTTACCTCGTGAGATTAAAGAGGTTATAGTAGGTGTTTTAAGTAGGTTTAAGAGTATTGATGTAGTATAGGCTTTTTAGACCATAATTGCTTACACCATACTATTCAGCTACTAGGTGCATACTGAAATACTTTGAAACCTACTAGTTGTGTTGTAGAGAGTAGAGGAAAAGCTATTATCATGTAGTACATCTACTTACTCAGAATACTATAGGCTTCTTTATGGAGGCTGTGGTTTATGGTTGTTGTCAAGAACATCGTCTATAAGGGTATGTATAGAGATTCTGTACAGCTTATGCTTATTAGTGAGGAGGCTAAGAGGATTGAGGGTGTTGTTGATGCAGCAGTTGTTATGGGTACTGAGTTGAATAAGAGGTTGCTTAGAGATCAAGGCTTATTGACTAGTGAGGGTGAGGGGGCTAGTGAGAATGACTTGGTTATAACGTTAAAGATTAGGGATGATGTTGATATAGAAGGTGTTGTTAAGAAGGTTAGAGAGCTTATTGAGAAACCTGTTATGGCTGAGAAGCTGTTCTACTCTATAGAGTCTGCATTAGAGGGTCTAGGTGGAGCAGATCTAGCACTTGTATCTATACCTGGTGGGTATGTTAGAGAAGTTGTTGAAGAACTTATTGATAGAGGTGTTAATGTACATATATTCAGTGATCATGTTCCACTAGAGGATGAGGTTTATCTTAAGAAGAAGGCTATTGAGAATAAGGTACTCGTCATGGGTCCCGAGGCAGGTACTTCTATAATAAGTGGTGTAGGGCTAGGGTTTGCTAATGCTGTAGAGAGAGGTTTTGTAGGAATCATAGCTGCAGCTGGTACTGGGTTGCAAGAAGTATCTGTTCTTTTATCAAATACTGGTCTTGGTGTAAGCCATGGAATAGGTGTTGGTGGTAGGGATCTATGGGGGGAAGTAGGTGGTTTATCAACACTATACTCTATAGACCTACTAGAGAGAGATGAGAACACGAGTATTATAGCACTTGTTTCTAAGCCTCCATCAGAAAGTGTTTCTAGGAAGGTACTAGACTACATAGTTGGTAAGACTAAGAAGAAGTATGTAGTATGCTACATAGGCTCTAGTCTTAAAGAGTGGATTCTAGAGAACCGTGTTATAGCAACTAATACACTTGCATCAACAGTACTGGGTGTAGCAAAACTCGTTAATGAGGAGACATACAATAGTGTGTTAGAAAAGCTTGTACCAAGTAGCGGGTATATAGCTGGTATTGTAGAGAAGGAGATCAGTAGGAATAATGGTAAGAGAGGCTATATACGAGGACTATACACTGGTGGTACACTAGCTTATGAAGCACAGTATATACTCTACGACTTAGTTGGTCCAGTATATTCTAATGCACCACTAGATAAGAGATACAGACTACCCGATCCATGGGTTAGTAGGGAACACACAATAGTTGATCTAGGTGCTGAAGAGTTTACTAAGGGTAGGCCACACCCAATGATAGATCCTAGTATCAGGGTTAAGAGAGTTGTCGAGGAAGCCCGGGATGAAAAGGTGACGGTTCTGCTACTAGACTTCATACTAGGCTATGGCTCTCATAGAGACCCTGTTGGCTCTCTCATTGACTCATTACTAGAAGCTAGAGACATAGCTAGAGAGAATGGTAGATGGCTAACAATAATAGCTCACCTACTAGGTACACCGAATGACCCACAAGGTCTCACAGAACAACGTAGGCTATTAGAGAAACATGATATAATAGCTGTTGATACAAATGTGTTAGCAGTACTACTTGCAGGCTTTATAGCAAATGGTATAACAGATACAAGGCTTATAGACAGTTATATAGAGAAGTATATGCTTCCACCATAGAGGTGGTTTCTGTGGATAAGGCGTTAAAACTACTTAGAGGAAAGCCTCGTATAATAAATATTGGGCTTGAACACTTCTACCACGAGTTGAAGAAACAAGGTGTAGAGGTAGTACATGTAGTATGGAAGCCTAGGCCAAGGCTTGAAAAGGATCTTGAGGAGATCCTGGAGAAGATACTATAGGGGATGATATGTATTGGTTGAAGAATATAGTCTTGTGATACGTAGAGCTAGGATTAGAGGGAGAGGAGATAGGCTGTACGATATAGCTGTTGATGAAGACAAGATAGCTGTTATAGCTGAGGATGTAATGGGTAGGGGAGAGATTGAGATAGATGCAGATGGTGGTCTTGTTACAGAGCCTTTTGTAAACCCACATCTACACATGTGTAAGGTGTATACATACCTATTGATTGGAGAAGAAGCTGTTAGGAAGTATCAGAGTAGCGGTATGGAGTCTAGTTTATCAGCTATACTGATCGCTAGTCGTGTTAAAGAGAAGTATAGAGAGGACTGGATATACGAGAATGCATCAAGGGCTCTAAGAGAAGCAGTTAGACATGGTACACTCTATATCCGGGCATTTGTAGATACTGATACAAAAGCTAGACTAGAGGGTATAAAGGCTCTACTAAGGCTTAGGGATAAGTATAGGGGAGTCGTTGATATACAAGTTGTTGCTTTCCCACAAGACGGGCTAATCAGAGATGAGGGTGCTGAAGAATATCTATGGAAAGCAGTTGAAATGGGAGCTGATGTTGTAGGCGGTATACCGTGGATAGAGTATTCTAGAGAATACATGGCTAGACACATAGACACGGTATTCAATATAGCTCTAGAGTATGATAGAGACATAGCAATGCTTACAGATGACACAGGTGATCCATTGCTAGACACTACAGAGATGCTAGCACTAAAGACTATAGAGAAGAAATGGAGTGGGAGAGTAACAGCTTGTCATGCACGAGCACTAGCTTTGAAGCCAAAGCCTTATCTAGAGAGACTTGCAGGATTGTTAGCTAAAGCTGGTGTAAGCCTTGTAAGTGATCCC
Source organism: uncultured Desulfurococcaceae archaeon (assembly GCA_964466845.1). GTDB lineage: Archaea > Thermoproteota > Thermoprotei_A > Sulfolobales > Desulfurococcaceae > CAYZRH01. The sequence continues at coordinate 5,327 of CAYXOO010000021.1, forward strand.
CATACCGGCCCCCTTTATCTACCGATAAAGTATATGTTGGAGCATGGAGTAAATGTTGCTCTTGGACAAGACGATATAGCTGATGCATACTATCCCTATGGAAGAAACAATATGCTTGAGGTAGCATTTCTTGCATCACATCTAACATGGTCTATGACACTAGATGATATGGATAGACTACTAGATATGATCACGTGGAGAGCTGCTAAAGCAATAGGGTTAAAGAACTATGGGTTGAGAGAGGGGGGTGATGCAGACATACTAGTACATAGAGCTAGGAGTGTCTACGAGCTTATATGGATGCATGAGAAACCGTTATACGTTATAAGACGTGGGAGAATCATTTATAGATGGAGTATAGAGGAAGAGTTTAGTATAGAGTAGATAGAGTAAAGAGTTATATCTTCCATCCATACACTATCATTTATGAGAGACAGTTTCTAGGGTGTAGCATGTCTTGGATATATTCGGCCGTAGATGGAAAGCTCGTGTAGGCAATATTCTAGAAGAATTCGTTGAGAAAATCGAGAAAGAAGGTAAGCCAAGGTATAACTGGGTCAAGGCCGTAGACTGGAGCAGCGTTAAAGTCTATGACTTAAGCCAACCACTAAGCCATCTAAGCCCACCATTCCCCACCTACCCACCGTTCGAGTTCAAATGGATAAAGACAGTCTATGAACACGGTGTTGGAGCACAATACATAATGACGCCATTACACATAGGTACACACATGGATGGACCACTACACTTTGACCCAGCTGGTCTAGACATTGGTAGTATACCAGTAGAGTACTGGATTGGAGAAGGAGTAGTAATCGATCTTAGTGACGAGGTAAGTGACTTGGATATATACACTAGTGATATGATTGAGAAGAAGGCTAGGAGCTACAACCTAGAGATAAAGGAGTACGACATACTAGTCATACATACCGGGTACCATAGGTATGCATGGTATCAGCCAACAGCAGACCTTGTTAGATACATGCTTAAACACCCGGGTCCAGTAAAAGAATTTGCAGACTGGCTTATAAGGAAGAAGACTAGATGGACAGCTGTTGATGCAGCTAGCCAGGATCACCCGTTAAACACTATTATTAGAAAGATTAGACCAGATATTGTCAAGGAGTTTGAGGAAAAACACGGTAAGCCTATACAGGAAGTAATGCCTTGGCCGGAGAATTACCAGCTTATGCATACCTACTTGTTCCCTAAGGGTATACTGCATGTAGAGAATGCTGGTGGTGAGATAGAAGCTGTACTTAATAGACGCTGTGTAATAGCTGCATTCCCGTTTAAGTTCATGGGTGGAGAGTCAGCGTTTTGTAGACTAGTAGCATTCTGTTCAGACTAGCTATTATTAAAAACTTTTTTAAACAACCCGATTGTATCAAGTAAGCCTCTAGCCATATAGTATCCAGAATCTCCACCCATACATACGAGATCAACTATATCACTAGCTACTCTATCATACACACCCTCTAGTAGGTCTATAAACAATTTATCTATAGTACTGATAATGTCTAGTCTTAAAGCGTATTCTATCGACTTACAACTGATATAGCTCGTCCTTTGACATACGGTGTTTAGAGGCAATACTAGTCTCTCTAACCCATATATCTTTGAAAACAAGTTATATGCTATAACAACACCTACTACATAGTCGTCAAAAGACGGTGTAGAACCTACACCTAACCCTATATACCTAGTGATCTCTCTAGCAAGTCTAGATACTCTACCACTAGACAATACATACTCTAGTACACTATAAACGTGCTTAATAGCTTTTTCAACAACATCTGGTTTACCAGTACCAATTATAGAGTATGTCTTCTCTAGGAAACAACTAGCATACTCTATAGCATCCCTACAAGGCAGTCTATCTACCTTATATGATAGAATACATGGTCTATACACTGGTTTATCTGGATCCAGTACTATACCAAGACTATTACCTACATCAATTCTATAGAGTCCTCTATACCTATAGAAATATACTCTACACCTCGGTTCTACATACCTCTTAAAGTCAATAGTGGTACTAGGAGCTATACTGATAGTGTATGGAGACCTAATGTATCCAGCTAAGACTGTGTATAGGCTATTGTCTACAGTAATGTTTATTGCTCTACGATAGACACTATGTATTCTACCAACTACTTCATTCTTAGAAAAAAGACTTAGTACTCTATACCCAACTCCATAAGCATCTATAACCCGTATTTCTCAGCAAACCTCCTGAGAGCCTTCTTAAACAACTCTATAGGCAATTCAACAATACCTGCACCAACCTGTCCTATACCTGGCTCCTTATGAGCTATACCAGTGTTTATAACTGGTGTTATACCCTTCCTTAATACAAGCCTTACATCAATACCAGTTGGTGTACCACGGAACCCAAGATATGGTATTGTAAAGTACTTGTTCTCTCCAACTGTTATCTCATACATCATCTTATTAGCTTCAACAAGATAATCTACAGAACCACCAATATAGCTGACTATAGCTGGTGCGGAAGCCATTGCAAAACCACCAAAACCAGCAGTCTCTGTTATAGATGAGTCACCAATGTCTGGGTTAGCATCCTCTTGGCTATAGCCTGGGAAGAACAATCCCTTGGGTACTGGGGCTGGAGTTGTTATCCATTCATCACCTAGTCCGCTAACCCATATACCAACATCTGTACCATTACGTGATATGACTGTGACTATAGTGGAGTACTTTATATTGTGAGCAGCTATTGTTAGTAGTTTAGCAGTAGCCATACTCATATTCAATGTAAATGTCTTATTACCAGCTATGAACTTGTAAACTTCAACTACATCACTCTTATCAATACCTGATCCTAGGAGGTAAGGTGTTATCTCCTTAAGGAACAATGCATTAGCTGCAACATTACGGTTATGACACTCATCATCCATGTGTAGTGACTGCATAATAATACTCTTAAAGTCTAGTCCAATACCATTATCTCTCCTAATATCATCAACAACAGCTTTTAGTACGGGATAAAGCTTCTCTCTGAGCCAGACTAGTCTCTCAATAACATCTTCACCATAAGCACCATACCTCAATACCCTACCAAGGCCCTCATTAAGATTAGTATAGGATTTATTACCGTAGACTCTATCATAGAACACCATTACTGGCATACTAGGTGATACAACACCAGCCATAGGAGCTACGACACCATATTTATGAGTAGGCTCTAATACTACCTCGCCTCTCTCTAAAAGCTTAATAGCATCCTCTGGCTTATCACACCAGCCTTCATACAATACAGCACCAATCAATGCACCTCTCAATGGACCAGAGGCTCTATCCCACGATATAGGAGGGCCGGCATGGAGTAACATGTAGTCCTTAAAACCATTTATGACGTCTCTAGCAATACCTACATCGATCCAGTATGAACTAGCCTCATTAAGTCTCTTAAAAGCCTCTTGATTAGCTTTCTCAATAGACTCTCTAATACCCAAGACGTACAACACCCTACAAGACAGTTTGTTTTCTAGATAAACATAATATAGCATTTTAGCTAAGGAGTAATTAACTTACCTATAAACGCTATAGAGACAAGATTTATAACCATAAAGTACTCTCTAGAGAGACTAGTATAGCAGGGGTGTAGAGAATGCCTATAACTGATCCTGTAAAGCTAAGGATAATGTATGAACGTGTATTGAATAAGATGGTTTGTCGTAAATGTGGTGCATTAAACCCGCCTGGAGCAAAGAAGTGTCGTAGGTGTAAGAGTAAGAATTTAAGGCCTAAGAAGGTACAGAAACTAGGTAAGTTCTAGGTCCTTACGCTAGGTGTTTCTCTAGGAAAACAGCTATCTCTCTATACTTCTTCTTAACATAGCCTAGTATCTCTAGTCCATTCTCTGTTAACACATACTTATCGCCTATTCTCTTAACAATCCTATACTCTTCTAGCTCCCTAAGTATTGTATAGAATGTGCTTAGACTTAGCTTATCATATAGTCTATCCTTTATAACTTTGTATATCCTGTATCCATACTGGCTAGTCTTCTCTAGTATAAGCAGTATTGATAATCTTATAAAGCCCTTTGTCAATGGCTTCTCAATACTTGTTAAAGCTTCTCCAAATTCCTTATTCAAGACCCTAGTCCACCACCTCTTCTATACTTATGTCTAGATAAGCTTTTTTATCTCACTATAGATCTCTCTGGCTATCTTCTCTCTCCACCCATACTTCTTAGCAATAGTATACATGTATATGGGTGATAGTATCTTGAAGAATAGTTTGTCCCGTAGACTGTATTTCCTAAAGAAGTCGCTACCCCATATCCTTAGGTTATGTATCCAGCACTTGGTAAATACTTCTAGCTGTACGCTAGTTAGTTCATCAAATGTCTTTGTAGGCCTATTCCTTAGTATAGAGTGTTCTAGTGGAATAAATAGTAGTGGGACGAGAAGTGTTCTTAGGCCATGGGCTTCTATATTATCGATGACTTCTAGAGTAGCAATACTGTCTTCAACTTCTTCTCCTGGTAAACCAACGATTATAGTAGCTAGTGCAACCCAGTCATATTCCTCCATAAGACACAATGCATCAACTACTACACTTGGCCATTGCTCTGGAGTGTATGGCTTAGGTTTACCAGCCATATACCTAGCTATTAGCCTTGGTGAACCAGTCTCTATACCAACTTCTACAGTAGCTACTGGTCTACCATTAAGCCTATACCATGTATACTCTAGTAGCTTCTCGGCAACCCATTTAGTCAGCTCCTTCTTGTATAGAGCAGCTGCTAGGTTTAAGTGTGTGACCTGTATATACCTTAACCCTCTATCTTTTAACCTGGCAATCTCTATAAGTAGCCTCTTGACAGCGTCTTCATTTGGCTCCCAAGGCTTTAGGGCACCATATAGGTATAGGTCTTCTGTAACAAGCATTATCCTCTCTTGCCCATGCCTTAGATTTGTCTTTATATCCCTTAGTATCTTCTCCAATGGGAAACTCCTTAGTTTAGCCATTGTTGGTGTGCAGAACTGGCATCCACGTCCACAACCACGTGTGATCTCTACAGCACCGTATATTGTTGCTCCCCTGATACATGGTATCTTGGATGGATCAGGTGCTGTACCTCTTACTACATCCTCTACGCTATCACCCATCATAAGCTTCTTAAAGACAAGCGGTGCAACCTCCTCTCCCTCACCATCAACTATAACATCTATCCCAAAGTGTTTCTGAAGGCCAAACCTATAGACTTGCCACGCACCAGCACCTCCAAGTACAACTCTGAATCTATACCCCCTACGTAGTCTCCTAAGCTTCTTCATTAGGCTGGCGAATTCATGGCTTGTAATAGGGTTTCCGAGGCCAAGCATTAGAGAGTATGTTGTAGATACATAGCCTAGTCCCAAGGGATCCTTAGTTGATATACCAACAACCAATGTATCACTAGAGATAGCCTCCTCGATATAGTCTGGATGCACAATACCTATTTCACTACTAGATACAAGGCCAGACTCTATAAGAGCTGCCTCGATCCTACGGAGACCAAGTGGTGCATACTTAACTCTCAATCCAGAGTCTCTAGGAACTGGTCTATAGAAGTTCTTTACCAAGTACCATCTAGGTATAAACCATGGCTTAGAGAATGCAGCTCCAAAAGCTATAGCTGGGTTTCCATTATACTCACTCATCTCAGTAGCAGGTGCTGTCAATACTATCTTCAAGACACACTAGCCTCCACACTATATTTCATATTCAGTAACTGAATAAGAGCTTAGAAAATAAGTTTTACGTAGAACGCTCTAGATGAACGTTAATCCTAGACACTCTACCCTGTAGCCCCTAGTCGATTTAATGTTATATAGTATCTTGCAGCATCTTCTAGGGAGACTATAGTGTCTAGTGCACTAGCAATACTCTTGCTCCATACAAACAATCCATGTCGTCTTGATACAACAACGTTTACCTTATCGGACACATTTTCGCTAATAGCTTTAGCAAGCTCTATCGATCCCGGGTGGTAGTAGTCTATAATAGCTATTCCATAGACGCTGTACTGGATCTCGACAAGTGTTTCTCTAACCCACTCCAGCCCTAGCCTATTGAATAAAGCTGTTGATAGCGGTGGATGAGCGTGTATGACAGCCTTTGCTTTGCATACTCTCTCATATATGGTTTTGTGTACACGATACTCTATGGAAGGCTTGTGTAGACCCATATAGGTATCTCTAGATAGATCATATAGTACTAGATCATTTGTTGATAGAGAGTGTTTAGGTAAACCACTAGGTGTTATCCACATATAGCCTCCTATACGGAAACTTGCGTTACCTCCAAGTGGGTTTGTTAAACCCCTATAGACAAGGAGCTTCATAGCTTCTACAAGTTCTCTCTTAAGAGACTCTATATCGCCAGTATACACTGTATACCACCTTGGGTATATGATGTAGATAAACCTATTAGTAGATACCCGGTATAGCTATATACCGTAGTTATAGCCTAGTACTTTAGAGTTGGTTTGTAAATGGGTGTAGCATGTATTGGTTGAGATCATTGATACTACTATGCGTGATGCACACCAGTCACTACTAGCTACAAGGTTTCGTACAAGAGACCTACTACCAATAGCTGATGTTATAGACAAAGCTGGTTTCTATAGCCTAGAGGTATGGGGTGGAGCAACATTTGACTCATGTATAAGGTTTCTTAGAGAAGACCCATGGCTTAGGCTTAGAGCTATACGTGAACGTGTTAAGAGAACCAAGCTGCAGATGCTTCTCCGTGGACAGAATCTCGTGGGTTACCGCCACTACCCAGATGATGTTGTTGAGAAGTTTGTAGAGCTTGCATACAAGAATGGTATTGATATATTCCGTGTATTTGACGCACTTAATGATGTAAGGAATATGAGAGTTAGTATAAGGAAGGCTAAGGAAGTAGGAGCTATTGTACAAGGAGCTATATGTTATACCATAAGCCCTGTACACACTATAGACTATTATCTCGGGGTTGTAGAAGAATTACTTGCACTAGAAGTAGATGTTATAACGATAAAGGATATGGCTGGAATACTTGATCCGGAGACAGCATATACTCTTGTAAAGAGGATTAAGGAGGAGTATAAGGTACCAGTAAACGTACATACACACTCAACATGTGGAATGGCTGTAGCTACCTATTTGAAAGCTGTAGAAGCTGGTGTAGACTATATTGATACAGCTATAAGCCCACTAGCATTTGGTACCGCACAACCAGGTATACAGTCTGTATACTATGCACTCCCAAGGGATAAGAGGCCCAGGGTAAACATGGAGGTTATAGAGGAGATCTCTAGGTATCTAAAGAGGGTTATAGAGGAGAACTATGCACACCTCCTAAACCCACGTATACTACTACCAAACCCAGATGTCATAATACACCAGATACCAGGTGGTATGTTCTCAAACCTAATAGCCCAGCTTAGGGAACAAAATGCACTTGATAAACTAGATAAGGTATTAGAGGAAGTACCACGTGTTAGAGAGGATCTTGGTTGGCCACCACTAGTTACACCCTTATCCCAGATAGTTGGTACACAAGCTGTATTGAATGTATTGTTTGGTAGGTATAAGATGATTGCTAAAGAGACTAGAGACTATGTACGTGGACTCTATGGTAGAAGCCCTGCACCTATCAAGGAGGATATTAAGAAGCTTATACTAGGCGATCTAGAGGAGGTTAAACGCCGTCCAGCCGATCTACTAGAGCCTATGCTTGAAGAGTGTAGAAGGTTTGTTGTAGAAAACAACTATTATACAATGGAGGAGGATATCTTAACCTATTGCTTATTCCCAGAGACAGCCAGGGAGTTCTTTGAGCTAAGGAGGAAGGGTAAGATAGAGGTTTTAGAGAAGAAGCCATTGTATAGGAAAGTTGTTACAATATACATTGATGGGCATGAGTATAAAGTTGGTGTTGAAGGAATTGATCTAGAGGCTATTGTTGAAGCACAACCACTAGCTCTAGCACAGGTTCCTACACCCCTAGCTGAGGGTGTAGATGTGGCTAAGCAAGAGTCTATAATGGTTACTGGAGAAGTTGTTAAAGCACCTATGGCTGGCAAGATACTTAAGATCCTAGTTAAAGAAGGTGATCGGGTGAATAGGGGTGACAAGGTAGTTGTACTAGAGTCTATGAAGATGGCTACAGACATACTAGCTCCAAGAGATGGTGTTGTAGAGAAGATACTTGTCAAAGAAGGTGATCACGTGGAAGCTGAACAACCACTACTCTCTATAAAGTAGAGGGTGGATGCTATGGACTGGTCCCTAGTATATGATTTTCTTAGAGAAAATACTGGTTTCTTCCACATAACATGGGGTAATATAGTAATGATATGTATTGGACTCCTACTAGTATACCTAGCTGTAAAGAAGGAGTATGAACCACTAATACTGTTACCAATAGGTGTTACAGCAATACTTGTAAACCTACCACTACAGACACTGACCGAGCCACCCTATGGGCTACTCTATCTTGTCAAGAAATACCTTATTGATACAGAAGTTGTACCACTACTAATATTCCTTGGACTAGGTGCTATGACTGATTTCGGACCATTAATAGCTAATCCTAAGTCGCTACTACTTGGAGCAGCTGCACAGCTAGGTGTATTCATAGCATTACTAACAGCTATAGCACTAGGGTTTAACTTACAAGAAGCAGCAGCTATTGGTATAATAGGTGGTGCTGATGGCCCTACAACTATTTATTTGACTGTAAAGCTTGCACCACACCTACTAGCAGCTAATGCTGTAGCTGCATACTCGTACATGGCCCTAGTGCCATTGATTCAGCCTCCTATAATAAAGGCTTTAACGACTAGGGATGAGAGAAGGATTAGGATGAGACAGTTAAGACCAGTTAGTAAGACTGAGAAGATACTATTCCCTCTTACAACAATGATTGTCATAGGATTCCTTGTACCATCAGCTATACCATTGATCGGTATGATAATGATTGGTAACTTGTTCCGTGAATCAGGCGTTGTTGAGAGACTCTCTAAAGCTGCTAGAGAAGAGCTTATGAATATAGTCACTATATTCCTTGGGCTAGGCGTTGGGAGTACTATGAGAGCAGACATGTTTCTTAGGCCAGAGACTCTAAAGATCATAGCTCTTGGAGCACTAGCTTTTGCTGCATCAACAGCTGGTGGTGTACTACTTGCTAAGGCTATGAACTTGTTTTCTAGAGAGAAGATAAACCCAATGATAGGTGCTGCAGGTGTTAGTGCTGTACCTATGAGTGCACGTGTTGTACAGAGACTAGCTAGTGAAGAGGATCCAGAGAACTATGTGTTAATGCATGCTATGGGGCCTAATGTAGCAGGTGTTATTGGTACAGCTGTTGTTGCTGGTATATTCCTTTCACTACTAGGGTAGGTGTAGGTGTCTATGGCTGGTCCCTGGGATATATTATACAATGGATTGACTGTATCATTAACTGGTGTATTAACTGTATTCCTAGTACTAGCTATACTTGCTATAATCATATGG
>CAYXOO010000021.1:14944-19707 GCA_964466845.1 uncultured Desulfurococcaceae archaeon
AGGTTTAGAGGTAGGTTGAAGGTATCTATTGGTGGTAGTGAGAGAGATGTTGTTGTTGAAGAGACTAGTAGTGGAGAGTATAGAGTTGAGGTGCATGGGAGAGTGTATAGAGTTAGACTCTCACTACCCATTGGGAAAAGATTTTCTAAAACAATCGATCTACTTGAGCTTCTAGAGTCTAAGACCTAGTTCTCTAAGTCTATTAATAATGGTCTTTCTATCTTCTTCTGGCATAAGCTCTATAGTCTCTTCTATAAGCTTCTTATCAATACTCTTAAGCTCTCTTATATACCTAGCTAGTTTATCTAGATCAACTCCTTGTCTAGCTTTTAATACGATGTATTCCTCTGGTTTTATTAACTTAATCCTTACTCCACTAGCCTTTATACTACCAGCTCTAGACACTATCTCTTCTGGTATATAGATATCGAATATGTTCTCATAGAACTCTATAGGTATCTCTTTCTCACCAATACGAGCCACAATCCTTGGAGTACCAGCTTCTGTTGTAGAGTATAGCCACCCTTCTTTCTCAGCAAGTTCTATATAGAATTCTTCCTCAACAACAACACTAGGTTTAAAGACATAGAGATCTACGTCGCCACGTAGCTCCTTCTTACGTAGAGCAAGTTGTACAACAGTATCACCTATAACAACAAACTCTACACCATAACCCTTAATCCTATCAAGAACCATAGCTAGTTCATCCAAAGTATACCCCAATACACAACACCCTAAACAAGCAATCCAATGCTAAGAGATAACTAGAGAGAAACACTATAATAAGCTATCCCTCTAGAGAAACAATCTTGGATGAAGAAGGCGTCCTATACTGAACACATGATGAAGGATACGGGACTAGACAACACTTATACCCCACACTAGAGAAAAATAAGTTATAGATGATGAAATTGGTCTTTAAAGACACACAATGGATGACTTAGGGAACGAAAACTGATAGACAAAGCAATTAAAAACCCTCTAAAAAAGTATGATACACAGGGGAAGCCGGGGTGGCCGAGCGGTCTAAGGCGGCGGGCTGCAGTGGCTCACTAGAAGAAACCGCCCGTCTAGAAACCCGCTATACCGCGGGTTCGAATCCCGCCCCCGGCTCTATACCTTACGTTCGGGCCCCTCCACCAACACTTCTATATTAATTTACAAGATTTTCGAGCTCTACGCTTTACCTGTAATTCTATTATTATACTTTTGATCCCTCTTTATTCCTTAGGTATAATTAGATGCTTGGAAACATCTCGTTGAATGTAGTCGACTTGCATCATAATGCTAAAGGATATTACATAATGATATCTAATTTATTAATCGATCTCAATATATTATAGAGAACGTATCAATAACTATGAAGGTTCTCATTGTAGCTGTGAAGTCTAGGACAAGTGGTGTAGCTTGAATGCTTATTGAAACTCTTATATTGCTTGCTTTGGTGCAGCTTATCGCTGGTGCTATGATCTCTATGGCTGTAGCAAGAGCCTCTGGCATACCCGGATCCAGCCTCGAGGAAGCAATCGTGAGAGTAATTATTACTATAGCCAGCTTAGCAATACCATTCATAGCTTCAATGTTCATTGGTAGAAGCGGTCTTGCCGAATTTGCAGCCTCAGCATTACTAGGTTATGCAGTATTCCCAGCTTTCCATGCACTTCGAGGCTACTTGATGGGCTCTATGGGTGGCGGTAGAGGAGCTATTAGGTGGGGTATTGGGCTAGGTATAGGGACTACCGGGTACATCAACCGTGGAGTAATAGCTTTGCCTAAGCTACCAAGGATTATTAGGACAAGATATGAAAGTTACCAGTTCACAGGACAAAGGGATAAAGGATTCTATAATGATTACGAATACTGATCTTGCGGTATAGCTTAATCCCTCTATACATGTAATACCGTTTGTTCTCACCAGCTTGGTATCATTTGTTAGTTTCAAGTAATAATGGGTGTAGCGAATATATACAAGGAGGCAATAAGGGAGTTTTCTTTTATTCTCAATCACAATATAGTTACTACATATAACTGTGATCCACGAATATTAGAGCAGAGGTCTGTGTTACCATGTTTGTCGCTGTACGTGAAAGTCATGCAGGTTTAAGTCGTAGTAGTGAGTACCACTACGTTATTGAAGGAAATAAGCTGATGCATATATCACATTACGCTATTTCTCAAAAGAGGATCTTCGAGGACATGGTTGAATATATTGTAGATCTAAGTAAGCTTCAAGGGAAGAATATTATTGAGATAATGTCTAGCAATAGTGGAATTTTCTGTAAAGCATACGTGTACCCTGCTGAGGATTTAACGCTGGAGTATAGTCAAAGAAGAACAGAAGAGTATCCCCTATCGTTTCTCAATAACTTTGAGCTAACACACCTAACATATCACGAGAAAAGATTTCTCCAAATAGACTGGAGACAATACTATGTTCCAATGATTGAAGAGTTGCGCATATCCTTTACAACATTAAAGAGCCTCAATAGAGGGTCCCCCTATATAGTGCTAACAAGACTTATTGCTTGCCAAATCAACAGCCAAGCTAATTACCCATTATCCTTCTTAATACCATATAGCGAGAATGCTAGAAAGAAGTCATTAGAGGCCTTGACTAAGGAAATCCACCAGTTATGGGTGGTAGCACGTATACTCATGGAATTGAATGGGCTTGATAGACTAGAGAGAGTATACTTGAATTTTGAGCAAAGCTCGTATTACGCTATAGCATCATTTAACTGTAGAGTTAACTGTAGAGATGGTCTATGTTCCCTATGGTATGAATTTGATATGAACCCTCATACAATGTGTGGGGGTATATTATGGTACAGAAAAGCTTCTGATGAGCTTAGGGATTTCTATAGACGTGTAGAAGATACACTTCGTAGAAGGAGATTACGTCGAGCTCCTTTAAGACCTGATATCGCTATCATACACGGGGGTATGATGTGTGACGAGCTTATGCAAGGGTTTAGAGTAAAGATGATTATTGAGTGTAAGAACCGAGAGTACAAGTATTGGGCTAAGGATACAAATAGCCAGATTCTTCCTTACAAGGAGATCTTTCAACCAGATACAATGGTTTTAGCATCGTTAAAGAAAGTTCCACAGCATGTCAAGAACAGGCTCAGTAAATATGGTATCGCTGTAATTGATGAGGTCTATCCAGGTGGAAAAGGCATGGAAGAACTCTTACGAAGAGTAAGGATTATCTAAGTAGAACATTAAACTAAAATCAAATCATTAATGAATCCTCTTTTAGCTAGGTATTTCTGGTGGTGGTCCTAGTATTATTAAGGCTGTTTTTACTGGTAATGTATCTAGAGCAGGAAGGAAGGTTTATGTAGGCCGATAAGTCATGTGGACTCGGTATTGGTAGCTTCTTGTACTTGAATAATAGCCCTAGCCTCCTTGGCTTGTTTCTCTTATCTCTTTGAGGGTCTTTTCGTTTAGTTTTCTTACTTTGAATGTGAAGTTGTTTAGGGGAATTGGTTGAAGCTACTTGCTATGTCGTAGACTAGGTCTTCCTCCTTGGCTAGGACTAGTATTCTTGTGGCGTAGAGTTGGTGGTGCATCTTATACTGTGCTTCTCGTAGGATCCTCTTCTCTTCCTCCTCGGTTAGTTCTGGTTTGTATACGTATTGTTGTTTTGTGGTGGTAGTGCTTGTTCCAAAGAAGGCGTCTCCAAGGCTTAAGGCTTCCTTGAGGATTATTTTTCCTGTACTAGCTGGTTTACCAGTCTTTTTCTCGTAGACAAAGTTTGCTATTACTCCAGCAGCTCTAGGCTCTGGTGTAGATATTATTAGTACCATGCTTTCTCCACCGATCATGCTAGAGGCGATAACGTCTACAGGGTTAGACTCGATTTCCTTCTGTCTTGTTAGGTGGAATAGTGGGTAGTAGAAGCCTTTCTGGAGCCTTAGCTTGGGAAGCGTCATCAATAATTTGTGAAATATCCTATCCATATATTTTAGTTCGTTTAGGTTTCTAATTGTTGTATAAGTTGTTTTATTACATTGTCTAGTTGTTTTAGTTTATCTATGCCTTTTAGTGTTATTGGAGCTAGACCTGGTTTTAATTTGTTTTCTTTTAATGGTATGTTTAGTTGTTTGGCGGTTTCTGCTAGTTTGTTTATTATGTCTGGAGTATTTACATATAATAGCATGTGTGGGTAAGTGTCTGGGTTATCGAAGTATATGGATATTTTTCCTCCAGCTACGCTTAGTTTTAGTTGTTTCCTTGAGGATGCCTTTCCTTTCTCATATAATTGTTCTATGACTTCAGCAATATTATTTAGTCCATGTTTTTTGAAGATCTCTATGTATTCTTCTACACTTATTATTTCCTTAGCTTGTAGCCTTGTTTGTGGAGATACATTGCTTCCTATTATCTCGTTTGTTACTAGATAGAGTGTTTCTCCATCCTTATATAGGCTGTAGACAGTATAGTATATGTCAAGTCCTCTCCTTCTAAGGTATCTAGTTATTCTCTCTATTCTTGGATCACGTATTGGTAAAAATAAGACTAGTTTCTGGTTGATATTTATATTCTGTTCACTAAGATCTGGTTCTTCACCGTAGTATTCAGTGAACTGAGTTTTCAACCAGGTTAGGAGATCATCGTTGGGATTAAGTATGCCTTTTCTTATTAATACCTCCTTTAATTCTATTAACCCCCAGTCTTCGATGTATGAAGCGTACTCCAATAGTTGCCCTATTATTTTACGTGGGGACTCTAATGATCCCTTTACCTCGACTACTATC
>CAYXOO010000022.1:0-19200 GCA_964466845.1 uncultured Desulfurococcaceae archaeon
TAATAATATAGGCTACTTATCAGTAGCTACAATAGCTTTTATGCTAATAGTATTTGGGTTGAGCGAGCTAGTCTCTAAGAAAATAACCAAGTTCTATACAGTACTATCTAGAGACTACACGTTATTCGCTGGTATATCAGTTGTAATAGCATTCACATTATCAATAATAGCTAGAGCTATAGGGTTAAGTGAACTAATTGGTGCATACATGGCTGGCTTGTTTATTGGTCGTGGTAGAGAGTTCCATGACCCGCTTCTTAGGACACGTGTTGCTATTACAGAGTTTATTGATGACCTAAGTGTTGTTCTAGAGGCTTTGTTTATACCAATGTTCTTTACATACATAGGCTTATTGATAACACCCTCGACTATATCACCAGTACTTTACATACTAGCATTGTCAGCAGCTATAGCTGGTAAACTAGTTGGATGTACACCAATAGCTATTAAGAGCCTTGGTGATAGAAGGAAAGGGGTTGCGGCTGGTGCAGCAATGATTGGTCGTGGAGCACTAGAGACTGCATTATTGAAGCTTGGACTTGATAACGGGATACTGGATATAGGTGACTATAGCACTATAATAATCGTAGCCTTAACAACCACGATCCTGGCTCCACTACTCTATAGCTTTGTGTATAGGGAGTAGGGTTTGGAGACTATACCACCACCAGCTAGGCTGGAGTTCTACCTCAATAGACTACTAGACTATATAATCCATACAAGGATAAGCTATGACAAAGCCTACAAGGCTATAGTTGCGAGGTATCGTGTACCAAAGTGGCTACGTGGTACACTATACAAGACTGGATACTATGCAGTACTCTACTATTATGGATTGAAATGGGTTGCACAAAGACACGGCTATAGGGGTAAAAGGGGTGGAGCAATAGCTTTCTATCGTAGCATAGGCTATAGTGTTAGGAGACTAGAGAAGATACTTGAGAGGGAGACACGTGGACTAGGTGTTGTCAAGAGGCTTAGTATAAGGTATTCCTATCCAGAATACATTGTAAGAGACTTGCTTAGACACCTAGAACCCAAGTTCCTAGAAGAATACCTTAGGAGGCTAAACGAGAGAAGGATATGGCTTAGAGTAAATACTCTAAAGACAAGTGTAGAAGAAGCTATAGAGCTATTGGAGAAAGAAGGTGTTAGAGTAGAACAAGACAAGAACATACCATATCTACTAAGAGTTGTCAAACCACAATGGGTCAAGCCTAGCAGTCTAGAAGCATTCCACAGAGGCTACGTAGTACCACAAGACAAGGCTAGTGCTATTGTATCGGTTATAGCCCATAGTATAGCGTCTGGAGACCTATTAGACTCATGTTGTGCACCTGGCAACAAACTAGCACTAGTAATGATACTTGATAGTAATGCATCATATAGGTATGTGGGTGTTGATAAGTCTTGGAAGAGGATACTTGTTACTCCAAAGCTTATGACGCACCAAGGTCTAGGACTATATAATGTATTGTTGATACAGAGTGATAGCAGGTTTATTGAGACAAAACATGTGTTTAGCCGAGGAGTCGTTGATGCACCATGTAGTGGTAGTGGAGCAGTACCGGGTGACCCGGGTGTTAAGGTAGCTATTGAGCGTAGGACTAAGCTGGACTACTATAATAGGATACAGTATATGATACTTAGGAACATATTGTCTAGAGTAGACACTGTAGTATATAGTGTATGTAGTATACATCCGCTAGAGGGAGAAGAAGTTATTGAGAGGATCACCATGGAGGGCTATGGAGAACCCGTAGAGATAGATACATGGATTAACAAAGCCTATAGGGGATACAGTGTATCAGATAAGACTTATAGGACATACCCATATATAGACTATAGCCAGGGATTCTATATAGCAGTACTAAGGTCTAGGAGATGAGGATATATAGTGTAGTAGGACCCTATCCAAGCCGTAGAGTTGGAGACTATATAGTGTTGATTGATACACTTAATCCGCCAAGAAAGTGTCCACTAAACTGTATATACTGTAGTATAAAGGGAGAGTCAATATCAACTACAAAGCCATTATCACTAGTTACACCATCAAATATAGTATATGACCTAGATAGACTCTATGGTAAAGCAGGTGTAATGGAGACAATACTATTCAATGGACTAGGAGACCCTTTACTCAATGTATTTACTCCAGATAATGTAAGAGAAGTCCTAGGGTATTGTAGGAGAGAATCTATAGAGCCGAGACTACTAGTTAAGACAACACTGTACCCAATAGTATATTATAGAGACAAGTTGTTTCTACAAGCTTTTGACAAGATATATGTTAAGATTGATGCTGTATCTAGTGATCTATACGATCTAGTTAACGATCCATGTTGCAGCCTTAAACCATCAGTTATAGCCAAGGTAATAGCTAGTCTACCAACTAGTGTTAGAGAGAAGATTGTTGTTGAATACACAATTGTTGATACAAGCGGTTATGGGAACTGGGTTAGAGAAGCTATTGAAGAACTAATAGTGTTTCTTAAGAAGACCCGGTTGTACAAGATATTATTGACTACATTACATAGACCGCCTGCATCACAAGGTGTTAAACCAGTCTCCAAGAGGATCATTGAGAATGTATCTAGGATGCTAGTTGATGAAGGATTCCTTGTTGAGGCTTTATACGAGCCATTAAATACTAGGTATAAGGGCATTGTAGAGGCTAGTGTAGAGGATATATATAACCTACTGCTACGTAGACCATTAACACTATTGGAGCTAAGAAATGCATTTAACATACCATATAGTGATATAGCTTATACACTAGACTATCTAGAGAAGAATAATCTGGTAGAGAAGACTGTATGGAGGAACAAGGTATATTATAGAGGATTATACTAGAGTCTAGGAAAGAATTGCTCCATGTATTCTAATGTAGAGAATACACAACATTATTTAAGGGATAAGTGATTATCTAGTCTATAATAGTGTAAAGAATAGGTGGTAGAAAATGGCTGAAGAACTACCTGAGAGCCTTAAGGCTAAGTTGTTGAAGAAGTATATGAGAGAGCTTGCTAAGAAGCCTCGTGAGAAAACAGTTGTTGATATAGAAAGGATTGTATGGAGTAAACTAGGTGATGAGAAAGCTGTAGAGCTTATGGAGAAAGCTAAGAACCTATACCCACAGCTATACCCACTAGCTATTAGAGTATTCTATGAACTACTACGTAGAGGCGTTGTTAGAGAATTTGATGGATACACAACGCTAGTGCTCCTACATAGGCTTGGTATACCTGTAAAACCTGATCTAAGGATAAAGTTTGTTAAGAAAGGTAGAGAAGTAAGTTTTAAGGAGTACATGGAAGACTAAATCTTTATCCCATAAGCTCCCAAGTATTTTCCTAGACGACTGTCTATCACGATTCTTTATCGGCTTGAATACTCGTTGTATTAAATACTAGTTTTTCATTAAACAAGCCCCTTTAGTAGATGATGTAGCATATAGTTTACTGTATTAACGCCTCAACCATGATGGTCTAGTAGGCTATGACACGCTTGCATCGACTTACTTGGTATTACCTTAATAAACGGTTTACTCTAGTAGCCTCCCTTATCATATCTATTCAAATAACTGATACATCTTAGGCTATAGTTTATTATAGGAAACACTATTCCCTGCATCAACAAGTGTTTCAATAGGTATATCCCTGTCTAGATACCTTGATGCATAAACCAATATACCGTACTCCATTCTTGTTTAAAAACAATAGTGGCCTAGCAACTATTCTCTAAGAACATGTTAGGAGTATTCATTCAATACACTTAACTCCATCAACAACTACAACACTAAGGTATATGCAAGACTGGTTTATAGAGACTTTCTTGAGCCTATACCTTACTTATGAATACTACCTCAGTACATACTAGTAATCCTGTTATGTAGCGGCATGTGTCAAGTTATCCTATGGAGCACCATAGGCTATATAGCTCCTCTACCACCTGATCTCCTGGTATACAGCTAGTGCATCGACTCTATAGCTGTCTAATCAACACCATGCTATACTAAGTTAGGTGAGTATACTTATAATTTAGTCTATTCTCTATATATCTAGTATATCTCTGATGAGGTATTAGGGTTGTAGGTGGATAGTCTTTGGCTAGGATAAACTTTATATTCATAATACACTTTCACCAACCAGCTGGCCAGCTTGACTGGGTTGTTGAGAGGGTATATGATAACTGCTACCGTTTACTCCTTGACGTGTTTAGGGATTACCCAGATATAAAAGTCACTATACATATTAGTGGTCCACTACTACTCACTATGATGGAGAGTTATAGAGAGTGGCTTGACGACATAGCTAAGCTTTATGACTACGGCTCTATAGAGTTTCTAGCTGGTAGTCTTGGTGAAGCAATACTTCCTATAATACCGTTGGAGGATAGGTACTACCAGGTTAGAGAGTACATTAGAGTATTTGATCGATACTTTGGGTTTAAACCACGTGGTCTATGGCTTCCAGAGAGGGTTTGGGAGCCTAATATTGTTGAGCCACTTGCACGTAATGGTATAGAGTATGTTGTTGTAGATGATAGCATACTGTATCGTAGTGGACGAAGCGGAGATGACTCGTTGTATGCCTGGGTTACAGAAGATAGTGGCTACATGGTTAAGATGTTGTTTATAGACACTAGTCTACGCTACATACTACCATGGAGGAGCCACGAGGAAGTATTCAACTATATGATGAGCCGTGGCGATGAATCTGGCTCTAGATACCTGTTATGGGGTAGTGATGCAGAAAAGTTTGGTGAGTGGAGGGATCGTGAGTGGGCTAGGTGGTGGCTAGATAACTTCTTCCAAATGCTTAGGGATAAGAAGGGTCTTGTAGAGACCCTCCATCCAAGCGAGTATCTTGAGATATATGGTGTTAGGGGTCTCATCTACCCACAGCCAGGTAGTTATGATAAGATGCTTGAATGGAGTGGTGGGTACTTCCGTAACTTCCTGGTAAAGTATCGTGAGAGCAATAATATGCATAAGAAGATGCTATGGGTTAGACGGAAGCTTAGAGAAGCAGGTGTATCACCAGACACATGGAGACTATACCATCTAGCACAATGCAATGATGCGTACTGGCACGGGTTATTCGGTGGTATATATCTTACCCATCTCCGGCAAGCAGTATATGAGTACCTTATAAGAGCTGAGAGGATAGCTGAGGAATCAATGGAGTATTATAGAGGGTCTAACCGGGTTATCAAGAGGGTAGACTTTGACTACGATGGCTCTATGGAGATAATTGTTGAAACACCACTTCTAAACGCCTATATAAAGCCAAACGATGGAGGTACATTGTTCGAGCTAGACTATAAGGAGGAGGGCTATGAACACAACTTGTTAAACACTATGACTAGATACTATGAGCCATACCTAGAGGGTACAGGTTTTAATCCAGACTGGTATCGTCGTGTAGCAGCTCGTGAGCACTTATGGGCTCCCTATGCTACCCTCTACGACTGGGTAAACAATACACCGTTTATAGACTGGAGCGACTTAGCACTTAGTGGATACTCTAGCCGTGTAGGTGAGAATGGAGAAGTTGTTCTTAGACGTATAGCATACTACTACCCACGCGGTAGGAAGCCTATCGAGTTATTCATCGAGAAGAGGATTATTGTGGGTGATAGAGAGCCTTCTATAAGGATAGAGTATAGGCTTGAGAACCAAGGTGATGGAGTAGTCGATGGTATACTAGGGCTAGAATACTGTATAGCTCCTAAAATGCCTAGAGAGAAGAGTAGAGAAGGATTCATAGGCTATAGTGTAGACGGTATTGATAAACCATATAGTGAAGCATGGAGTGGTGTTACAGAGAAAATCACAGTTAAATCACCTGTGTTCCATGATGTAGTGCTAGAGACAAGTAGTTCTACAGAATACTGGGTTTCACCACTAAACATGCCTACACGTACAGAGAAGGGTATTCTACAGAATTTCGAGGGAATAGCTATCATGCCTATATACAGGCTTTCACTAAAGCCTGGTGAAGAATTTAAGCAAGTTATAACACTCTCTATAATGAGGAAGCGGGTACATGGCTAGTAGGCTAAGACTATTCATATTTACATCACTACTGGTCTTTTCATTCACACTATTTACTACAGTATCTATATGGCTTCGTATGTTCTATGAGGTAGTAGAGTCTGGTAGACAAGCTAGAGAACTTGTATTGGATGCATTGGTTATAGAGTTTGTTGATGTAAAAGCTGTTGAGACAAGCAATGGTTCTCTAGTGTACATAGAGTATAGGATTGCTAATATAGGTGATAATAGCGTTAGACTAGTCAAGATCAGTATTGATAACAAGTACTCACGTGATCTAGACTTTATAGAGATCAAGCCTGGGAGGATATACGTTGACTCGGTTATCCTAGAGAACACTAGTATTAAGCCGGGTAGTCAACACGAGTTTATAGTTTATTTTGAGGGTGAAAAAGGGTTGAAATGGATAAGCACTACTGTTGAAGTGAGATAATATTGATACATGGTATACTAAACTCTATAACTCTCTAAGGGTCTAGACTAGTTATACTGTGGTGGAGTATATGGATTCTATAGAGAGAGTATGGATAGTCTCTTTTGAGTCAAAGAACATATGCAAGGTAGGTGGCCTTGGAGAAGCTGTTTCCTCTCTATCACTAGCTCTACGTGGCAAGGGTGTTGACTCAATAGTTATTACACCATCCCATGGCGGGATCGATTCTGTTAGAGAGAGGTATAGTGTTAGAGAAATAGCCAGGGCTATCCATAAGGGTAGAGAAGTCATTGTCTATGAGGTAAACACTAGTCCTCCACATATAGTTGTATCATCTAGTATACTAGAGGATGAACATGTATATAGTGGTGACATGGCTAGTAAGATAGATTATTTCAAAGCAGGTGTACTAGTTTATGCTAAGAAAATGCTTGAAGACAATATATACCCAGATATAATACATGGTAATGACTGGCACTCTATACCAGTATTGCTTGCACTAAAAAACCTCTATAACAACCTAGGTATATACCCCGGGATAGTCTACCAGATACACTTATTGTCTAGAATGAAGATTGATCGAGAGTATCTAGAGTATTATGGATTCAACCCACATGCCGTGATCAAGTATTACTATAGAGGCTGTAGTAAAAGGAATAGCTTCTTAGACACAACTAGTCTTTCTAGAGGACTGCTTGAGAGATACATTGGATTGGTAGCTGACTGTATAGCTAGTGTTAGTAGAAACTATATGGAGTACATACTTGGTTTTCTAGGACGGGATCTTAGGGAGAAGGCGTGTATAATATACAATGGTACTAGTTGGGATTATAGGGTTATCTTAGAGGAAGTATGTAGACAACATGGTTTATCCATAACTAGAGAGGGTATTGGTAGAGAAAAACTTGTGCTTAGAAAGTACTTGCTACTAGAGGCTCTTGGTAGACTAGGAGATAACGAGCCATTTATTGCATACGAGAGTGTTAGAGAGTATTTGTGTAGAGTCAAGAAGTACCCGTTTAGAGGATGTGGGAGAGTACACCCGTTTAGAGAGGATGGACCATTAATAGTTATGACCGGCCGTCTTGTAAGACAGAAGGGGTTTGACATAATAGTTGATAGAGTAGAAGATATAGTCTATAGGTATAACAAGGTAAAGATACTCTTGTTCCCACTACCAGTCTCTAACGATACAAGTCTTATAGAGAGACTAGTTAGTAAATCAATGCTGTTCCATGAGAACCTTAGAGTAGTTATAGGCTATACACCATCTATATACAAATTAGCCCATATAGCTGCTAACGTATACGTTGCCCCAAGTAGGTATGAGCCTTTCGGCTTAATGGCTTTAGAGTCAATGGCTGTCGGTACACCAGTTGTTGCTTTCAAGACAGGTGGTTTAGCTGAAACAATACTTGATATTAGGGAGAATGGTGTATTAGGTACTGGATTGCTTATTGATAGGAACTGTATATCTTGTCTAATAGAATCAATAGTTGATCTAGCGTTGTTTATGGAGACCAGCTACTATAAGCCATGGAGTACCGTGTGGAGGAGTCTCGTAGAAAACATTGTTGATGAAGAACTAAAGACACTACTACTCAAAAACCCTAGTGCTCCAGAGAAGATTAGGGAATCATGTATTAGGAGAGCTAAAGAGTTCTCATGGGATAGATCAGCTTCTATGGCTCTAGAGTGCTATAGGAGGGCCTTGGAGAAAGCCAGAGTCTATAGAGACTAGCCTTTTGTAGCTCCATACCTTAGTGCTTCACCAATATACTTCTGTGCAACACAATAGAGCACTATTACTGGTATAGCAAACAATATTGCTCGTGCAGCAAAAGCAGGCCAGTCTGGGCCATGGAGACCAGCTGCTGTAACATAGAGGTATGCAGCTATAGTCCTTACACGTAGGAAATCAGCTATAATAAACTCTCCCCATGCACCCATGAAGGCGAATATAGCTATTATAACCATGGCCGACTTTGAAGCAGGCAATACTATCTTGAATACTATCTGGCTCCAACTAGCACCATCAATAAATGCTGCCTCGTCAAGCTCTTTGGGTAGGTTATCGAAATAGCTTTTCAACAACCATGTCTGGAAGGGTACTGCTCCAGCTGTATAGATTAGTGGTAGTACAAGCGGGTTTCCAAGCAGTGGTATACCTATTGATTGTAGCTTTAATAAGAATACATATAATGCTATAACAGCTGCTACACCGAATCCTCCACCAACTTGGCTAAGGACTAGATAGGTGAATAATAGTGTGTCTCTACCCCAGAACTTGAATCTAGAGAAAGCATAAGCCGCTGGTGTTATAACAACTACAGCTACTATGATATTCAGTATAGAGACTACTATGCTTGTAGATGTAGCTCTTATAAACTCTGGATCAGTTACTGCTTCTACATAGTTCTCTAACGTCAAGTTATACTTTGAGATATCTAGTGATGTAACAATAGTTCCCTTAACAAGTGATGTAAGTACAGCGAATAGTATTGGAAACAATAGTGTAAATACAATCAATACACCAATGACTGTAACAACTATACGTACACCATACCTTGTAAACAAGAATGTTAGTCCATGCCTAAAGACGCCGGCATAATCCCTCTTAGTATTCTCTACCATGATCACTCCCTCTTATAAGCTATCTTAAGCCATGCAAGCACGTATATGGCTAGGAAAACCACTACAACTAGATAAACAGCTGATGCGAGACCGTACTCGTTATAAATACGTGCTTGGTCATAGCCATAGAGTATTAGAAACTCGTTATAATTACCATACCTAGGCTCTAAACCAGGGATCTTTATAAGACCTGTTGGTCCACCACCATTAATTAGAAGTGGTACCATAAACGCTTGTAGTGAAGCACCAGTAGTTAGTACTGTAGCGAATAACACTGGCCTTATAACCTGTGGTAAGAGAACCTTACGGAATCTAAGCCATACACCTGCTCCATCAATATACGTAGCCTCAATAATCTCCTTAGGAATACCAGCTATAGCACCCATTGTAACAGTCATTATGAATGGATAAGCAAGCCACATCTCCACGATATTGTAAAGTATGAATGCATCCCATTCACACCCAGCAAACAATAGGAAATCATGACCTACTAGATAACTAAATGCTTGTTGCAGTGGGGTACCGGGTTCAAACATCATACGCCACGTAGTTACTGACAATAGTACTGGCATGGCCCATGGAGTAAGGAGTAGTGCTCTCATAATCTTTCTGCCATAGATTAGTTCTGATGAGAAGAAGAATGCTAGTAGTACACCAACACTTACTTTCAATGGTACACTAGTTACCACAAATAATAGTGTCTTATATATACTATATATGAATCTAGAGTCATGTAGTAATTCATTAATATTCTCTAGACCAACAAACCTTAGCTGCAACTCACTAATCCTATTATCAATATCCTCTAGAACAGATTTTATAAAACCATCGAAATCCTTAGCCACTGTTTCTATACTAGTAAGTGTTAAGTTGATCCTGTATAATGTATTATTTATAGCATCAAGTATGCCTGGTATATCACTAGGCTTTAATCCAGTAACTCTATATGCATTAAGCCTTGCTGATAAATTACTTGATAAGAATACTGAAACAGCTGATAAGTTGTTTTTAATCGTTGGCCCTGGATCGACTGATACGTTGTAGGAGCAAGGGAATACTTTTGTAGCCTTAAGTTGTGCATCATCGATATCATAGTATGCTTCTTCAATAGCACCTATTATACCATATAGTTCTGTTGAATTAATAGTTCTATTCATAATATATGCTTTATACAATGTATCATTTACTTCTAGGAGCTTCTCCTGTGCATCAACTACTTTCTCATATACAAATCTAAATCTCTCTATAATTTCTTCTCTCGACTTATTAGCTTCTAATACACATTTTTTCTCAAGTTCTAACTCTTTAATCTTCTCTGGTGCTGGAGCAATATTTTTCTCATTAGCGTTAGTGAATGCAAGGAATATAGAGTATGATATAGGCCATATTGTAAAGAATAGATAGAGTGCTAGACTCGGTATTATTAGTATGAGAGCAATTCTTGTTGGGTAAAGCTTTAGTTTCTTAGTCTTCTTAGACATTAATACAACCCACCTACACTACATTCCTTTACCTAGGCTAGAGATATACTCTAAACCCCTATAAAGATTCCTTAAACACTAGCTCAAGTAGTATTTATGTAGTGTTTGTAGAGGAGAAAAAATTCTTTTATAGAAACATGTTTTTATTTCTTCTCCTCCTTCTCTAAGGCTTTCATTATATCCTTATAGCAAGCATCTAGTGTTTGATCAACCATTGCTACAGCTGTTTCAACAGCTTTCTCACGTGATCTAGTCTCTATTAGTGTAGTTGTATAGTTCCCTATTATTGCTTGTAGGTAAGTACCTATATTCCATACCTTAGCCATCTTAGCAGATTTAGACATTAGTACACCTTGTTGTACTGATTGCGAGAAACCAAATACTACTGGGTATTCATCCCTGTGTTGTTCAACATAGTCTAGTAGGCTCTTCTTAACTGGTATAAAGCCTGCCTTGTCAACAAGCTTCTTTAGTGATGCATCGTTTAGTGTAAACCATAGCATAAACAATAGTGTTGCATTACCACGGAGTGGTGATGTTACAGCTAGTGGGGTCATCCATAATAGCTTTACACCAACATAGGGTTTTGGTATATGTTGATCATCTATCTTTGGTATTGGTGCTACTATAAAGTCTTCTCCAAGAGCCTCTTTTATCTTAGGTATATCCCATGGACCTGTTATTATGAATGGTGCTCTATTTTCTGTGAATATTCTTAGCTGGTAGTCTTTACCGAGATCAGATACATCCATATACGGTAGTATATTTTGTATAAAGAACTTTACACCCTCTTTAGTACCAGTAGTGTTTACACCAACTTTATCCTCCATATCATCGTAGTAGTATCCACCAAAAGCTGTAATCCATGGGTATATATGGTATGCACTAAACTCATAGGCTATACCATAAGTGTCTACATCTGGGTTATAGTATTGCTCCATAACCTGTTTCATCTCATTAAAAGTCTCTGGAGCATGGTCTACAAGCTTCTTATTAACAATTAATGCTAGTGCTTCAGCAGCCCATGGGAGACCATAGTGTCTAACACCATACTTGCCAGCCTCGTAAGCCATTAGAGTGAATTGTTTACGTATATCAGCTAGGGTTTCGTCTGGAAGATACCTGTTTAACTCAACAATCTGTCCACCATCAGCTAGTTCTCCAGTCCAGTCATGAGCCCATGTAAACACGTCTACACCTTCTTCAACACTACCAGCTTGTACAGCAGCTTTTACACGGTTTTTAAGCTCTCCAATACCTGCACCAGGGGGTATATTCGTGTACCTTATGTGTATACATGGGTATTCTTGTTCAAACATGCTAATAACTTCCTTTATAGTATCTTCTTCAAACTTAGCCATTTGTGTCCAGAAGTTTATCTCTATAGTCTCTATCTCTCCAGATTTACACTTATCTGCAAAGTCTTTAAGCCAGTATGGTACACGTATTGGTGTGTTACCAAAGAAAACCACAGAAAGCCCTGGTCTTAATGTCTCTGTTATTGTATACGTCTGTGTTATAGTTATCGTTGATGTCTTGGTTTGTTCTATCGTGGTGGGTATTGCTATGTATATAGTTGTAGTCATTGTTGTTACATATGTTCCAGTAGCTGTAGTAGTTAATGTTGGTGTCGTAGTTGGTGTAGTTATTGGAGTTGTAGCTTCTGCTCCACCTCCTCCACTTGGTAGTGTTAGTAATATTCCTGCAACAACTGCTACTATAACTATTACGACTATTATTATGGCTTGTGCTTTTGTTAGAGCTTTAGTCATACAATACACCCCTTTTAAGCCTTATTATTATCTACTATAGTTTTATACCTATCTACTATATTAGCTATAGTATTTGTACAGTATATGATGTGTGTATAGTGTTTCCTAGAATAGGGTACTGTACTATACGATTAGTTTCCCAGTCTTTTTATCGAATAATAATGCTTTACTCCAGTCTATCTCAACATATATCTCAACACCCATTTCAAGCCTTGTATCTGGTGGTGTCTTTATCTTAACTAGGGTATCGTCGATCTTTGCTGTAACAATGTTTTCTGAGCCGAGAGGCTCAACAACAACTACGTTAGCAGATGCTATATCATCCCATGGTGGTTTAGCCATATGTATCTTCATAAAGTCTGGTCTAACACCAAGCAATAACTCGTTACCACTACTCTGCTCTCTAATAACACTTGCTATCTTCCTTGAAACAGCTACTCTGAATCCTGGACACTCTAGTATGTAGTTAGTAGACTCTCTACCCTCGAAACCATAGCCTCTACTATAGACTTCCTCCTTATCAAGCTCTATAAGCCTACATTCTATAAGGTTCATAGGTGGTGAGCCAATGAATGTTGCTACGAAAGTGTTTGCAGGCCTATAGTATAGCTCATGTGGTGTACCTACTTGTTGTACCCTACCCTTATCCATAACAGCTATACGGTCGGCCATAGAGAGAGCTTCTACTTGGTCGTGGGTTACATAGATTGTTGTTACACCTAGTTCTCTCTGTAGCTTCTTAAGCTCTGCTCTCATCAATAGCCTTAGTTTAGCATCTAGGTTGCTCAATGGCTCGTCTAGTAGCCATACCTTAGGCTTACGTACTAGTGCACGAGCTAGTGCTACACGTTGTTGTTGTCCACCACTAAGCTGGCTAGGGTAGCGGTTCAATAGCTCTTCTATACCAAGCATACGTGCTATCTCTACTACACGTTTCCTAATATCCTCTTTACTAAGCCCTAGCTCTCTCCTACGTGCTATCAGTGGGAATGCAATGTTTTCATAGACTGTCATGTGTGGGTATAGTGCATAGTTTTGGAACACCATAGCGATATCCCTATCCTTTGGATGTACATGGTTTACCAGTCTATCATCAATATATATCTCTCCCTCATCAGGCACTTCTAAACCAGCTATGAGTCTTAGTGTAGTTGTTTTACCACTACCACTAGGTCCTAGGAGAGCAAAGAATTCTCCATCTCTTATATCAAGGCTTACATGATCTACAGCTATTGTCTTCCCAAACCTCTTGACTACATCTACTAGTCTTACTCTAGCCAAGTGGACAGCCCCTCTCTACTCTACCACTACTGTATCTACCGGTTATATAGCTAATGATGGGCTGTTCCTCTATGGTTTAAAAAGAGTATTGTCTATTATATAGAGTAGTCTTATTTACTAGACCTTCTTCTTTAGTGGGGTAAAGGCTATAACTGCTATACCAATTGCTAGTCCTATCAATAGGAATGCTATTAAGTGTACTACTCCATAGCCTCCTCCACCATACTCTGTCTTTGTAACTGTTGTTGTCATTGTATAGCCTGTTACTGGCACTGTAGTATTCCCTGATACATAGACTGTAGTGGTATACGTGTGTGTTGTAGTAGCTGTTTCTGTAACAGTCTTTGTTATAGCACCTGGTTTCCCAATAGATGTCCTGTTTACACCATATATCCTTGCTAATCTACCAGTATTTGGATCGAAAGTGTTCAGCATAGCGTATTGCTCATCAGCTGTTGGAGCAACAATATCCATTACACGTGGTACTATACCCTTCACAATAGCTTGTGCATACTTATCACCAGTCCCAACAACCCATTCTTCCGCACTAACACCGAATCCACGTATACGCATTTCTCCATAGCCGTCATAGCTTGTAAGTACTACAGTAAACGTCCAGTTATCAATGTGTTGTACATCTGGTAGTATATCCTTGCTTACCTCAGCTATAATAGTTGATGTAGTCTCATCAGCTCTAACCTTAAACTCTCCGTCCTGTACAATAACTGTGTCGTTGTAGTAGTAGATAGCTGCTCTCTGCCCATCTGGTACTGGCTCAGTACCCCATCCAGGAGCTATTAGTATTGCTGTATGCCATGCACACCAGTCTGATATGTTAACGTTTAATCCATAGGTATCTGTACGGCCCTCTACTGGTAAGCTTGTGTGTATGTATATGTGTATGTACTGCATTGAGAAACCATTTGGTCCACCCCATGGGTTACCACCTAGTTCTCTAACTTGCACTTCAAACACTATCTTTGAGCCAGAGTCTGTTACACGGAATAATGTTATATCGAATACACCGTCTTTGAATACAGGGTTTAATGGGTACTGGTAACCACCAGCTCCATCATCATCTCCAACAGGATCCTCTACCTCAATGATTACCTCACCAGTAGCTGCAGCTACACCACGTGGTACTTGGAGACGATAGGTCTTTCCAAGTCTTGTAGAGTACTCTACTATATCACCGTTGTAGTAGACAGCTATTGCTAGGAACAATGTATCACCTGCTACTACACCAAGGTAGCTCCATGGGATCTTAGCTTCTACTACATCACCTACAGAAACACTTATCTTGTACAACAAGTAGTAGTCTCCATCACCACTAGCTGCTCTAACACAGCCCTCTCCACTAGCTGGCTTCAATAGTGTTTCAAAAGCTATACCTAGACCTAGATCAACTCTAGCACTACTCCTTGGATAAGCATTGTATCCCGGATTATAGGGGCTTAGGCTACGCCTTGGAGATGTAGTGTATATCCCTATCTCTAGCTTATCATCACCCAATACACTCTCATCCCATGGTACAAGAGCTATTGTAAGCCCTTCTCCATCAACAGCTACGTATGCATACTTGATATAGTCTGGGCCAATAGATACGTTTAGTCCTTCACCAGCTTCTATAGAGCTACTCCATGAGTCATCTAGGTATCCATCAACCTCTATAGTAGCTGTTAACGGCTTTGGTGTCTCTGGATTAATCCATCCACGTGATGTACCGTCTGGATAGAAGCTTGTCTCTAGATAGTCAGGTGGTGTTGCTCCAGCTTCTATATATGCTCTACGTAGGAATGCTTTAAACAATGGATCGAATGGTTCTGGAGAACCACCTCCATCACCACCGTACCACCAGAACCAGTCACTAGCTTCTGCACGTAACAAGTACTCTACAGCATCTGGTGCTACATTGTATGCATCCGTGATTGAGTCTACACCTAGTGCATCTAGTATATCCTCACGTGCCTTAGCAAGCCACATCCAAGCAGTATTCTCTTGTCTATCACCAATCCATATAGTTAGTTCACCACCACCCCATGAACCCTCTGGTACGTGTGCTTGCACTGTCTTCCTTGGCAGGTTATCGTATGCATCACCATAGCTATCACATGGTATATCAGCTATATCCCTACCCTCCAAGTCAAGATATGTATAGGTGTTAAGAGGTAGCTCCTTAGCCTCACTACCATGTTGTTGTAGATACTGGTGTGGAGTAGTAGTCTCTATGACTCCCTGGCTCTGTAGTTCACTGAGTTTGGTATAGAGTAGGTCTAGGAACTTGTCTCCAAAGCTCTCATAGTGTTCCCATGGATTCTCTCCATCAAGTGCTATAACTACGAATCTTGGCCCGGTAGCTTGTTGTACTATAGCCTTAATCCTATTAATCAAGTCATCTACAGCTTGTTCACTACTCCACTTAGCATACTCAAAGCTTATAAGGTTGCTAAGCTCTGTGTTACGGAAGAACAAGTATATCTTGTTACCACTGGAGTCTATATACCATGGTACACCATAGTTGTCTAGACTAGATGCATCAACACCAGCTTTATCTAGTATGCTCTGGTCAGAAGCAATCCATTCAACTCCATTACCAGCCATAACCTCTAGTACATACTCGTTGATAGCTTGTTCAGCAGGCCACATACCAACTGGTGTATAACCGAATACATCGTTGAATAACTCGATACTCCTCCTTATATGCATTGCAAGGTCTTCTCTCCACCCAAAATCAGTTATTACTGGTGCTAGCGGGTGGCTATAAGGTACTGGTATGATCTCTGCTTGCCCACTACTAACTAGTTGTTTATACAATGGTATAGTCTTTGATATTATATCCTCTTGAACCTCTAATACCCTCCTAAGCTCTTCTCTAGTATACATTGGAACACCTTGTCTTGCACGCTCCATGAGGCTATAGATGTCTGGGTATTCCTCCTGCGCAACCAATGGGTCTATCCAGAATAGGTTGAATAGTACAGCCAGATCTATTATTCTCTGACTACTATAGTTACCCTCAGAGAAGGTATCTGCAACACACTTTACAAACTCTTCCTCAGACAATGGTAGCTGGGAGCATACACGGAATGCATACTGTGCTTTACTACGTAGGTTTGAGAAACGGCTTATCTGATCAACTATTCTAGGCCAGTTTATATCAAAGAACCCACCAGGTATCTTGATCATATCATATACTTCTCTAGCAGTCAAAGGCTCTCCATTAGCTATTTTCCATGATATAACTTGTCTATAGTCCATAAGACCTTTATCAACATAGTCTCTAAGCTGTACAAGCAGTGATCCACTAAATGTAAATGTCACCTTAATGTCTGGATGCTTGGATAGTATATAAGCCATCTTATAGTAGTTACCTATAGTATGCATCCTAACCCATGGAAGTACAAAGCCTGTCTCATTAGCATTATAGTACCATGGCTGGTGATAGTGCCATATAAACATAATGTATAGTTTACCACCCTGCCCACTAGCTATGTAGCTTGTATACGATGCTATACTTACTAGTATGAGTATGAGAATAACTATTGATCCGAGTCTTTTACCCACAATAACCACCTTATCAACAAAATCTTCTACTACTAGCTATAGAGTCTAGGTTGTTATATAAGGTTTTATCCCACCTGGATCACCCTGGCTAGAGGAAATAGACGCTAGAGATATATAGAGACTTGTATCCAAGAGTCTATCCTAAGGGTGTATAGATGTAATGGCTGAAGCACTAGTTGCTCCACGTGAATACAATGGCGTAAGAGCATACCTTATACCTTTGAAACCTATTATTAAACCAGGTGGTTTAGAGAAGGTCTTTGCTAGAATACACTCTAGTGTACCAGGTAGTGTAAGTGTTAGGATAGACTATGTATACTCAAATAACCGTAGCATGCTCTATAACGGGAGTATTAGTATTGGTAAAGACACTGTTGTAAATGTACCCGAGGAACCACTGGATATACCTGTTAGGGAAGAGACTGGTGAACACTGTATCGAGCTATATATTGGTGATAGACTGGTTGATAAGACATGCTTTATAGTAGACGACCCAGGTAAGAGGGATCCATTCTACCATACAATAGTCTGGCACAACCACCAAGCACCCAACTACGGCCCTGACAAACGTATCCATGCTCCATGGGCATACGTCTATGTATGGGGTGGTTATCTAACACCCTATGGCTATGGACCATACCACTACCATGCACAAATGCTTAGTAGGTATAGAGACTATAGAGCAACATATAATCTAAGCCCTAGCCTACTATACCAGTGGCTAATAGCTATTGAGGAAGGTGTAAGGTTTGTATCTGGTGAGGAGTACAGTAGTGAGTGTTTTGAGGTAGGTCTTGTTAGAGAAACACTTGATCTATACAGGAGAGCTGCTAGGAATGGACAAATAGATGTACTGACAAGCCTATACGCACACACTATAGCTGGTTTCCTAGTAGATGTACTTGATGCAAGCGATATTGTTGATGAAGAAACTGCTTATGGTAGAGAAGTAACTGTTAAAGCCCTAGGCTATGAACCAAAGGGTTTATGGACACCAGAGATGGCCTTCTCAATGGGTCTTATACCGATATACAGAGCTAATGGTGTAGAGTATACGGTCTTAGACGACAAGTTCCACTACTATAGAGCAGAAGGAGATAAGAATGGAGTGTATAAGCCATACATTGTATTGAATACAGCATCTGGAGACTATATAACGTGTTTCTTTAGAGACAACTACTTAAGCAATATACTTAGTTTTAGAAACAACTTTGTAGACGAAGGACATGCATGGAGGAATGCATACGAGTACAGCCTACTAGTTGCTAAGAAGTGGCTTGACAATAGTGTTAAGACACTAGTTGTAGCACTTGATGGTGAAAACTGGATGGTTTTCTCAAAGAACCCACCACTAACAGCTTTCTTCCTAGACAAAATGATACAGTATCTCATAGCAATGGATAGAGACGGGTTTATAAGACTAAGCCACTTAGCCGAGATGTACCGTGATGTGCCAGCTAAGCATGTCTTAAGACACATACCAACTAATACATGGCTAGGTAGTTTTAAGAAATGGAGAGGAGAACGGAGGGAGCATGAGGAGTACTGGGTTAGAATAGCTACACGCTATAGGCTATTGAGAGCCTATGAGAGAATGATACGTGGTAGAGACGAGTATAGCCGTAGAGCAAGATGGTGTCTATGGCATGCAATGGATAGTGATTACTGGTGGAGCGAGTTCTGGGCTCCAGAGATAATTGATACATGGATTAGAGAGTTCGATAAGCTACTGAGGCCTAGGATTGAGAGTATACGTGTTGATGAGATAAGAGTTCTAGACAAACCATGTGAGGGATCTGTGTCTAGAGTATTGATTCGTGTAACAAACAAGTGTGATAGAGAAGTCCATGCATCAATAGTTATTGGTGGACTAGGTATAGAGGTAGAAGGCTCTGGCCATATAAAGCCTATTGCTATAAAGCCGAGCTCTAGCTATGACAGAGTTGTTAGATTGAGATTCCTACACTGGGGTAAAGC